>NZ_JBQENS010000009.1:0-156960 GCF_052044465.1 Pseudomonas sp. 22490 | reverse complement strand
AACCGCACCGTGGCCCTGCGCGTGCCCACCGGCAGCCCGGACGCGGTACGCCTGGAACATCGCGTCGCCGGCGCCGACGCCAACCCCTACCTGCTGCTGGCCTCGGTGCTTGCCGGGGTGCACCACGGGCTGACCAACAAGGTCGAGCCGGGTGCCCCGATCGAAGGCAACTCCTACGAGCAGTTGGAGCCGAGCCTGCCGAACAACCTGCGCGACGCCCTGCGCGAACTGGACGACAGCGAGATCCTGGCGAAGTACATCGATCCGAAGTACATCGACATCTTCGTCGCCTGCAAGGAAAGCGAGCTGGAGGAGTTCGAGTACTCGATCTCCGACCTCGAGTACAACTGGTACCTGCACACCGTGTGAGCATGGGCGGGCGGCTCCGGTCCGGCGCCGCCCGCCCGTTCTTCCGTCGAGGTTCCCACCCTTGCTGAAGGTAGACGGCGGCAAGCCTGCGGTTTCCGCCCGTCCGCCTTCCTTTGCTGTGCATTAGAAAAAGAAGAAATCGAGGCAAGCATACCCATGTCGAATCCTCCCCCCACCGCAGAACGAACCCAGCTTCGCAAGTCCCTCAAGCTGTGGCAGATCGTCATGATCGGGTTGGCCTACCTGACCCCGATGACCGTCTTCGACACCTTCGGCATCGTATCCGGGATTTCCCAGGGACACGTGCCCACCGCCTACCTGCTGGCCCTCGCCGGCGTGCTGTTCACCGCGATCAGCTACGGCAAGCTGGTCCGCCAGTTCCCCACCGCAGGCTCGGCCTATACCTACGCGCAACGAGCGATCAATCCCCATGTCGGCTTCATGGTCGGCTGGTCGTCGCTGCTGGACTACCTGTTCCTGCCGATGATCAACGCACTGCTGGCGAAGATCTACCTGACCGCATTGTTCCCCGAGGTCGCCCCGTGGATCTGGGTGGTGATGTTCGTGCTGATCATGACCCTCATCAACATCAAGAGCGTGAACCTGGTCGCCAATTTCAACACCGTCTTCGTGCTGGTCCAGCTGGCGATCATCGTGGTCTTCATCGGCCTGGTGATTCACGGCCTGAACAACGGGGAGGGGACCGCCACGGTGCTCAGTACCCAGCCGTTCTTCTCCGAGCACGCGCATCTCTCGGCGATGGTGGCGGGGGCGACGATCCTCTGCTTTTCCTTCCTCGGTTTCGACGCGGTGACTACGCTGTCCGAGGAAACCCGCGACGCCGGCAGGGTGATCCCGCGGGCGATCTTCCTCACCGCGCTGTACGGCGGGGTGATCTTCATCACCGTGTCGTATTTCCTGCAGTCCTATTTCCCGACCAACGTACGCTTCAAGGAACCCGACGCGGCGCTGCCGGAAATCGCCCTGTACGTCGGCGGCAAGCTGTTCCAGTCGATCTTCCTCTGCGCCACCTTCATCAATACCCTGGCGTCGGGCCTGGCCTCCCAGGCCAGCGTGTCGCGCCTGCTGTACGTGATGGGGCGGGACAACGTGCTGCCGGAGCGGATCTTCGGCTTCGTCCATCCGAAATGGCGTACGCCGTCGATCAACGTGCTCATCGTGGGCATGGTGGCGCTCTCGGCGATCTCCTTCGACCTGGTGACGGCGACCGCGCTGATCAATTTCGGCGCCCTGGTGGCCTTCACCTTCGTCAATCTCTCGGTGATCGTGCATTTCTATGTGCGCGGCGGGCGCAACCGCAGCCTCAAGGAGCATTTCCACTACCTGGTCCTGCCATTGCTCGGCGCGGCCATCGTCGCGGTGCTCTGGCTCAACCTGGAAAGCACCTCGCTGGTGATGGGGCTGATCTGGGCCGGACTGGGCTTCGGCTACCTGTTCTACCTGACTCGCAGCTTCAGCCGTCCGCCGCCGCGCTTCCAGGAGAGCGAGCTGAGCCCGACCCAGTGAGGCGAGCGGTGAATGGATTCAGCGGAAATGTGAAGGAAAAAGATTGGTAATCTTCACGAAATTTTCACGGTGACGGGTCAATCATGGACCCATGGCTAACGGACTAGCCCCCCATCTGAAGCCCGCCTCATGGCGGGCTTTGGCTATCTGCAGACAGCGAATTTCGCGTTTTCCCTCCTTTTCACAGGGGTTTCCGGCCTCCCGGCTGGCAATGCGCCTGCGACGACATGTCCGAATCCAGACAGAATTGGACGCCCCCAAAAAGCGCAGACACGGCTAGAATCCACGCCGTCCCGATCCGGTTCGATGGCCGTGGCGGGGGAGCCCGGTATCCGCTGGTCGGTGTTTCCTGTGGTGCTGCGCGTCCTTCCCTAGACTACCCGGCTCGCTCGAACCATCCCTTCGCGGGGGCGGAACGGCACAGGGTCGTTCGGCATGGAAGCTGCCTGGGCCGGCCTTCGACACACCTATAAGAGTAGAAATCTGCATGACATACCCTGAACGTCCCCTGCTTCATCTGCTGACGCGTACCAGCCTGGTGGGCCAGATCATCGTCGGCCTGATCGCCGGCCTGCTGCTCGCCAGCTTCTTCCCGGCCGCCGCGCTCAAGGTCGGCTTCATCGGCAAGGTCTTCGTTTCCGCGCTGAAGGCCGTCGCGCCGGTACTGGTGTTCGTCCTGGTGATGGCATCCATCGCCAACCACAAGCAAGGCCAGCAGACCCATATCCGGCCGATCCTGCTGCTGTACCTGGTCGGCACCTTCAGCGCCGCGGTGGTGGCGGTGATCGCCAGCTTCGCCTTCCCCTCGAGCCTGGTGCTGGCCAGCCATCCGGGCGAGATGTCGCCTCCGGGCGGCATCGCCGAGGTGCTCCAGTCCCTGCTGCTGAGCGTGGTGGACAACCCGGTCAACGCCCTGATCTCGGCCAACTTCATCGGCATCCTGGCCTGGGCCATCGGCCTCGGCATCGCTTTCCGCCACGCCAGCGATACCACCCGCAACCTGCTCTCCGAGCTGTCCAACGGCGTCTCGCTGATCGTCAAGGTGGTGATTCGCTTCGCCCCGCTGGGCATCTTCGGCCTGGTCGCCTCGACCTTCGCCGAGTCCGGCGTCGAGGCCCTGAAAGGCTATGCCCACCTGCTGGTGGTGTTGCTCGGCTGCATGCTGTTCGTGGCCTTCGTGGTCAACCCGCTGATCGTGTTCCTGAAGATCCGCCGCAATCCCTATCCGCTGGTGCTGACCTGCCTGCGCGAAAGCGGCATGACCGCGTTCTTCACCCGCAGCTCGGCAGCCAATATCCCGGTCAACCTGCAGCTCTGCGAGCGCCTGGGCCTGCACGAAGACACCTATTCGGTATCGATCCCGCTGGGCGCGACCATCAACATGGCTGGCGCGGCGATCACCATCACCGTGCTGACCCTGGCAGCGGTGCATACCCTGGGCATCGCCGTGGACGTACCGACCGCGATCCTGCTCAGCGTGGTGGCGTCGATCTGCGCCTGCGGCGCGTCCGGCGTGGCCGGCGGTTCGCTGCTGCTGATCCCGCTGGCCTGCAGCCTGTTCGGGATTCCCAGCGAGGTGGCGATGCAGGTGGTGGCGGTAGGCTTCATCATCGCGATCCTCCAGGACTCCGCGGAGACCGCGCTGAACTCCTCGACCGACGTGCTGTTCACCGCAGCCGCCTGCGAGGCGGAAGAGCGCAAGGCGAGCGCCGCCTGATTCGATCCCTGGGTCACGGAAGAAACCGCCTTCGGGCGGTTTCTTCGTTTCGCCCCGGCGTGCTTTGACCTGTGCGCCGCGCTGCGGCCTAATGGTCGCCCGTCCTTCCCGAGTTGCCGCATGTCGTCTCCTTCCTTGCCCGATGCCAGTCTCCGCGCCAGCACCCTGCATCTGCCGGCCGGTCCCTGGAGCACCGTGCTCGACTGTCTCTGCGCGCGTTTCCCGGCCATCGACCGCGACACCTGGCTGGCGCGCATGCAGCGGGGCCGGGTGCTGGACGCCGAGGGGCGTGCGCTGGGCCCGCAGGCGGCATATCGCGAAGGCCTGCGTGTGCACTACTTCCGCGAGTTGCCGGTGGAGGCACCGATTCCTTTCGAGGCGCGCATCCTGTACCGCGACGAGCATCTGCTGGTGGCGGACAAGCCGCACTTCCTGCCGGTGATGCCGGCCGGCGGCTACGTCGAGCAGACGCTCCTGGCGCGGCTGGCCCGCAGCACCGGCAATCGCGACCTGGTGCCGCTGCACCGGATCGACCGGCATACCGCCGGGCTGGTGCTGTTCTCGACCAATCCCGGCAGCCGCGGGCGCTACCAGGCGCTGTTCCGCGAGCGGCGCATCGACAAGTGCTACGAAGCGATCGCTCCGGCCTTGCCGCAACTGGACTTCCCGTTGCTGCGCAGGACCCGCCTGGTGCCCGGCGAGCCGTTCTTCCGCATGCGCGAAGGCGAGGGCGAGCCGAACAGCGAGACGCGCATCGAGGTCGCCGAGCGCAACGGCCGCTGGTGGCGCTACCGGCTGTATCCGGTGACCGGCAAGAAGCACCAGCTGCGCGTGCACCTCGCGGCACTCGGCGCGGGTATCCAGAACGATGGGTTCTATCCCGAGCTGCTGGACGCCGAGGACAGCCCCGACGATTACCGGCGGCCGCTCAAGCTGCTGGCCAGGGGGCTGCGCTTCGACGACCCGCTGAGCGGGGAAAGGCGTACGTTCGAATCCGGGCTGCGGCTCGATTGGCAGGTGTAGGCGACAGGCTCGCCAGCGGAATGCTGGCGTACGTCGCCGACCCGGAGCGCATGGCGCGTTTCTATGAGCAGGCGCTCGGCCTGGAGGGCTGCGCGGGCGAGTAGAAGAATCGCCCGCTGTGCGGCTGGACGCGCCCGCCGGAGCGGGCGCGCGTCGCTCAGGGACGCTTGTCCAGCTTGACCACCAGGCGCAGTTGCTCGACGCAACCGCGGCTCTGCTCGATCAGCTTGCCGAACTCGGCGCTGTTGATCTCGTCGTGGTTGAGCCAACTGGTCTTCTGCACTTCCCGGTAGCGATAGTGGTAGCCGCCGTCCTTGGCCGGTTCGGCCTGCAGGTCGATGTCGAACCAGGGGCTGCGGATCTCGCAACTGTGCGCCGGCTCGTCAGTCTTGCCGCCGGACAGGCTGATGTCGTAGGAGGTGATCTGCGGTTCGCCCAGGTACAGCTCGGCCAACTGGCCTTCGCTACGGTACTTGGCGAACGCGTCCCACTGGCTGGCCAGGTCCTGGCGGTTGTAGAAATACTCTCCGCCGAGCCGGTCGAGGGCGCGGCGGTCGGTAAGCCTGGCACTGATCGTATAGCTGGGCGGCAGCACGAACTGGCTGTCGTCGCGCTCCAGCACGCAGTCGCTGCCTTCCTTGGCGAAGTTGCGGCACAGGTCCTGGTCGGTGCTGGTGCGGCCGCGCTGGCGATCGGCGACGCTGAGCTGCATCAGCGGCGCATTGGAAAGCTCCACGCGCGACTCGACCCGGGCTTCGCCGTCATGGGTGTAATGCTCGCTGCGGGTCACGCGCAGGGTGTCGCCGGGCGCTTCCAGCGGAATCTCGTCGCGCCGCACCTTGCCGTCGGCGCCCAGCACCAGCGCCCAGCGCTGCTGGATGTCGGGCATGATGCGGCCGGGAGCGAACACCGGGTTGGTCGGGTCCAGCCACCAGGTCTTGCCGTCCACCTCGGCGCGGACGATGGCATGGTTCGGCGCGTACATGCCGGGCACCAGCAGGTCCCAGACCACGTCGCCGCGGCTGACCAGGGTCGGTTCGGCCTTGATCCCGGAGGCCTTGAGCATGGCGGCGAGGAGGATCGCCAGGTCCTTGCAGTCGCCGTAGCCATTGCGCTCGATCTCCGCCAGGGAGAAGGGCACGTAGCCGCGCTCGCTGGCGCGCCAGTCGCCCAGGTAGCGGTAGGTGTCGTTGATGTACTGCATCAGGCCGGCGACCTGCTCGCGGGCCGGCTTGCCCTTCACCGCGGCGACGGCCGCCGCGGCGCCCTTGGGCAGCTCCGCGGCGAGGATCTCGTTGTAGCGCGCGGCGAACGGGCCGAAGTTGTCCTGCAGGTCCAGCGAACTGCCCAGCTCCAGGCGCGGGGTATGGCGCAGGTAGGCGTTGCCGGCTTCGTTGATGTAGTTGGTGTATTGCGGCTTTTTCAGGCTGACCTTGAGGGTCTTCTTGTCGGCGCTCTGTTCGATGCGATAGGCGTCCATCAGCTCGCTGCGCACGAAGATCGGCCGCTCGGCCTTGAACTCGGCGACGAAGCGGTCGTCGCGCACCGGCATCGGCGGGCGGCTGAGAATGTAGTGGAACTGGGTGCTCAGCGGCTTGGCGGTGAAGTGCTCGCGCAGGGTGTAGCTGATGCGGGTGCCGACGCGCAGGTTGGGGAACGCCAGGGAGGTCTGGCGTTCGCGCAGGAAGCCCTGGTCCGGGTTCGGCGCGGTGCGCGTATCGATCTGCGACTGGTCCAGCGGCACCGGCTTGCCGCCGGGCTGGGTCAGCTCGGCCTTCTCCACGATCAGGCTGTCGGTCTCCGCGTAGCTGCGATCGATGCGCGAGAGCATCTCGCGGCCGCTCGGCTTGAGGATGGTGAAGCTGTAGGTGCTCACGCAATCGGTGCTGTTGTCGGCGTTGAACTGGCAGCGGAACTCGGTTTCGCCGGCCAGCGGCGCCTCGGCGATCGGTTGCAGCGCGGCGAGGGCCGGGGTGGCGGCGCAGAAGACGCTGGCGGCGAGGAAGGAAGGGGAGAAGGGATGACGGGGCATCGGTGCCTCAGGATGAAACGTTTGAGCGGAGCTCCCAGGCGTCGCCTGGCGCATGGGGGCGCCGGGCGATAGCCGGGGAGATGAACCCTGAATGATAGGTTTTATCAATTCCGCATGTCGACCGGCGGGTCCGGTTATGTGCGGGATGTCGCCGTTGCGATCTTTTCGCCGGCTTCATTTGCCGGGCTTTGCCGTTCTGTGGCAGGCGCACGCCTGTTCCTGGCGCTCCGGAACCGGGTCGTAGCCGCCCGGGTGCCAGGGGTGGCAGCGCAGCAGCCGGCGCGCGCCGAGGTAGCCGCCTCGCAGCGCGCCATGCACGCGGATGGCTTCCAGGGTGTAGTGCGAGCAACTGGGGTAGAAGCGGCAGCGGGGACCGATCAGCGGGCTGATTGCGTACTGGTAGAAGCGGATCAGCCCGATCAGCAGGAACTTCATGGCGAGCCCTCGGCGGGGTTGCGGCGGCGAGCGGGCATTGTAGCGCCGTTGTCGGTCCTCAAGGAGCATTCTCCGCCGCGCAATAAAGGGTCCGCCCGTCGACGAGGCTGCGAGCAGTCGCCAGGCGGCCGCGCAGGCCGGGTTCTTCCGGCGCCAGCGTGCCTTCGCGCCAATCGCCTCCGCGCAACGGAATCAGCGCCGAACGGCCGTAGCCCGGGCAGTACGCCTCGGCGTCGCCCTCCAGGTAGTCGACGCCGTCCAGGGTCAGCTCGCCGACATTCCAGCGCGCGCCGAGGTAGGCCTGGCGGAACGGCCCGTCGGCAAGGACGTAGAAGCCCCCGCGCACCTCGCTGGCCGCCGTGGCGAAGCCGATGGTGCGTCGCGGTTGCGGGATCACCAGCAGCGGTCGCCGTGGGTCGGCGAAGGCCTCCTGCAACTCGACCAGGCGCTGGCGGGTGGCGCCCATCTCGCGCCGGTAGCGCTCGCCGCGCGCCCGCGCGTCGTCGGGGAGTTCGCTCCAGGCCGGAGGCTGGTCGCGCAGCAGGTAGTCCAGCGGCCAGGTGCCGGCCATCGCGGCTTCCTTCCAGTCCCCATCGTCGCGCAGGTCCAGCAGCACTCCGGCCAGCGCGCCGATCTCGTAGGCTTCGCTGTCGACGCCGACGCCGATCTCGTTGGCATCGTAGAAGGCCAGGGCGTACTCCCGCAGCGCCTGCCGATAGCGTTGCGGATCCTCGGCGAAATCGGTGCGGTAGCGCGCGGCGGCGGCCATCTCGATGTAGCGCGCGGTGCCTTCGCTGAGATCGACCTGCGCCGCCAGCCGGCTTTCCTCGGGAGCCGCTTCGCGCCAGCGGCGCAGCCAGCCCTGGGCGTCGCTCAGGTAGCTGTCGCGCTGCCCGGGCGTGCGCAGGGCCTGGAGCAGCGACTGGAACAGGGCATAGCGGTATTCCCGCGGGCGCGGGTCGAGCGTGGCCAGGTCGCCGCGATAGCCACCGGGCTTGCGCAGGCCCGGCCAGTCTTCCTGGGCGTAGCGATGGAAGGCTTCGTGCGGGCCGATGGCGGCCAGCGTCTCGCTATTGCCGGTATTGCTCCGCAGGTGCGCGGCGCTGATCTGCAGCAGCACCGCCGGACGGCCCCGGTAACGCGGAAAGGCATAGCTCAGGTCGAGATCCGGGTCGCTGTCGCCCGCCGCCGTGGTGCGCTGCGCGCGGCCTTCGGCATCGGCGACCCAGGTACTGCGGCCATCGCTGTAGAGGAAGGCCTTGTCGGCCATCCGCCAGCCGGGCCAGAGTCGTTCGCTGTGCTGGCCGACGGCATGGACATAGGCCAGGTAGCGGCGGGCGAACGACTCGCTGTCCGTCGCCGCGGCGGGAAGGGACAGGGCAAGCAGGAGCAGGGGCAGGGCTCGGGTCATGGCGGATACGGTTGCGCAAGGTCGGTCGGGGCGACGAAGGTATGCCGCCGCTTCCCGATTGACCGTCGCGGCCGCTGCCGCGTTCCCCTAGGCGGTGTTGCGCGCCCGCGCCAGGTCGCGCAGCGGCGGGGCGCCGAACAGCCGGCTGTACTCGCGGCTGAACTGCGACGGGCTTTCGTAGCCGACCCGGTAGCCGGCGGCGGCCACTTCCAGGCCCTCGCTGAAGATCAGCCGGCGCGCTTCCTGCAAGCGCAGCTGCTTCTGGTACTGCAACGGGCTCATCGCGGTCACGGCCTTGAAGCGGTGGTGCAGGGTCGAGGGGCTGAGGTTGACCACCTGGGCCAGTTGCTCGATGCGCAGCGGCTTGCCGTAGTTCTGGTTGATCCAGTCGATGGCGCGGGTGATGCGGTGGGCCTGGCTGTCGGCGATGGCGATCTCGTGCAGGCGCTGGCCCTGGCCGCTGCGCAGCAGCCGGTAGAAAATCTCGCGGAGGATCAGCGGCGCCAGCATCGGGATGTCGCGCGGGCTGTCCAGCAGATGGATCAGGCGCAGCACCGCATCCAGCAGGCTGGCGTCGATACGGTCGACGTAGAGGCCACGGTCGCCGCGCCGGCTGGCCACTTCCATGGGCCCGGCGTCGGAGATCAGCTGGGTGATTTCCGCAGGGTCGATATCCAGCCGGACGCAGAGGTAGGGCGCGTCCGGCGAGGCGTCGATCACCTGGCCGGCCAGCGGCAGGGTGACCGAGACCACCAGGTAGTGCAGCGGATCGTAGATATAGCGTTCCTCGGCCAACTGCACCTCCTTGCGGCCCTGGGCGATGATGCACAGGGCAGGTTTGTGCATGCCGCGCGCCGGCAGGGTGGGGCCGTCGGCGCGAATCAGGGCGAGGGGGTCGACGGCGGTGCCGTAGACACCGTCGCTGGGACAGTGCTCGAGCAGCAACTGCGCCAGTTCGCTCTGGCGCTGGCGCAGTTCGGCGGGGAGATCGACGGAAAGAAGCGGGGTGTTTTCGCTCATGCGGGGACTCGCGGGGGAAACCTTCCCAAGACTAGCGCGCGCCGCGGCGGCAGGCACTCATCGCGATGCGCGTTGGCAGGATCAGGCAAGCATTCGCCAGGAACAGGCAAGCCAGCTCGTCGCACGGGGCGCAAGCGGATGAGAAAAAACCGGAACGCGGCAGTTTCAGGCAAGAACCCGACAGTATCCGTCTACCGATTCCCCGCGCCATCCCCCTAATCTGGCTGGCATGGCGGAATCTCCGTCATGCCGATGGGAAACACATGCAGGGGGACACACCTATGTCAAATCAACAGGCCAGACTGTCATCGGGCGGCATGTCGCCGGAGCGCGCGCCGGGTGCCTTCCGTTCGCGGCCGGTGCGCGACGGCGCGCTGGTCCCCGAGGCGCCTTCCCGTTCGCCTTCCGGCCCCGCCGCGGGCGGCACGCTGGCGCGGCGGACCCATCCCGGCAACTGGTAATCGGAGGCAGGGCACATGCGTCACCCTTACACCCCACAGCGGCCGGCCGGCGTCTTGGCGCCGCCGGCCCTTCCACTCCTGGTGCCGCTTGCGCAGCGGCGAATCCATGTCGAGGAGGCAGAGAGCATGCCAGCGTTCAATCGGGCCAGTCACCTGGTCAGCATTCGCGCCCGCAGCGGCCAGTCGCACCGCCTCGGCCTGCGCCTGCAAGAGCTGGCGCAGGCGGGCCAGGCCGCGCCCGGTTGCCTGCGCTACGAACTCGACCTGTGGTTGTTGCACAGCGAGTGGAGCGATGACGCGGCCATGCAGGCGTACCTGGCCGGCGACGCCCAGCGGGTCTTCGCCGAGGTGCTCTGGCAAGCGCTGGCGGCGACCCTGGACGTGCAGGAGCGGCCGTTCTGAAACCGGGCGGGCGGATGACTCGGCGCGGCGTCCGCCCGTCCCCCTTGTTCTGGCCTCTCAGCGACCCGGCGTGACCGGCGACTGGTCCGCTCGTTCGTCTTCGACGTCGCGATGTCGCTCGAAGGCGGTCGCCGGCGAGCCATCGGCATTGACCTGCAACACCGCGCGCGGACGGCCGTCCTCGCCAATGAATACCTGGCCGATCCCGGCGCTGTTCCACAGGCGCTCGCCGGCCTGGCTGTGCTGCGGAACGCGCGGGCGGATTTCCAGACTGCGCCGTTGGGTCAGCCAGTTCAGCGGCGACCAGGGCGCATAGAGCCAGCGATTGAGGCGGTCGAACCAGTCCAGCAGGCGTCGCGGGAATTCGTTCTTGATCCCGCTGCTGGTGATCTGCCAGAGCCGTGGCCCGCGCTCGCGATGGCGAATCCGGATGTCGTAGACGAAGGAGTAATGCACGTCGCCGGAAAGGATCAGGTAGTTACCCGGCGTACGCGAGTGGCGGAAGATGTTCATCATCACCGAGGCCGCGCCGCGATGGGCCATCCAGTTTTCCGCATCGACCAGCAGCGGCTGGCCGATCCAACTGAAAAGCTTCTGTACGCCCTCGATCAGCTTGACCCCGAACATCGGCGCCGGCGACACGATGATCGCCGCCTTTTCGCCGAGCAGGTCCTGCTGGAATTCACTCAGTGCCTCCCAGTCCATCAGCCCGGAGGGCCGGCCCAGGTTGCGCTCGCTACGCCAGCGGCGGGTGCGCGTGTCGAGGACGATCAGGGTCGGGCTGCCAGGCAACCGGTAGTGCCAGTGCTGGAAGTCGAGCAGGGCATCGAGCAGGCGGTCCTGCTCGGCGCAGGGCAGCCGGCCGTCTGCCGCGGCACCCTCCATCAGGGCCGCGACCGGCGCCAGCCATTCGCCGCAATGCTGCGGGTCGTTGCCCCAGCCCTGGCAGAGCAGGTAGGCGAGCAGGGCGTTGCCGATGATCCGCCGGGAGAACGGATGGCCGTAGGCGGTCAGCTCCCAGCGTGCTGAAAGGTTCCAGTCGTCGGTGATGTCGTGGTCGTCGAAGATCATCAGCGACGAGATATGCGCCAGCGCCCGCGCCACGCGGGGCAGGCCATCGCGGAAGGCTTCGATGTGCCGGCGCTCGCCGGCGAAGCGCTGCGCGTGCCGCGCATCCAGCCCCGGCGGCGGTTCCAGCCTGACCAGGCGCCAGGGCGCCGGCGACCAGACCAGCAGGTACATCGCCAGCACCTCGGCCAGGCCGACCAGATGGTTGTGGGCGTTGGCCGAGGTGAAGATCGGCTTCTTCACCCCGCCAAAGAAGCGCTCGCGCAGGGCTTCGTTGGACTCGAAGGCGGGCAGCAGGTCCTCGCGCCGGTAGTAGGTGGCCGGGTGCGCGTAGAGTGCCTCGCTGTCGTTCACCAGTGCGCCTTCCAGGTGTTCGCCGTACAGGCCGAGGCGGTGGATCAACCCATGGATGGCCACCAGCATCGGCCCGGCGACGTCGTCGGCGTAGACCTGGTCGCCGCTCATCATCAGCAACGCCGGGCGGCTTTCGGCCTGCAGCAGGTTTTCCTCCAGCAGCCGGTCGACCTGCCGCAGGCCATCGGCCGCTGGGTGATGCGGCTTGCGGCAGGAGCCGTGGAGCAACTGGTCGAGACGTGGCTTGAGCACCAGGCTGGCGCGCTGTCGACCGGGGTAGAGCAGATGCGGCGCCCATTCGGCGATTCCCGCAGGCTCCCGGCCGTCGGCGGCGAGGCGCAGGTCGTAGTCGACCAGGCGGGCGCAGGGCAACGGCGGGTCGAGCGCGACATCCAGCAGGTGCAGCCAGGCATGGGTGCCGATGCGGATGGCCGAGTGGGTTCCTTCCGCGAGGCGGACCCGACGCTCCGCCTCGCCTTCGCTGGCGAGGATCAGTTCGATGGTCGTCGGGCATGACGTGGCCAGCCAGAACACCAGGCGTCCGGGCTCTGCGCGGCGCAGCAGGGGACCGGCCAGGACCAGGGGCAGGGCTTCGTCAGGCGGGGTGTCGTTGGGGAGCGAGGCGGACATTGGTACGGGCGTTGTCGACGCGGCGAAACAAGCTGACGAGTATGCCGCTTTCGGCGGATCGCGGCGTTGCCATTTCGTAAGGAATGACGACAGTCGTCGCGGGATGGCGATCTTCTAATGCCAAAAAGTTAAGTACACCTTAATTAATATTCTTTTTTGCGTTCGAGCTTCTGCGGCATATTGCCTTCCGCGCGGGCCCGGCGGCCTGCCATCGCTGTTTGCGGGAGGGACACGTGCAATCCGACGTCGGCGCCGCCTCCCGCCGATCAAGGTTTCGCCTGCCACCCCGACGCCCGGTGGCGCAGGCTCGTAGCACGAGAGTGCGGAATGGGCATGGATCAGACACGCAATCGCCTCGTCGGCCTGATGTTCCAGAACGACTATTCCTGGCTGAGCGGGCGCCTGCGGCGCTACCTCGGCTGCCCCCACAGCGCCGAGGACATCGCCTCGGAAACCTTCCTCAAGGTCCTTGCCCTGCCGGACCCGGCAAGCATCCGCGAGCCGCGCGCGCTGCTCACCACCATCGCCCGCCGGCTGATGTACGACGGCTGGCGGCGCCAGGACCTGGAACGCGCCTACCTGGAAAGCCTGGCCGGGCTTCCGGAGGCCCTCGCGCCGTCCGCCGAGGAGCAGGCCCAGGTGGTGGAAACCCTGCTGCGCCTGGAGCGCATGCTCGCCGGGCTCTCGCCGAAGGCCCGCGCCGCCTTCATCCATAGCCAGATCGGCGGACTGACCTACGTGGAGATCGCCGGCTTGCTGGAGGTTTCCGTCAGCCGCATCCACCAGTACATGGTCGAGGGCTTCAAGCAGTGCTACCAGGTGCTTGCCGAATGAACCAGGGAAGGCGAGAACGCATCCTCGACGAAGCGGCGCAGTGGATGGCGCTGCTGCAATCCGGCCATGCCGGCGCCGAGGAGCGCCTGGCGTTCCAGCAGTGGCGCCAGGCCGATGCCGAGCACGGTGCGGTGTTCGACCGGCTCAGCCTGGGCTTGCAGTCGTTTCGCGACGAGCCCCTGCACGGCTTGCGCGCCGAGCAATTGATCGGAGCCCTCGAGGCGCCGTCCGCCCGTCGCCGGTTTCTCCAGCGCAGCCTCGCCCTGGCGGCGTTCGGCGTGGCGACGCTGGCGCTGGGGCGGATCGGCATCGTCGGCTTCCCCTGGCCCGGCGACCTGTATACCGGCACCGGACAACGCCAGAGCTTCCGCCTGGAGGATGGCAGCCAACTGGTGCTGGACGCGCGCAGCCGGGTACGCCCCGAATTCGATGGCTACCGGCGTCGCCTGCGCTTACGCGAGGGCCGCCTGCTGGTTGACGTGGCACGGGATCCGGCGCGGCCGTTCGTCGTCGACACCGGGCGTGGCCAGGTCGAGGCGCAGGGAACCCGCTTCCAGGTCAGCGATGACGGCGCCAGCTCGCGAGTGGTGGTGCTCGAGTCGCGGGTGCGGATCACCACTGCCGACGGACGGCAATGCCTGTTGGAGCGCGGCCAGAGCGCCCGTTTCGACGCCTCGGCGATTCTCGCCCGAGGTCCTGCCGAAGGCGGCGAGAGCGCCTGGCTGGATGGCCGGCTGGAGGTCCGCGACCGCCCGCTGGGGGAGGTGCTGGAAGCGTTGCGCGCCTATCGCCGCGGCATCATCAGCGTCGCCGACGACGCGGCGGCGCTGCGCGTCAGTGGCATCTACCCGCTGGACGACAGCGGCGTGGCGCTGGCATTGCTGGAGCAGAGCCTACCGATCCGGCTCGACTACCACGGGCCCTACTGGGTCAGCATCGCCAGCCGCTGAGGCGCGCGCCCGGCGGCGAGCCGGGCGGCGCGACGCTTCAGAACGGCTTGGTCGGCAGGTACTTGCCGTCGAGGGTGATCACCGCCCGCGAGCCGCCTTCCGGGTCCTCGACCTTCTTGATGTCCAGCTTGAAGTTGATCGCGCTGATGATGCCGTCGCCGAACTGTTCGTGGACCAGCGCCTTCAGGGTGCTGCCGTAGACTTGCAGCATCTCGTAGAAGCGATAGATGGTCGGGTCGCTGGGAATGCCGCCGGGAATGCTGCCGCGCAGCGGGATGCTTTGCAGCAGGAGCACCGCGTCGTCGTCCAGGCCGAGTTGGGCGGCGACCTTGCGCGCCGCCGCCTCTGGCAGGGCATGCTGGCCGAGCAGGGCGGCGGTGACGAAGGTCAGGGCGAGACCGGTGCCGTCGGCCAGGTCCTGCCAGGACAGGCCCAGGCGGGCCTTGTTCAGGACCACGGTCTCGGCCAGTTGCTGGCGCGCGTTGGGGGACACTTGGCTGTGTTGCATGAGATGACTCTCCTTGCGGGTGGTTGTGAGGGAAGGGATTCAGGCGACCGCCTGCCCGGGTTCGCCGCCTACCGCGCGCACTTCGGGATGCTCGGCGAGGGAGACGAAGCGCCGGCTAGCGCCGTCGAGGGCGTCGATGCGGCCGCTTTCGATGTCGTAGACCCAGCCGTGCAGGTTCAGCCGACCCTGCTCCAGGGCGCGGGCGACGCAGGGGTGGGTGCGCAGGTTGGCCAGTTGGGCGATCACGTTGTGCCGCACCAGGGCGTCCAGCCGCGCCGCCTCGGAGGCGTGTTCGTGGGCGCTGTTCATCGCCCGTGCGGCCTCGGCGTGGTGCAACCAGCCGGCCACCGCCGGCAGCTGGTCGAGACAGGCGCAGGAAGCGATGGCGCCCATCGCGCCGCAGTCCGAGTGGCCGCAGACCACGATGTCGCCGACCCCGAGCACCGCCACCGCGTATTCCACCGAGGCGCTGACCCCGCCGGGCTGCGGCCCGTAGCCGGGGACGATGTTGCCGGCATTACGGATCACGAAGAGTTCGCCGGGCTCGCGCTGGGTCAGCAGTTCGGGGACCACCCGGCTGTCCGAGCAGGCGATGAACAGTGCCTTGGGGGCTTGCCGGGTGGCCAGGGACTTGAACAGTTGCGAGCGCGCCGGGTAGGCGTCGCGCTGGAAGCGGAGAAAGCCGTCGATGATGTCACGCATGGCGCTGGGCTCCTGGCCGTCGAATGGTGGGGCCAGGATGCGCGGATTGAGCCATAGGGTCCAAGACCGGTTTATTATTCCAGTCATTGGTCTGGTCTATAGTTGGATGTTTCCATGCTGCTTCGCCACCTGCGCTACCTGCTCGCTGTTGCCGAGCATCGCAACTTCACCCGCGCCGCCGAGGCGCTGCACGTTTCGCAGCCGACCCTGTCGCAGCAGGTGCGGCAACTGGAAGAGCAACTGCGCGTGCAATTGCTCGACCGCTCCGGCAGGAGCGTGCGTCCCACCGATGCCGGCGAGCTGTACCTGCTTCATGCGCGGCGTGCCTTGCGCGAGCTGGAAGCGGCGCAACGGGCGATCCACGAGGTGCGCGACCTCAGTCGCGGCCGCCTGCGCCTGGGCATGACGCCGACCTTCACCTGCTATCTGGTGGGCGCCCTGGTGGATCCGTTCAATCAGCGCTATCCGGGCATCGAGTTGAGCCTCGAGGAGTTGCCCCAGGACGCCCTGGAGGCGGCGCTGATCGACGATCGCCTGGACCTTGGCGTGGCCTTCAGCGAGCCGGGTTCGGTGGAGATCGACAGCCAGCCGCTCTACCTGGAGCGTCTGGGCCTGGTGCTGGGGGCGGAACACCCGGCGGCGGACGCGCCGCTGGCCGCCGCAGCGCTGGCGGAGTTGCCGTTGGCGTTGTTGCGCGACGACTTCGCCACGCGTCGGCATATCGACGCTTACCTGCGCCAGCAAGGGGTGACGGCGCGGGTTGCGCTGGAGGCGAACTCGATCAGCGCCATCGTCGACGTGGTTCGCCGCGGAAGACTGGCCAGCATCCTGCCGGAGGCGGTGGCGCGCCAGCAGGCCGGGTTGCGCTGTGTGGCGCTGCGGCCGGCGCTGCCGACCCGTCAGGTGGCGCTGTTCTGGCGCCAGGGCAGCCACCCCGGTGCCGCGCGCCTGGCCTTCCAGGCCCTGGCGCTGGAGCTCGGCGCCGAGCTGGGCGACGCCTGAGCGGGATCAGCCGCGACTCGGCTGCAACGCCGCGGGCTCCTCGCGGCGCAGGCGCAGGGCCAGGGCGGCGCCGAACAGGGCGAGCAGGGCGCTGAGCGCGGTCACCCATTCGATGCCGCGCGCCTGGCTGGCCAGCAGGCTGGCGGCATCGGCGCCGCGCACCTGGGCGTTGGCCAGCGCCACCAGCAGGGCCAGGCCGAGCGCGCCGCCGATCTGCTGGGTCATCGAGGCCATCCCCGAGGCGACGCCCTGTTCGGCGGGATCGACGCCGCTGGCGGCGCTCACCCACATGGCGGTCCAGGTCATGCCCTGGCCGATGCTGAGGATCACGATGGCCGGCAGCAGCGCCAGGAAGCCGCGCCCCAGCGGCAGGCACGCTGCCAGCAGGCCGAGCCCGAGTGCGCCCAGCAGCAGGCCGGCGACCAGCGTCGCGCGTGCCCCGTGGCGGGCCAGCAGGCGCTCGGCGACGCGGATACCGAGGGTGCAGAGCAGAGTCGCCGGGAGGAACGCCAGGCCGGTCTGCAACACGCTGTAGCCGTACACCGACTGGAAGTAGATGGCCAGGAAGTAGTACTGCACGCCGTAGCTGCTCATGAAGATCGCGGTCAGCAGCATCGCCACCTGCAGGTTGCGGTTGCCCAGCAGGCGCAGCGGCATCAGCGGGTCGCGGCTGTAGTGTTCGATGGCGAGGAACGCCAGTAGCAGCGGGACGGAAAGGTAAAGTCCGAAACGTACCGAGGGCGCATCCCAGCCCGACTCGGGGCCCTGGACCAGGGCGAAGACCAGCAGGGTGGCGCCGGCGGTGACCGTCAGCGCGCCGGCCAGGTCGAAGCGCCGACCGCGCTGGCGCCGGGCGTCGGCCGGGATCAGGCGCAGGGCGAGCAGCGCCGCGGCGCCGGCCAGCGGCACGTTGACCAGGAAGATCGAGGCCCAGCCGAACAGCTCGGTGAGCGCGCCGCCGAGCGCCGAGCCGAGGGCCAGGCCGAACGCCGAGGCGATGCTCCAGATCGCCAGGGCACGATTGCGCGCCGGGCCCTCGGCGAAGTGATTGCCGATCAGCGCCAGGGTCGCCGGGAACAGCAGCGCGCCACCCAGGCCCTGCACGGCGCGGGCGAGGATCAACGGCAACTCGCTCTGGGCCAGGCCGCCCGCGAGGGAGGCGAGGGCGTACAGGCTTTGCCCGAGGACGTACATGCGGCGCCGGCCGAGCAGGTCGGTGGCGCGCCCGCCGAGCAGGAGGAAGCCGCCGAAGGCCACCGTATAGGCGCTCACCACCCATTGCAGGCGTTGCGCCGAAAAATCCAGCGCCCGGCTGATTTCCGGCAGGGCGACGAACACGATGGTGGCGTCGAGGGCGATGATCAGTTGCGCGCAGGCGAGCAGGGCGAGCATCCAGTTGGAAGGGGCGGCACGGTCCGTCACGGCGGGACTCCTGGTCTGGGTTGGGCGCGGCCAGTGTTTCTCATGCTGGAATCGTGATAAATAGCCTCTCCGTCCTTTCACTGATGAAAATAATCATCGATGAGATCGCCATGGACCTGAATGCCGTCAAGTTGCTCGCCCGCGTGGCCGAGACCCGTAGCTTCACCCAGGCCGCCGTTTCTCTCGGTCTGACCCAGTCCGGCCTGTCGCGCGCCATCGGCCGGCTGGAAGCCGAACTCGGCGTGCGTCTGCTGCACCGCACCACCCGCAGCGTCAGCCTGACCCCGGACGGCCAGCTGTTCTACGAGCGCTGCGCACCCTTGCTGGCGGAACTGGAGGAAGTCGAGAAGTTGCTGGTGGACCGCCAGTGCGCGCCGAGCGGTCCGCTGAAGATCACCACCCCGCAGGCGCTCGGGCGGATCGTGATCATGCCGGTGCTGCGCGAACTGACGCGGCGCTACCCGCAATTGCAGATCGAGGCGGCGATGACCGATCGCCTGGTCGACCTCACCGAGGAAGGCTTCGACGCCGCCGTGCGTCTCGGTCGGGTCGGCGACGTGCGCCTGATCGCCCGGCCATTGGCGGCGTTGCGCTGGGTCACGGTGGCGTCGCCGGAATACCTGCGCAGTCACGGCACGCCGGAGCGCCTGGAGCAACTCGCCGGGCACAACTGCCCGACGGTGCGCGACCTGCACACCGGCAAGCTGCTGGAATGGCAGTTCCAGCGCGACGGCCAGCCGCTGAGCCTGGCGGTGCGCGGCGACCTGGTGCTGGACGTGGCCGACGCGCTGGTCGACGCGGCGCTGGTCGGCCAGGGCATCGTCCAGGTGATGGGCTTCATGGCCGAGGAGGCGATCCGCCGGCGTCGACTGGTACGCATCCTCCAGCCGTTCGAACCGCCGCTGTGCCCGGTGTCGCTGATCTACCCGCCGTCGCGGCAGTGCTCGCTGAAGATCGGCGCGCTCTACGAGGAACTGAAGAGCGCGCACTGGTGCGGGGCGCTGACGTACTGACCCGAGGGCGGCAGGGCGGATAACGCCGTGTTCGGACCGGCGGATAGCCGCAAGCGGCTATTCGCCCTACACGGGGCAAGGCCGGTAGCGGAGCTGGGGGAAGCTTTTTGGGTAGGGCGAATAACGCCGGAGGCGTTATCCGCCGCTATGCCTATTCGCCCGCGCTTATAAGCTCAGAACAAAGCGTTCCAAGCCTGCCCTGCAAATCTCCCGCGCTCATCGCTCATCCCCTGGAAACCATGTTTTCGGGGGGAACCGAACGATGCCGCACCATGCTCCATCCACACGCCTGCCTTCCAGCCTGGCCCTGGCCGCGCTGCTCGCGGCGGCCCTGGCCGCGCCGCCGGAGGCACGTGCGGAGACGCCCGCGCCCGCCGCCAAGGCGCTCACCTTCGACGTCGCCGCCGGCCCGCTGGACCAGGTGCTGCTGGGCATCTCGCGACAGAGCGGCTTGCTGATCTCCTTCGAGCAGTCGCTGGTGCGCGGCCGGCAGGCGCCGGCGGTGCGCGGTCCGCTGAGTGTCGACCAGGCCCTGGAACAGGCCCTGCGCGGTAGCGGCCTGCAGTTCCGCCGTTCCGAGCGCGGCGCGGTGATTTCCGCCGCGCCGCTGCGCGCGGCCGTACCGGCGGCGAAGGTGCAGCCGCTGGCGGCGAAAGCGGAGCAGACCCTGGAGCGGGTGGTGGTGACCGGCTCGCGGATTCCCCGCGCCCAGCAGGAAGGGCCGTCGCCGGTCACGGTGATCAGCAGCGAGGAAATCCAGAACCGTGGCTACCGCAACGTCTTCGAGGCCTTGCAGACGCAGACCCAGAACACCGGCATGACCCAGGGCGAGGACTACGGCAACACCTGGCAACCGGCGGCCAACGCCCTCAACCTGCGCGATCTCGGCCCCAACCACACGCTGGTGCTGATCAACGGCCGGCGCGTCGCCGACTACCCGACCGCCTATGGCGGCTCGGTGAACTTCACCAACCTGGCGAACATCCCGGCGGTCATGATCGACCGCATCGAGATCCTCAGCGGCGGCGCCTCGGCGATCTACGGCTCGGATGCCATCGCCGGGGTGGTCAATATCGTCCTGAAGAAGAAATTCGATGGCGTCGACGTCAACCTGCGCGCCGGCACCACCGAGCGCGGCGGCGGCGACAACCAGCGCCTGCAACTGGTCGGCGGCGGCGCGACGGGCGACTTCGAAGGCCTGTTCGGCCTGCAGGTCGAGCAGCGCCAGCCGGTCTGGGCCAACCAGCGCGGTTTCATGGACAGCTACCCGGACGGCAACAACGTCGGCTACCGGCTGAACCCGCAGAGCGGACGCTACCTCGGCGACGCCTCCTGCGCCGGCCTCGGCGGCCTGTTCGGCGGCAACGTGGCGCCGGTGCCGGGCGCCAGGGGTGGCTATCGCTGCATGACCGACCAGTACTACAACAACTACTGGACCCTACAGACCAAGAAGGAAAACTACGACGGCTACGCCGGCGGCACCTGGCACCTGAGCGACAGCGGCAAGCTGTTCGCCGACCTGCTGTTCGGCTTCGACCACCTGCAGAACAATACCCGCGGGCCGTCCTTCACCTCGCCGGACTTCATCAATGCCTCCAGCGGCGACCTGGAACGCTGGTACCGGCTGTTCTCGCCCGAGGAGATCGGCGGCAAGAGCAGCAACAACAGCAAGTGGCGCGAGGTGTCCTGGACCGGCACCCTCGGCTACAGCGACCACGTCGCCAATACTTCTTGGGAATACGAACTGGCCGCGACCCGCTCCGAGTACCGCAGCGACCGCACTACCCGCTACACCCCGGCGGCCGGGATCCTCGACCTGTACCTGGGCCGCAAGCTCGGCGAACGCGACGGCTACCCGGTCTACGATCCCGATCCGGCGCGCCTCGGACGTCCGCTGAGCGAGGAAGAGTGGCGCAGCCTGCGGCGCAACGTGACCCAGCACAGCGAGTCCTACTCGCAGACCTACAGCTTCACCGGCAACGGCGAGCTGTTCGACCTGCCGGCCGGCCCGGTGGCCTTCGCCGGCGTGCTGGAGGTGGGCAAGCAGGGCTACAGGATCCGTCCCGACTCGCAATACAACGACGGCTCTCTCTACAACGTCTCCAAGGCCAGCAGCTCCGGCGGCTCGCGCGACCGTTACGCCGCCGGCGGCGAATTCAGCATCCCGCTGCACGACACGCTGCTGGCGTCCGCCGCCGGCCGCTGGGACCAGTACAGGTTCAGCGGTCGCACCGAGGAGCAGACCACCTACAACCTGGGGCTGGAGTGGCGCCCGCTGACCAGCCTGCTGCTACGCGGCAGCTACGGCACCAGCTTCCGCGCGCCGGACCTGAACTACATCTACCAGGCCGACGCCAACGGCTACTACCCGGCGCAGAAGGACTACTACGGTTGCGAGAAAGGCGTCGACGGCGCCTGCAAGAACGGCCGGGTCGACTACGTGCAGAGCGGCACGCCCGACCTGAAGTCCGAGCGCGGGCGCTACTGGAGCTACGGCTTCGTCTGGTCGCCGTCGAGCAGGTTCGACTTTTCCGCCGACTACTACCACATCCAGATCGATGACCTGCTGACCACCCTCGATCCGGACAAACTGCTGCGCGACGAGGCGGCCTGCCGTAGCGGCGGGCTCGATCCGGACTCGGCGCAGTGCCGCGACACCCTGGCGCGGGTCGAACGCAACGCCGGCGACGCCAGCGTCGACCCGAATCGCCTGAACAAGGTCTACGTCAATGCCATCAACGCGGCCAAGGAGCGCACCAGCGGCATCGACCTGCGCAGCAACATCCGCTGGGGCGCCGGCGACTACGGCGCCTTCTCCTCGACCCTCGGCTACACCCTGGTGTTGTCCCACGACTACAAGCAGTCCGACGACTACCCCAGCGAGAACCAGCGCGACAGCCTCGACTCCCACGACTGGCGCAGCAAACTCAACGCCAGCCTGACCTGGGACTACGCACAGTTCACCTCGACGCTCTTCGCGGTGCGCTACGGCAGCGTTACCAACGCCGCTGGCAGCGGGCGCCTGAGCCCGTGGACGGTGTTCAACGCCAGCGCCCGCTACCGGCTCAACGAACGCGCCAGCGTCGGCCTGACGGTGAACAACCTGCTCGACCAGATCAAGGAGGACGACTCCGATGGCTGGCCGTACTATCCCACCGGCAACTACGACGCCATGGGCCGCCAATGGTGGCTGGACTTCAGCTATCACTTCGGTGGTTGAGCCATGCCCGGACGCATCCTGGTCTTCGCCTGCTGCCTGCTCGCCAGCCTGGCCCGCAGCGAGCCGCGCCATGCCATCACGCTCTACGACGAGCCGGCGAAATATCCGCCGGGTTTCCAGCACTTCGACTTCGTCGACCCGCAGGCGCCCAAGGGCGGCAGCCTGCGGCGGATGGAAAGCGGCAGCTTCGACACGCTGAACCCCTTCGCCAACCGCGGCACGCCGATCAGCATGACCCAGGCCGCGCTGATCTACGAAACCCTCGGCTTCCAGTCACTGGACGAGCCGTTCACCGAATACGGCTACCTGGCGCGCTACATCGAGAAAGCCCCGGACAACAGCTGGGTGCGTTTCCATATCGATCCGCGGGCGCGCTTCAGCGACGGCGTGGCGGTCACCGCCGAGGACGTGAAGTTTTCCTTCGATAGCCTGGTCGAGCAGGGCAGCCCGTTCTGGCGCGCCTACTACAAGGAGGTCCGCGAGCCGGTGGTGGAGGATCGCCTGCGCATCCGCTTCGATTTCCGTCATGCCGGCAACCGCGAGCTGCCGCTGGTGCTGGCCCAGCTCTACGTGCTGCCCAGGCATTGGTGGCAGGGACGCGACTTCAACCGCAGCAGCATGCAGCCGCCGCTGGGCAGCGGACCTTACCGGCTGGAGAAGGCCGAGGCGGGGCGTTCGGTGAGCTACCGGCGCAACCCCGACTGGTGGGCTCGCGACCTGCCGGTCGGGCGTGGCCTGTACAACTTCGAGCGGATCCGTTTCGACTACTACCGCGACAGCGGCGTGGCCTTGCAGGCGTTCAAGGCCGGGCAGGCCGACATCAATGTCGAGACCAGCGTCAAGGCCTGGAGCAGCGGCTACGACTCGCCGGCCCTGCGCGATGGCCGGTTGCGCCAGGAGAGCTTTCCCTACCCGTACCCGGCCAGCCTCCAGGGCCTGGTGTTCAACCTGCGCCGGCCGCTGTTCGAGGACCGCCGGGTACGCCAGGCGCTGAGCCTGTTGTTCGACTTCGAATGGACCAACCGGCAGCTCTTCGGCGGTCGCTACAAGCGCCTGCGCAGCTATTTCGACAACTCGGAGATGGCCGCTCGCGGCCTGCCCGGCGCCGACGAACTGGCCTTGCTGGAGCCGCTGCGCGGGCAGATCCCCGAGGAGGTCTTCGGCCAGGCCTACGCTCCGCCGGTGAACGACGGCAGCGGCGATATCCACGAGCGCCTGGTGCAGGCCTACCGCCTGCTCGGCGAGGCCGGCTGGCATGCCGTCGACGGGCGCCTGCTGGATACCGCCGGACGGCCGCTGCGCTTCGACCTCCTGCTCCAGGGCAAGAGCCTGGAGCGCGCGCTGCTGCCGTTCCAGCGCAACCTGGCGCGGATCGGCATCGATATGCGCCTGCGCCAGGTGGACGCTTCGCAATACATCGAGCGCATACGTGCGCGGGACTACGACATGATCGTTTCGAGCTTCTCCCAGTCCAATTCGCCGGGCAACGAGCAGTACAGCTTCTGGCATTCCTCCAGCTACGCCGATCCCGGCGGCTACAACCGCATCGGCCTGAAGGACCCGGCCATCGACCGGCTGGTCCAGGCGGTGGTCGAGGCCGACTCGCGGGCCGCCCTGGAAACCGCCGTGCGCGCCCTCGACCGGGTGCTGCAATGGGGCTACTACCTGATCCCGACCTGGTATTCCGACGAGGTCTGGATCGCCAGCTGGAATCGCTTCGGCCGACCGCCGCAGGCGCCGCGCTACAGCCTGGGGCTGAACACCTGGTGGGAAGTCCGCGAGCGGGCCGCGCCGAGCCGGGAGGCGCAGTGACATGGGCGGCTACCTGTTGCGCCGCCTGGCGCTGATCCTGCCGACCCTGCTGGGCATCCTGCTGATCAACTTCGCCATCGTCCAGGCCGCACCCGGCGGGCCGGTGGATCAGGCCATCGCGCGCCTGCAGGGCGTCGACGGCGGCGGCCCGCTGGGGCGTGGCGGGGAGGGTGGGCATGGCGCTCTGGAACCGCAGCGCCACGGCGAGACCGGCATCGATCCGCAGCTGGTGGCCGCCCTGGAGCGCCAGTACGGCTTCGACAAGCCGCCGCTGCAACGGCTCTGGCTGATGCTGTCGAGCTACGCCCGGCTGGATTTCGGCGAGAGCTTCTACCGCGACGCGCGGGTCATCGACCTGATCGCCGAGAAGCTGCCGGTCTCGCTGTCCCTGGGCTTGTGGGCGACACTGATCACCTACCTGGTGTCGATTCCCCTGGGGGTGGCCAAGGCGGTGCGCCACGGCAGCGCCTTCGACCTGTGGAGCAGCGCGCTGGTGGTGATCGGCTATGCGGTGCCCGGCTTCCTCTTCGCCATCGTCCTGATCGTGCTGTTCGCCGGCGGCAGCTACCTGGACTGGTTCCCCCTGCGCGGCCTGGCTTCCGAGGGCGCCGAGCGCCTCGGCCCGCTGGCGCGCTTCGCCGATTACCTCTGGCACCTGGCGCTGCCGGTGGGTTCGCTGGTGGTCGGCGGTTTCGCCAGCCTGACCCTGCTGACCAAGAACAGCTTCCTCGACGAGATATCCAGGCAGTACGTCGCCACCGCTCGCGCCAAAGGGCTCAGCGAGCGCCGGGTGCTCTACGGCCATGTGTTCCGCAACGCCATGTTGCTGGTGGTGGCCGGGCTGCCGGCGGCGCTGGTCTCGGTGTTCTTCACCGGGTCGCTGCTGATCGAGGTGCTGTTCTCCCTCGACGGCCTCGGCCTGATGGGCTACGAAGCGGCGCTCGGCCGCGACTACCCGGTGGTGTTCGGCAGCCTGTTCATCTTCACCCTGCTCGGGTTGCTGGTGAAGCTGGCCGGCGACCTGGCCTACAGCCTGGTCGACCCGCGCATCGACTTCGCCGCGAGGAAACAGTGAGATGGCCATCGTCCTTTCCCCGCTGCACCGCCGCCGCCTCGCCGCGTTCCGCGCCAACCGCCGCGGGCGCCTGGCGCTACGGCTGTTCCTCGCGCTGTTCGTCACCTGCCTGTTCGCCGAGCTGATCGCCAACGACCGCCCGCTGCTGCTGGAATACCGTGGCCAGTGGTTCCTGCCGGTGCTGCGGGACTATCCGGAAACCGCCTTCGGCGGCGAGCTGCCGTTCCCGCCGGACTACCGCGGTCGCTTCATGAGCGAACGCATCGCCCGCGACGGCTGGGCGCTGTGGCCGCCGATCCGCTTCGACGCCCGCAGCATCAACTACGCGCGCCCGGCGCCGGCGCCGCCCTCGGCGGAGAACTGGCTGGGTACCGACGACCAGGGCCGCGATGTGCTCGCGCGGGTGATCTACGGCCTGCGCCTGTCGATCCTCTTCGCCCTCGGCCTGACCCTGGCCTCGTCGTTGCTGGGAATCTGCGCCGGCGCGGTGCAGGGCTACTACGGCGGCTGGATCGACCTGTTCGGCCAGCGCTTCATCGAGGTCTGGTCGGGTCTGCCGATGCTTTACCTGCTGATCATCCTCGCCAGCCTGGTGCAGCCCGGGGTCGGCTGGCTGCTGGCGATCATGCTGCTGTTCTCCTGGACCAGCCTGGTCGACGTGGTTCGCGCCGAGTTCCTGCGCGGTCGTCACCTGGAGTACGTCAAGGCGGCGCGGACCCTCGGCCTCGGCGACGCCGGGGTGATGTTCCGGCACATCCTGCCCAACGCCATGGTCGCGACCCTGACCTTCCTGCCGTTCCTGCTCTGTGGCGCGGTGACCACCCTGACCGCCCTGGACTTCCTCGGTTTCGGCCTGCCGCCCGGCTCGCCGAGCCTTGGCGAACTGGTCGGGCAGGGCCGCGACAACCTCCAGGCGCCCTGGCTCGGGCTGACCGTGTTCGTGGTCCTGGCGACCTTGCTCAGCCTGCTGGTGTTCATCGGCGAAGCGGTGCGCGACGCCTTCGATCCGAGGACATGAGATGAACCGGGAACTGTTGCGAGTGGAAAACCTGAGCATCGCCTATGGCGACACGCAGGTCGTGAAGGGGATCGACTTCAGCCTGCGCGCCGGCGAGACCCTGGCCCTGGTCGGCGAGTCCGGCTCCGGCAAGTCGCAGACCGCCCACGCCCTGCTGCGCCTGCTGCCGGGCGCGGCGCGCCTGGGCGGCAGCGTGCGCCTGGACGGCGAGGAACTGCTCGCCCTGTCGCCGCAGGCATTGCTGGCGATTCGTGGGCAGCGCATCGGCATGGTGTTCCAGGAGCCGATGACCTCGCTCAATCCATTGCAGCGCATCGGCCGCCAGGTCGGCGAGGGCCTGCGCCTGCATCGCCGCCTGCGTGGCGCCGCGCTGCGCGGGCGGGTACTGGAACTGCTCGAACTGGCCGGCCTCGAGCAGCCGCGACGCCTGCTCGAGGCCTATCCGCACCAGCTCTCCGGCGGCCAGCGACAGCGAGTGATGCTGGCCATGGCGCTGGCTTGCGAGCCGCAACTGCTGATCGCCGACGAACCGACCACGGCTCTCGACGTCACCGTGCAGAAACGCCTCCTGGAGCTGCTGCAAAGCTTGCAGCGACGGCTGGGCATGGCGATCCTGCTGATCAGCCACGACCTCAACCTGGTGCGCCGGGTCGCCGATCGGGTCTGCGTGATGCGCGATGGCCAGATCGTCGAGGAGAACGCCTGCGAGACGCTGTTCCGCTCGCCCCGGCATCCCTACACGCGCCTGCTGATCGAGGCCGAGCCGGGTGGGCTGGCGGAGCCGGTGGCGTGCCGCGAGACCTGCCTGGAGGTGCGCGCGCTGAGCCTCGACTACCCCGCGCCCGGCGGCTGGCTGCGCCGGCGCGCGGGACTGCGCGCGGTGCACGAGGTCAGCCTGCGGCTGCGCCGTGGCAGCACCCTGGGGATCGTCGGCGAAAGCGGTTCGGGCAAGTCCTCCCTCGGCCAGGCGCTGCTGCGCCTGTTGCCGGCCGAAGGGCAGATCCTGTTCCAGGGCGAGCGCCTCGACCGGCTGCACGGCAAGCGCCTGTTGCCATTGCGCCGGCAGTTCCAGGCGGTGTTCCAGGACCCCTACGGCAGCCTCAACCCGCGCCTTAGCGTGGAACAGATCGTCGGCGAAGGCCTGCGTATCCATGGCATCGGCGATGCCGGCGAACGCCGCGCGCGGGTGCTGGAGGCACTGCGCGAGGTCGGTCTCGACGAGCCTTGCCTGGAACGCTATCCCCACGAGTTTTCCGGCGGCCAGCGCCAGCGCATCGCCATCGCCCGCGCGCTGGTGCTGAAGCCGGCGCTGATCCTGCTCGACGAACCGACCTCGGCGCTCGACCGTAGCGTGCAGTGCCAGGTGGTCGAGCTGCTGCGTCGGTTGCAGCGTCGCCACGGGCTGAGCTACCTGTTCATCAGCCACGACCTGGCCGTGGTACGCGCCCTGGCCCACGACATCCTGGTGCTCAAGGACGGCCGGGTGGTGGAGCAGGGCAGCGCCGCTGCGCTGTTCAGCCAGCCGCGCCACCCCTATACCCGCGAGTTGCTCGGAGCGATACCCGCGCTGCGCCTGGAAGAGCATCTGCGGGTGGCCGGGCTGGGAATCTGAGGCGGGAAACCATGCTGACTCTAAGGATGTTCCGAAAGGTTCTTTCCAGACGCCCCGGCGCTTTTCTTAAGATCGGCCTGCGGGCCCGTCAGGGACAAGGAGCCATGTCGGCTTCCGGGTCCGTCCGATCGATTGGGGGAATGCGATGAGTTCGTTACCGTTGTACTTCGATTACGCCGCCACCACGCCCGTGGACGAGCGCGTGATCCGGGCCATGGTGGAGTGTCTCGGCTACCAGGTGTGTTTTGGCAATCCCGCGTCGAATTCCCATGCCTACGGCCGCCAGGCGCGGCGGGCAGTGGAGCGGGCCAGGGAGCAGGTGGCCGCGCTGGTCGGCGCCAGCGCCGGGCAGATCGTCTGGACTTCCGGCGCCACCGAATCCAACAACCTGGCCCTCAAGGGCGTGGCCCAGGCGCTGGACGCACCCGGCCACCTGATCACCAGTCGCCTGGAGCACAAGGCGGTGCTGGACACCGTGCAGCAACTCGCCGATGACGGCTGGAGCGTGACCTGGCTGGCGCCCGGCACCGATGGCCTGATCCGGCCGGAACAGGTGGAGGCGGCCTGGCGCGCCGATACCCGCCTGGTGTCGCTGATGCGGGTCAACAACGAACTCGGCACCCTGACCGACATCGCCGCCATCGGCGAACGGGTGCGCGAGCGCGGCGCGCTGTTCCACGTCGACGCGGCGCAGGCCAGCGGCAAGGTGGAGATCGACCTGGGCCGCCTGGCGGTGGACCTGATGTCGTTCTCCGCACACAAGACCTACGGGCCCAAGGGCATCGGCGCGTTGTACGTCGGGCCGCGCGCCGAGCGGCGGCTGAAGGCGCAGATCCACGGCGGCGGACACGAGCAGGGCCTGCGTTCCGGGACCCTGGCGACCCACCAGATCGTCGGTATGGGCGAGGCCTTCGCCCTCGCCGGCGAGCTTTTCGAGGAGGAGGGCAGGCGCATCGCCGGACTCCAGCGGCGTCTGCTGGAGGGGCTGGCGCAGATCGACGGCTGGCGCCTGAACGGCAGCGCCGACGCACGCATCGCGCATACCCTGAACCTGACCTTCGACAACCCGGCCTTTGTCCCCCAGGCACTGGAGTCCAGCCTGGCGGTGTCCAGCACCTCGGCCTGCAACTCGGCGCGGCCGGCGCCGTCCCACGTGCTTCTCGCCCTCGGCCACGATGCCGCCAGCGCTGGCCGCAGCGTGCGCCTGAGCCTCGGTCGCTACACCCGCGAGGCCGACGTCGACGCGGCGGTGGCCGCCCTCAAGGCCGCGGCGGATAGTGGCGCGCCGGCGTGGCAGCCGTTCCTCGGGGTATCCAGGGCAGGCTGAGCGGCCGGCTCGACCCGCCCTCGCCGAAGCCAGGGGCTGCGGATAACCGCGAAGCGGTTATTCGCCCTGCGGCGCCAGGGGCTTTTCGTCTTTGCCGCCATTTCCCGGCAATGTGCGCTTGGCGGATCATCCAGGTTGGGTATCATGCGTCGCCATTCCCATCCACCGCCGACGGAAGTCAGGCTTTGCCTGCGTGAGCCCAATGGACGATCTCTCCCCCGATTCCGCCTTGCCGCCTGCCGGCAGCGCCCAGGACAACGACGCGCCGCGCCAGTTGGTGGTCTGCATCGACGGAACCTCGAACCGCTTCGGCGACCAGCCGACCAACGTGGTGCGCCTGTACCGCTCGCTGTCGCGCGATCCGCGCAGGGTGCTGGCCTACTACGACCAGGGCGTCGGCACCTTCGGCCTGAAGGAAACCCTGTTCGAGTGGCAGAAGTTTCCCTCGCGGATCGCCGGCCTGGCCTTCGGCTGGGGGCTCAAGCGCAACGTCGAGGGCGCCTATCGCTTCCTCGCCGAGCACTACCGGCCCGGCGACCAGATATTCCTCTTCGGCTTTTCCCGCGGGGCCTACGCGGTGCGCGTGCTGGCCGCGATGCTGCGCGCGGTGGGCCTGATCGATGCGCACCAGCCGCACCTCTTCGACTACGCCTGGACCCTGCTCACCACCCGCATGCCGCCCCGCGACGAAGACAAGCGGGCCGGCACGCGTCGCCGCGGACCGGACTTCGGCCTGCTGGGACGCTTCCGCAAGGTCTTCGGCCGGCAGGTGAAGGTGCACTTCCTCGGCCTGTTCGACACCGTGACCTCGGTGGGCTGGGTCTACGACCCGCTGACCGTGCCGTATTCCTCGAACAACGAAATGGTCGACGTGGTCCGCCAGGCCCTGGCCATCGACGAATGCCGCTGCTTCTTCCGGCAGAACCTCTGGTTCGGCGAGAAGGACCGCAAGTCCGACGTGTTGCAGGTGTGGTTCCCCGGCATGCACTCCGATGTCGGCGGTGGCTATGCGCCGAAGGACTCGCGGCTGGCTCTGGTGGCCTTTACCTGGATGCTCGGCGAGGCGCTGGAGGCCGGCCTGCATGTCGACCCGGCGCGCAGCCGCGACCAGTTGCGCGCACGTTCGAAGCAGGGCCCGGACCCGACCGCGCCGATCCTGCCGGTGATGACCCGGCCCTGGCGCCTGGCCGAGTGGCTGCCGCTGCTGGTCTGGGACCGCCGCAGCGGCAACCGCGCCTGGCGCTGGTCGCGTGGCCGGCCGCGCTCGCGGCCGCTGGAACCGGTCGGGCAGGAAACCCGGGTCAAGCTGCACCGTTCGGTGCAGCGGCGGCTGGACGAATGCCCCGACTACCGGCCGTGCAACCTGCCAGCGCTGGAACGCTGCGACCTCATCGACGATTCGCCGTTGCTCGACGGCTACCGCTAGCGGCTGGCCGCGATCGCGTTCAGAACCACATGCGGATACCGGCGACGAAGCGCGCCTCGTCGTCGTCCTCGCCCTCGGCGCGGGCCAGGTCGGCGCTGTTGCCGTAGGAGCGGTTCCAGGTCACCCCGATGTAGGGCGCGAACTCGCGACGGATCTCGTAGCGCAGGCGCAGGCCCAGCTCGCTATCGGCAAGGCCCGAACCGATGCCGCGGGCGGGATCGTTCCTGCCGTACAGGTTGACCTCGGCGCTGGGCTGGAGGATCAGCCGGTTGGTCAACAGGATGTCGTACTCGCCCTCCAGGCGCAGCGCGCTCTGGCCGTTCTCGCCGAGGAAGGCGGTGACTTCCGCCTCGAAGTCGTAGAGCGCCAGGCCCTGCACGCCGAACGCCGCCCAGGTCTGCGGCGAGCCGGGCTTGAAATCCTGGCGCACGCCGGCGACCAGGTCCCACCAGGGACCGATGGCGTGCCCGAACAGCGCCTGGACCTCGGCGTCCTCGGTCTTGCCGTCGAGCCGTTCGCCTTCGCTGCGCAGCCACAGGCGGTTGATGTCGCCGCCGATCCAGCCGCTGGCGTCCCAGGCCAGCGCGCTGCCGTCGTCGGCGTCCTGGTATTCCAACTGGTCGAGCAGGAAGAAGCTGTTCAGCGCGCTGTCGTGCACCTTGTGCCCCTCCAGCGGCGGAAAGGCGGCACGGCGGTCGGCCTCGGTCGGCACCGGGATCGGCGTACGGCTCTGGCTGGGCGCGGCCTGCGCCGGAGGTTGCCGCGCAGCGCGGCTCATCCCCGGCATCCGACCATGGTCCATTCCCTGGTGCTCCATGGGCTGTGCCGGGGCGGGCGATGCGGTGCCGTGGTCCATCCCCGGCATCCGGCCATGCCCCATCCCCTGGTGGTCCATGGGTTTCGCCGGGGCGGAGGTCCTCTGGCCGTGGTCCATGCCAGGCATCGCGCCGTGGTCCATGGCCGAGTGGTCCATGCCATTGTCCCGCGCGGCCTCGACGGGATTCGGCAGGCCCAGCAGCAGACCCAGGGCGAGGGCACCGCCGGCCAGGCGGGCGGGTTTCGGCTGGCGGCTCATGCGTTGTCTCCTTCGTCTACCCGCACTTCGCGGAACATGCCCATCTCCATGTGGAACAGCAGGTGGCAGTGATAGGCCCAGCGTCCCAGGGCGTCGGCGGTGACCCGGTAGCTGCGGCGGGTGCCCGGCGGCATGTCGATGGTGTGCTTGCGCACCAGGAAATTGCCTTGCTCGTCCTCCAGGTCGCTCCACATGCCGTGCAGGTGGATCGGGTGGGTCATCATGGTGTCGTTGACCAGGACGATCCGCAGGCGCTCGCCGTAGGTCAGGCGTAGCGGCTCGGCGTCGGAGAACTTGATGCCGTCGAAGGACCAGGCGAACTTCTCCATGTGCCCGGTCAGGTGCAGCTCGATGGTGCGCCCCGGTTCGCGGCCGTCCGGGTCGGCGAAGCGGCTGCGCAGGTCGGCGTAGGTCAGCACCCGCCGCCCGTTGTCGCGCAGCCCGAGGCCGGGGTCGGCGAGCTTCGGTGTCGGCGTCATGGTCTGCATGTCGACCAGCGGGTTGCCGTCCTCCGAAGCCGGATGGGACTGCATCGGCATGGTGTCCATGCCCATCCTGGAGTGGTCCATGCCGGCCATCTTGGAGTGGTCCATGCCGTTCATGTCCATGCCGGCCATCTTCGAATGGTCCATGCCATTCATGTCCATGCCCGACATCTTCGAATGGTCCATCTCGCTGGCGGGCCTCGTCGCCGCGCCATGCCCCATGGCGCCGTGGTCCATGCCGCCCATGCCCATGTCGTCCATGCCGATCAGCGGGCGCGGATCGGGCGTCGGCACCGGCGCGCTAAGTCCTTCGGCCAGCGCCAGGGTGCCGCGGGCGTAGCCGCTGCGGTCCATGGACTGGGCGAAGAGGGTATAGGCGCGCTCGCCGCCCGGTTCGACGATCACGTCGTAGGTCTCGGCCACGGCGATGCGCAACTCGTCGACGCTGACCGGCTCGACGTGCTGTCCGTCGGCGGCCACCACGGTCATCTTCAGGCCGGGAATGCGGACGTCGAAATAGCTCATCGCCGAGGCGTTGACGAAGCGCAGGCGGAGCTTTTCGCCGGGGCGGAACAGGCCGGTCCAGTTGCCGTCCGGCGGCTGTCCGTTGAGCAGGTAGGTATAGGTGTAGCCGCTGACGTCGGCGAGATCGGTGGGACTCATCTTCATCTCGGCCCACATCTTGCGGTCGGCCAGGGTCGCGGCCCAGCCGTTGGCGCTGACGTCGTCGATGAAGTCGCCGACGGTGCGCTTGTGGAAGTTGTAGTAGTCGGACTGCTTCTTCAGCTTGGCGAGGATGCGCTGCGGCTTCTCGTCCGACCAGTCGCTGAGCAGCACCACGTAGTCGCGGTCGTAGCTGAACGGTTCCGGCTCGCGGGCGTCGATCACCAGGGCGCCGTAGACCCCGGCCTGCTCCTGTAGCCCCGAGTGGCTGTGGTACCAGTAGGTGCCGTTCTGCCGGACCTTGAAGCGGTATTCGTAGAGACCGCCGGGAGCGATGCCCTCGAAGCTGAGGCCCGGTACGCCATCCATATTGGCCGGCAGGATGATGCCGTGCCAGTGGATCGAGGTGTCCTCGGCGAGGCGGTTGCGCACCCGCAGGGTCACGTTGTCGCCTTCGCGCCAGCGCAGGGTCGGGCCGGGCAGCGAACCGTTGATGGTCATGGCGGTGGCCGGCGAGCCGCTGAGGTTCACCGGGGTCTCGCCGATGAACAGGTCGAAACTGTCGCCGGCGAGCAGGTTCTGCTGGCCCGGCCCGGCCAGGGCCCAGGCCGGGGCGCGCCAGAGACCCAGTCCGCCGAGCAGACCGGTGGCGGCGAGGCCTTTGACGAAGGTGCGTCGCGAAGTTCTGTGCATCCGCTGGTTTCCACGCAGGTGGCAGGACGGACTGCGCGAGCTTGCGCAGCCGGGAGGTCGCGGCCCCGCCAGGGCGGTGCGGCGATGCGGACACCCTAGCGGCGCGCGCCTGTCGGCAAGCTGTGGGGAAGATTACAGAGCTGTCAGCTCAGCGCGGCGGGTTCACCAGGTGGCGGTCGAAACCCCGCGCCACCAGGCGTTCCCAGGCGTCCATGACCTGCGCCGGGATCGGGCAGGCGACCTGGAAGCCCAGCGCCGGGTAACGCATGATGCGGTCGAGGTCGCCAACCATCTCGTCGATCACCCCGAGTACGCCGACCAGGTTCGAGATGCCGTCGGGAAATGCGTAGTCGGGCGCATCCACGTGTCCCTCCAGCCCCGGCCAGCGGACCGGCAGGGTCAGCGCCACGCGGCGGATCGAGTTGGGCTTGGTGACGAAGGTCGCGCGGCGCAGGTCGGGGAACAGCTCGCGGGCGAAGGCGATGTTCTCGGCGAAGTTGGTCGCCCGCGGCTCGATCACGATGAGGCTGTCGCTTACCCCGCGTGCCCTGGCGTGGCGGGCGAACAGCTCGGCTTCCGGCTCGACCCAGAGATGGCGCGTCCAGTGCCCGGTGTTGCCGGTGAACAGCAGGCGTTCGGCGAGGCCGCGTTCGAGCAGTTCGCAGGCGTGGTCGCAGACCCGCAGGTCGTAGGAGCCGCATACCACCAGCAGTTCGCAGGGCACATGGCAGCGGCCCTGGCCGAGGAAGTCCCAGAGCAGCCGGGCATCTTGCAGGGTCGGGCTCATGGGACGCCAACGCTCCTCTCGCTGCCGGTCGTGGCGGGGTGCCGATGCTGGCAGTACAGCCGGTCGTCTTCGCGGACGATCCGCAGCTCGCGGAAATCCCGGACCGACCAGCGCGCGCCGGCGGCGAGCAGGCCGCTCTCCTCGCCGATCGCCACGCAGGTCGCGCCGGCGGCGCAGGCGGCCTGCACGCCGCTGAGGGAGTCTTCGAACACCAGGCAGCGCGACGGTGCCACGCCGAGCCTGGCCGCGGCCAGGCGGTAGCCATCCGGAGCCGGCTTGCCGTGGACCACGTCGTCGCGGCTGACCAGGGTGCGGAACGCCGCCTGCAGGTCGTGCTGGCGCAGCACGTGGTCGATGCGTGCCGGCCAACTGCTGGTGACCAGCGCCAAGGGCACGTCCAGCCAACGCAACTGGCGGATCACCGCGGCGACGCCGGGCAGCAGGGGACAGTCGGCGCCTTCCTCCAGCGCATCGACCCGTTGCTTGAGGATCCGCCGGCGCTCCATCGGCAGGTGGCCGAACAGATAGTCCAGGGTGTAGCCGCCCGGGCGACCGTGCACGTGATCGCGCAGGCAGTCCGGGCCGAGCGCCACGCCCTGTTCGCCGGCAACCCGGCTCCAGGCCGCGGCGATGGCTTCGCGGGAGCTGATCAGGACGCCGTCCATGTCAAACAGAACGGCTGAAAACGCTAGTCGATGCATCTCGGGCACTCTGTAGGGCAAGCCAGACCAGGACCGCGCCGCCGAGGGCGAACAGCGCCATGATCAGATAGGACCACTGCGGCAGGCCTTCGTACAGCCAGCCGGCGGCCGGACTGGCGAGGCCCATGGGCAGCGCTACCGCCAGAGAGTAGTAGATTCCCTGGGTCAGTACCCGCGCGCTTTCCGGCGCGTGGTCGCGGATGTAACGCATCACCGCGGCGTGGTAGGCGGCGAAGCTGAGGGCGTGCAGGCACTGGCCGAGGAGGATCGCGGCGAGATGTTCGCTGCCGGCCAGCAGGCCCCAGCGCAGCGCCGCGCAAAGGCTGGAGAAGAGCATCACCTGGAGCGCCGGGTGGCGGTCCAGGATGCGGTTGGAGACGGCGAAGAAGCTGATCTCGGCGATCACCGCCAGGCCCCAGAAGGCGCCGACCGAGAACGACGAGTAGCCCAGCGCCTGCCAGCCCAGCGAGGCGGTGGTGAAGTACAGCGAGTGGCTCAGCTGGATCATTCCCGCCGCGGCGATGGCCAGCAGCAGGGGGCGTTGCCGGAGGATCCCGCGCAGGTCGGGACGGCGCCTGGCGCCCGGCAGCGGCGAGTCCGGACGGCGCAGGCTGCGGCGACGGAGGAACAGGCAGGCGAGGGCGGTGAGCAGCATCGTCAGGCCGACCAGGGCGGGCACCAGTTGCTGGCCGAACCGACCGAGCAGCAGGCCGCCCAGGGTCGCGGTGAGGATGAAGGCCAGCGAACCGACCGCGCGTACCCGTCCGTAGTTCTGCAGGGCGGCCTTGTCGCGCTTGAGCAGGTAGGATTCGGTGAGCGGCAGCACGCTGGTCCAGAATGCGCCGTAGAGCACGCTCAGGGCGATGAACAGGGGCAGGCCCTCGGCCAGCTGGAACAGCAGGGCGCAGGCGCCGGCCAGGGCCGCCAGCAGGGTCGCCAGGCGCAACTGGTCGATGCGCCAGTCGGCCACGTAGGTCAGCGCCACCCCGGCGATCACCTGCGGCCAGTAGGCCGCGGCGATCAACAGGCCGATCTGGCTGGCGCCGAAGCCCAGGCTGGCCAGCCAGGTCGGCCAGAACGGATAGATCAGCCCCTCGGCGGCGAAGTAGCCGGAAAAGATCAGGTACATGCCGGTTCCCGCGTCGCCGTGCCGGTTCGCTGCGGTTTGCGCCTCACTCGAAGCGCGCCCTGGCGAAGGCGTTCTCGCCCTTGCGCCAGACCAGCAGGGACTCGCCCAGCACCACCAGGTCGACCATGCCGTCCTCCAGCGCGCCGAGGGCGTCCTGCGGGGCGCAGACGATCGGTTCCTCGTGGCGGTTGAAGGAGGTGTTGATCAGGGCCGGCTGGCCGCTGCGGGCATGCCAGGCATGCAGCAGGGCGTGCATGAACGGATCGGCCTGCGGCCGGATGATCTGCGGCCGCGCGGTGCCGTCGACGTGCACCACCGCCGGGCAGCGCGCGCGGAAATCCGCATGGCAGTCGTAGGTCATGGTCATGTAGTCGGCCGCCACCTGGTCTTCACGCCAGCCAACGTAGCAAGCCTCGGCGTGTTCTACCGCGGTGACCGGGGCGAATGGCATGAACTCGGTGCGTTCCATGCGCTGATTGAGCCAGTCGTTGGCGCTGGCATCGCCGGGATGGTAGACGATGCTGCGGTTGCACAAGGCGCGCGGGCCGAACTCCATGCGGCCCTTGAACATGCCCAGCACCTGGTTTTCCCGCAGCGCTTCGACCAGCGTCTCGATCAGGTTGGCCGGCCGGCTGTAGGCCAGCTGCGGGTACTGGCTGGCGATCAGCTCGGCATTCTGCGCGGCGCTGCGCGCGTCCGGCCCGAGGGCCATGCTCGGCGCCGGGAAGCGCGTACCGTTCTCGCGATAGGCCACCGCCACCGCCGCGGCCAGGGCCAGGCCGCCGTCGCCCATGCAGGGCAGCACGTAGACATCGCGGACCCCGGGGATCTCGCGCAGGCGCTGGTTCAGCTTGACGTTGCCGAACACCCCGCCGGCCAGGCACAGGTTGGCGCAGCCGGTGCGCGCCACGTGCTCCCGGGCGATGGCCACCAGCAGGTCTTCGGAGTGCCGTTGCGCGGCGGCGGCGACATCCGCCGGGCGTTCCGCCGCGCAGCGTTGCAGCAGCGGATCGCTGTAGCCGTGGTAGGAGGGCAGGTACAGTTCGCCGCAGCGGGCGCGCAGGCGGCCGTTCTCCAGGCGGATCATGTCGTTCATCAGCGGCAGCAGCTTTTCCGCGTCGCCGAACGCCGCCAGGCCGGTGATCTTGCCTTCGTGGCGGTTCGGCTTGAAGCCGAGCAGGCGGGTGATGCGCCCGTAGAAGTAGCCCAGGCTGTCGACGCTGGTCTCGCGTTGCAGGACCGCCTCGCCGCCGTCGGCGCGGTAGTGGGTGACGGTGAGCGACTGGAAGTCGCCGCGGCCGTCGCAGGTGAGGGTCAGCGCCTCGTCGAACGGCGAGCAGACGAATGCGCCGAGGGCGTGGCATTCGTGATGGTCGATGTACTCGACCTTGCCGCGCAGGCCGTTGGCGCGGACGAAGGCATCGAATTCGCCGCGCTTGGCCTTGTCGTTGGCCATCTCGTCGGCGATCCGCTTGCGCAGGTGCGGCAGGCCCTCGGGACGCTCGCGGGCTTCCTCGAGGACCCGGTCCAGGTAGAGGTCGAGGTGCCGCCCGGCGTCGAACCCGGCGTTCCAGCCGTAGGCGATGCGGTCGATGTCGGCCAGGTCGATGCCGGCCTCGCCGAGCACATAGTCGATGGAGCGGCTCGGCCAGGCCTTGTGGTCCTTCTGGCGGGTGAAGCGCTCCTCGCTGGCGGCGGCGACGATCCCGCCGTCGCGCACCAGGCAGGCGCCGGCCAGGTCGTTGTTGGTGATCCCGAGAATGATCATGCGGTGTCCTCTTGCGCGAACGGGTGGGGGGCGAGAGGCGTAATAGGTTGCATGGCACCGGGAGCCCAACAACCTGCCAGATCTGGTCGCCTGCGAAATCTGGCAGGGCTACCGGATCTGGTAGCTGGACAGCCGTCGACGGGCTTGCCGGCCATACCGGCCGGGCGCCCGCGCCGGCATCAGAAGCTGTAGCTGAGGCGGCCGAACAGGATGCGCCCGTAGGGATCGGTGTAGCGCGGGTCGTAGCCGCTCTGGAAGGTGTAGGTCTGGTTGCTGAACGGCGGTTCGCGGTCGAACAGGTTCTTCACCCCGAGGGTCAGCCCCAGCGCGTGGCTGAGGCGGTAGCTGCCGGCCAGGTCCCAGAGGTTCCACGAGCCGACCTTGCCGTGGCTGGCGCGGTCGTAGTCGTTGTAGCCGCTGGTGTAGCGGTTGCTCAGGGTGGCCTGCCAGGCGTCGCGGCTCCAGGTGGCGTTGGCGACGTGCTTCCAGCGGGCGATCACGCCGACGCCCTGGAAGTCGCCGACGTTGTCCAGGTACTGGCCGCCGATCTGCTGCTGGAAGTCGTAGCGGGACACGTAGGTGCCTTGCAGGTCGAGCCCGAACTGCCCGTAGCGGCTGGCCGGGAAACGATAATCGAGGCTCAGGTCGACGCCGCTGGTCTTTACCTTGCCGAGGTTGGCCAGTCCGGTGACGACGTGATCGATAGAGCCGTCGGCCTTGCGCACGATGCGTCCGGCGTAGGCCTGCGGGTCGGCGAAGATCGCCGCTTCGGGAAACTCGGCGATCTGGTTGGCGATCCTGATCCACCAGAAGTCCAGGCCGACGGAAAGGTCGCGCAGCGGCTGGTAGACCAGGCCCAGGGTAACGTTGCGCGCGGTTTCCGGTCGCAGGTCGGTATTGCCGCCGGTGGCGTTGTAGAACTGCTGGGCGCAGTCGCGGTTGGCGATGCCGCCCTGGCTCGGCTGGCCGCCGGCGCACAGGCGCGGGTCGTCGTAGTTGGCGCTGGTATAGGTGGTGAAGGTCGGGTTGTACAGTTCGTACAGCGAGGGCGCACGGAAACCTTCGCTGTAGGCGCCGCGCAGGACCAACTGGCGGAACGGCTGGAAGCGGAACGAATATTTCGGGTTGCTGGTGCTGCCGAAGTCGCTGTACTTGTCGTGGCGGATCGCCGCGCTGAGTTCCAGGCTGTCCAGCACCGGCACGTTGAGTTCGGCGTACTGCGCCTTCAGGTTGCGCTCGCCGCTGACCGTGGCGGCGGGATCGACGCCGAGGCTCTGCACGTTGCCGGCGAAGTCCTGGATGTCCTGGTGGAACGCTTCCTTGCGGAACTCGCCGCCCAGCGCCAGGGCCGCCGGCCCGGCGCCGAACCAGTCGCCGATCTCCCGGCTGGCGCGGGCGTCCAGGCCCTTGACGCGGCCGATCGAGGTACGGAAGTCGCCGCTCAGGGCATGGCTGCCGAGGTAGGCGAGGCCGGCGTCGGTCTGCGGCCCGAACGGGTTCAGCGTCCCGTTGGCGATGCCGAGGGCGGCGGCGCGATCATCGACGTAGCCGCTGTGGATATGGTCGACCACCTTGTTCTGGTTGTACGAGGCGCCGATATCGTAGTCCCAGTCGGCGAACTGGCCGTCGAAGCCGAGCAGCAGGCGCTGGCCGGTGTTCTGCGAGGATTGCAGGCGCGGCCCGAGCACGCTCTGTCGCCAGTTGACCTCCACCGGCCGGCTCGGGTCGAGGACGAAGCCGCCGGGTCCGGGAGTGATGCCGTTGCCGGGATAGAAGGCGGTGCCGGGATCGATCTGCAGGCCGGTGAGGGTCCCTGGGCCGACCTGGGTAGCGTTGTCGTTGCGCGACCAGAAGTACTCCAGGCTGACGTTGTGCTCGTCGGCCAGCTTGCCGGTGGCGCGGCTGAACACCGAGGTCTTCTCGGTTTCCGGCACCAGGTCGAGGTAGCGCCACAGGCTCTGCCGGCAGATGCCGTTGCGCGGAATCAGGTCGGCGCCCTTGCAACCGCCGGCGGCCAGCGGATTGCTGGCGTTGGCGCCCTGGCTCCAGTTGCCGGGGAAGGCGGTTCCGGAACTGTAGTCGAGGCCGCGTCCCGGCTGGTAGTTGTAGGTGTAGCCACGGTCCTTGGCGCCGAGGCGCTCCTGCTTGTCGTAGTTGGCCACCGCGAAGACATTGAAGCGATCCTCCTCCAGCTCGCCGAAGCCCCAGCTAGCGCTGACGTTGCGCTGGTTGCCGCCGCCGTCGTGGGTGGGGGAGGCGTAGCCGCTGTCGAAGCGGCCTTCGTTCAGGCTCTTGCGGGTGATGAAGTTGATCACCCCGCCGATGGCATCGGTGCCGTACAGCGCGGAGGCGCCGTCGCGCAGCACCTCGACCCGGTCGATGGCGGCGAAGGGAATGGTGTTGAGATCCACCGCGGAGCCGTCGATGGCATTGTTCGCCAGGCGCCGGCCGTTGAGCAGCACCAGGGTCTTGTTCGCGCCGATTCCGCGCAGGTCGGCGAACGAGGCGCCGCCGGTGGCGCTGCCGACCGAGCGACTGGAGTTGTATACGCCCTGGTTGCCGGAAAGCCGGCCGATCAGTTCCTCGGTGCTGGTCACGCCCTGTTGGCGCAGCTCCTCGGCGCGCAGGACGCTGATCGGCACCGCGGTTTCCGCATCGACCCGGCGGATCGCGCTGCCGGTCACCTCGATTCGTTGCAACTGGACCGTGGGCGGGTCGACAGGCGCCTGTTCCTCCGCCGCGGCGGCGCTGCCGGGAGCGAGCTGCAGGGCCAGCAGCAGGGCGGCGCCCAGCGGCGCGTCGGTGTGGAGCGATCGGTGCATGGTCGGGGCATCCCTTGTTCCGGTGTGTCCAGGGATGTCCGTCGAGCCGGGGGATTTTCCAGGGACGGCTTAGACCTTTGCGCCATGAGTTTATGTCCGCTGGGAACAAGCCCTGCCGTCGCGCCTTTCGTCGGCGGGCCGGAGCGGCAGAACCAGTCCCCTCTGCCGAGGTCGAAAAGCAGGCGTCGCGGCGGTGCTGCGGCGTCCTTTCTTCAGCTACATTTTTCTTTCAGCAGTCGTTCCCATCATCCAGGGCAGCACCCAAGGGGCAGATCATGGCTCGCACCACTCCCATCGAGCTTTATCGCAACATCGGCATCGTCGCCCACGTCGACGCCGGCAAGACCACGACGACCGAGCGGATCCTCTTCTACACCGGCGTCAACCACAAGATGGGCGAGGTCCATGACGGCGCGGCGACCATGGACTGGATGGTCCAGGAGCAGGAGCGCGGCATCACCATCACCTCGGCGGCGACCACGGCCTTCTGGCAGGGCTCGACCAAGCAGTTCCCGCACCGCTATCGCTTCAACATCATCGACACCCCCGGCCACGTCGACTTCACCATCGAGGTGGAGCGCTCGCTGCGCGTGCTCGATGGCGCGGTGGTGGTGTTCAGCGGCGCCGACGGGGTCGAGCCGCAGTCCGAGACGGTCTGGCGCCAGGCCAACAAGTACCATGTGCCGCGCCTGGCCTACGTCAACAAAATGGATCGCCAGGGCGCCGATTTCCTCCGCGTGGTCGCGCAGATCAAGCAACGCCTGGGCCATGTCCCGGTGCCGATCCAACTGGCGATCGGCTCGGAGGAAAACTTCAGCGGGCAGATCGACCTGGTGAAGATGAAGGCCATCTACTGGAACGATGCCGACCAGGGCACCAGCTACCGCGAGGAGGAGATCCCGGCGGAGCTGCGGGCGCTGGCCGAGGAGTGGCGGGCGCACATGGTCGAGGCCGCTGCCGAGGCCAACGACGAACTGATGAACAAGTATCTGGAAGGCGAGGAACTGAGCATCGAGGAGATCAAGGCCGGGCTGCGCCAGCGGACCCTGGCCAACCAGATCGTACCGGCGGTGCTCGGCTCCTCGTTCAAGAACAAGGGCGTGCCTCTGGTGCTCGACGCGGTGATCGACTATCTCCCGGCTCCATCGGAAATCCCGGCGATCAGGGGTACCGACCCGGACGACGAAGAGAAGCACGACGAGCGCCATGCGGACGACGACGAGCCGTTCTCGGCGCTGGCGTTCAAGATCGCCACCGACCCCTTCGTCGGCACCCTGACCTTCGCCCGTGTGTATTCCGGGGTGCTGACTTCCGGCGATGCGGTGCTCAACTCGGTGAAAGGCAAGAAGGAGCGGGTCGGGCGGATGGTGCAGATGCACGCCAACCAGCGCGACGAGATCAAGGAAGTGCGCGCCGGCGACATCGCCGCGCTGATCGGCATGAAGGACGTGACCACCGGCGACACCCTGTGCGCCATCGACAAGCCGATCATCCTCGAACGCATGGACTTCCCCGATCCGGTGATCTCGGTGGCGGTGGAACCGAAGACCAAGGCCGACCAGGAGAAGATGGGCATCGCCCTGAGCAAGCTGGCCCAGGAAGACCCGTCGTTCCGCGTGAAGACCGACGAGGAGACCGCGCAAACCATCATTTCCGGGATGGGCGAGTTGCACCTGGACATCATCGTCGACCGCATGCGCCGCGAGTTCGGCGTCGAAGCCAATATCGGCAAGCCGCAGGTGGCCTATCGCGAGACCATCCGCAACACCTGCGAGATCGAGGGCAAGTTCGTCCGCCAGTCCGGCGGCCGCGGCCAGTTCGGCCATTGCTGGATCCGCTTCGCTCCGGCCGACGAGGGGCAGGAAGGCCTGGAGTTCCACAACGAGGTGGTCGGCGGGGTGATTCCCCGAGAGTTCATCCCGGCGATCCAGAAGGGCATCGAGGACCAGATGCAGAACGGCGTGCTCGCCGGCTACCCGCTGATCGGCCTGAAGGCGACGGTGTACGACGGCTCCTACCATGACGTCGACTCCAGCGAGATGGCGTTCAAGATCGCCGCCTCGATGGCCACCAAGCACCTCTCGCAGAAGGGCGGAGCGGTGCTCCTGGAGCCGGTGATGAAGGTCGAGGTGGTGACCCCGGAGGACTACATGGGCGACGTGATGGGCGACCTCAACCGCCGGCGTGGCCTGATCCAGGGCATGGAGGATACCCCGGCGGGCAAGGTGATCCGTGCCGAGGTCCCGCTGGGCGAAATGTTCGGCTATGCCACCGACGTGCGCTCGATGTCCCAGGGGCGCGCGAGCTACTCGATGGAGTTCGTCCGCTATGCCGAGGTACCGGCCAGCGTGGCCGAGGCGATCGTCGCCAGGCAGGGCCGCTGAGAGCCGCCGCGCGCCGCCGAGGCCAGCGGCGGCGCGCGCCTTTGCGGGAGCGGCAGCCGCATCTTCGGCGCCGATGCGCTTGCCAAGCGGGGTTTTTGACGCCCCCTGGATGCTTAACTATAAGACAGTGACCAAGGCCCGCACCTATACGGTCACAAGGATGGCGAATCGATGCTTGCTTCAGCGATTGCCAGCGGTACCGCAGTCTCCCAGGTCTCCAAGCATCTCCTAATGTTCCTGGCCGCCCTTTTCCTCGCCCTCGGTGCATGCGGCTGGGCGATCCTGCACATCGCCAGGCACCAGGACGACATCGCCATCGAGCAGAGCCATTTCTACGTGGAAAAGGCGCTGCAGAATCGCCGGGAAAATTCCGAGCAGTTCTCCACCACCTATTCGTTCTGGACCGATGCTTACGTCTATCTGGGAAACCGGGTCGACGTGGACTGGGCCTTCACCAAGAACAACCTCGGCTCGGTGCTCTACACCACCAACGGCTACGACGGCGTCTTCGTCATCGACGACCGTGGCACTCGCTACGCCATGCTCGAGGGCGAGCTTTCCGAACGCTCGCTGGCCGACTCGCTGAACGCCGACACCGGGGACATCCTCCGCTCCGCACGCCGTGCCGCGGTGGACGAAGCGGCGATCAGCCGCTACGTCGACTTCGACGGCGCACCGGCGATCCTGGTTGCCTCGGCGATCAAGCCCACCAGCGATCATGCGCCCATCGACCTGGCCAAGGCCTCGGTGATGGTCTTCGTCGACCGGCTGACCCCGGCGAAGCTGGCCAAGCTCGGCGGCGACTACGGCATCGCCAACCTGCACCTGCTGGCCGGCGGCGCGGCGGGCGACAAGGAAAGCCTTGCCCTGGAGGGCACTCCCCATCGCCTGGCCTGGGTGTCGTCGCGTCCGGGTAGCGCCATGCTGCGGGAGACCGCGTTGCCGCTGCTGGGAATCTTCGTGCTCGCCGCCGGGCTGCTGTTCTGGCTGAGCCGCAGCGCCGTGCTCAACGCCCGCGCGGTGGATCGCCAGCAGAAGGTCCTGAAACGCAGCAACCAGGCCCTGCTGGCCAGCGAGGAACGTTTCAAGTCGATAGCCGAGGCGGCCTCGGACTGGATCTGGGAAGTCGACGGGCATTTCGTCTTCACCTATCTCTCCGTGCGCTTCCGCGACGTCACCGGCTACCAGCCGGAGGCCTGGATCGGGCGGCGGCTGGACGAGTTGCTGGATAGCGATACGGTGAACATCGTCAAGTGGCTGGAAGGGCTGCCCGATGCCGGTGCGCCGTCCAGCCTGGTCTGCGCTTTCCGCGACAGCCAGGGCCAGGCGCGGGTCGGCAAGCTGAGCGCCAGCGCGATCCGCAACGGCGTCGCCAGCGGCTATCGCGGCACGGCGGCCGACATCACCGACGAGGTCGAAGCCCATGCGAAGATCCAGCATCTGTCCCTGCACGATGCCCTGACCGGCCTGCCGAACCGCAACAAGCTGTTCCAGTTCCTCGAACGCCTGCTGGCGGAAAAGGCTGGCAAGTCGCCGGTAGCGGTACTGATGCTCGACCTCGACCGCTTCAAGCCGATCAACGACCAGCACGGCCATCCCGCCGGCGATGCGGTGCTCTACGCCATCGCCGAACGGCTGCGCGCCTCGACCCGCGACCAGGACATGGTTGCCCGGCTCGGCGGCGACGAGTTCGTGGTGGTCAGTACCCACGTGTCGTCGAAGCTGGAAATCGAGAAGTTCTGTAGCCGGCTGATCGACGTGATCAACCGCGAGGTCGCCTACGAAGGGCACAGCTTCCATGTCGGCGCGAGCATCGGCGTGGCCCTGGCGCCGGAGCACGGCGGCGATCCGCGCGGCCTGCTGCGTTGCGCCGACGTGGCGATGTACGAGGCCAAGGCCGCGGGGCGCAATACCTGGCGTTTCTACTTGGAAGCGATGGACTCCCATCTCGCCGAGAAGAAGCTGCGCGAGACCGAGTTGCGCGCCGCCTTGCAGAACGGCGAGTTCGAGTTGTACTACCAGCCGCGTTTCCTGGCGCAGGAACAGACGATCGCCTCGGCGGAGGCGTTGATCCGCTGGAACCATCCGCGCCGCGGGCTGATCGGCCCGGACGAGTTCATCGGCCTGGCGGAAGAAAGCGACCTGATCGTACAGATCGGCAACTGGGTGCTGCGCGAGGCCTGCGCCACCGCCGCCAGCTGGCCAGGCGAGGTGATGGTCTCGGTGAACGTGTCGCCGGCGCAGTTCATGACCGGCGATATCGTCTGGCAGGTGCGCGAGGCCCTGCGCCTGGCCCGCCTGGATGCTCGCCGGCTGGAGCTGGAGGTGACCGAGAACGTCATGCTCAACGATGTCGATGGCGCGCTGCGGACCATGACGGCCCTCAAGGAGCTGGGCGTCCGCCTCAACATGGACGACTTCGGTACCGGCTATTCCTCGCTCGGCTACCTGCGCACCTATCCCTTCGACAGCATCAAGATCGACAAGCGCTTCGTCGCCAGCATGGAGAAGACCGGGCGCGACCGTTCGATCGTGCAGGCCATCATCAATCTCGGCAACGCCCTGAACCTGCGGGTCACCGCCGAGGGCGTGGAGACCGAAGGGCAGATGCATATCCTGCGCGACGAGCAATGCCACGAACTGCAAGGGTTCCTGCTCAGCCGGCCGCTGGATGCGCAGCGCCTGCGCGATCTGCTGGAGCGCGAGGCGGGGCAGACCCAGGCGCCACAGGTTTCCGCCGAAGGCCATGCTGCGCGCCGGCCTTGAGAGGGAGTCAGAAGGGCGCACGCGGTGCCTCGGCGGCCCTCGGTTCAGCGATCGCCCTGCGTATGGTTCAGAAAATGCTGAACTGATTATTTGACCTGACTGATTCCCTTCCCGTCTTCGCTTGCCGACACTCCGTCCTTCCCATGGCCTTGTGCCAGGGCCAGCGCCGGTGGTCGCTACCCGCTTCGGGCGAATCGCGGTGATGGTCTGCTGCGACCTGGAGTTTCCCGAATGGGTGCGCCTGCCGGCGCTGTCCGGCGCACAACTGCTCTGCGCACCGGTGAACTGGCCGGCGGCACCGCGTCCCGAGGGCGAGCGGCCAGGCGCGGCTGGGCGAATGAAAAAGGGCGCGGACCAGTATCGGCGCCGCGCCCTTTTGCCGGAGGAGAACCTTATTCCAGTTCGGCTGCGCTCTCTTCCTGGCGTTTCAACCCGGTATGACTGATGGCGTGCAGAGCGGTATTGAACTGCACGGTCTCGTTGAAACCCTTGACGATCTGCGCCAGCTTCTCGCGGGCGCTTTCCAGCTTCTTGAAGCGCTCGCCGAGTTCCAGGCTGCGCTGCTGGACGCTGGCTTCGCGCTTTTCCAGTTCGGCCTGGCGCAGGTTCTGCTGGCTGCGCAACTCTTCGAGGCGTTCCTGCTCGATCTGCAGTACCTCGGCTCGCCGCGCGCTGCTGCGCTCGCGGGCTTCGACGCTTTCCGCGAGTTGTTGCAGGGCCGCGCTGCGCTCGGCGAGGAGACGGTTGCTCTGCTCGGTTTCCCGCTCCAGCGCCTGGCGGTCGTCCTGCAGGCGCTTGTGCCACTGCCGGAGCTGCTTTTCCTTTTCCTGCAATTGCCGCTCCTTCTCGTGCAGTTGCGTCTGGAGCGACTCCAGCGACTCCTGCTGCTTGAGCGCTTCCTGCTTCTGCTGGCTCAGTTGCTGGGCCATGCCGGCGAGGTCGGCCAGGGTGCCCTGCACGTCCTGTAGCAGATGCTCGGTATCGTTGCCGATATCGAGCGCGGTATCCGTATCCACGTGGGCTTCATCCTCGGGTTGGCGAATGACGGCGGCGGCCTGGGTGGGCGCCTCTCTGGCGTTGGCCCCGCCCTCGGCGCCGGCCAGGCGTGCGGGCGGCACCCGGAGGCGCAGCGACAGGCTGGGGACCCTGGCCGATACCGGTTCCGGCGCGGGTGCGGCGAGGGGGGAGGGGCTCGGGGGCATGGAGGATTCCTCGGCGGCGTCTGGAGACGGAAGGTTGGCGCTGCCCGTGGCGTCGGCGGCGTGCAGCGCGGGGTGGAGCATCTGCGCCAGGTCGGCAAGCTCCTCGCGAAGATGACTGGCGTTGTCGACGAAGGCGCCGATGGCCTCGGCATCCGCTACCTTGGCGGACTGCTCCGCTTTCGCCGCGAACTCGGCTGGCGCCCCACCCTCGGGCGCTGCCGTTTCCGCCTCCGGCCGCGGCTCGGGCTCGACGCATCCGGCCTCGGTGACGGTTTCGTCTTCCGCCGCCTCGGGCTCGTCGATGGGCTCCGCCGGCCCGTCCGTGGTCTCGTCCGCATCGTCTTCGGCGAGGACATCGGGAGCGGCGTCTTCGAAAAGGGCCTCCTGGACGAGCGGCGGGACTTCCGCGCAGGGTTCCTCGCCATCCAGGGCGGGGCCGTAGCCATGGGGGGACTCGAAGGTGACGAGCTTCATCACCCATTCGCGTTCGAGCACCAGGGAGCGGTGTTCTTCCCGCCGCGAGGGGGCGATGGCCGCGTCCTGCAGGTCGATGAGGTGGTAGGCCAGATCGCTGGTCCGGCGGTTGCCGGTGGTGGCTTCGCGGACCAGTTGGCGGAACACCTGGATGGCCGCCTCGCAGGCCTCGTCGGTGTCGAGACGGCCCAGGCGGAAGCCGTCGTCGGTCTTGAACAGGGAGGCGATGTAGACGCGCGAGTCGTTTTCGTCGACCTGTTCGTTGAGGCTGTAGGCGATGAAGTTGCGGTCGCTGGCGGGAATGGCGAAACCACACAACAAGGCCGCATTCAGTTCCGTCTGCTCGGCAGTTTCCACACTGATGGTTCGAAGAAGCATAAGCCCTGGAGATCCCGTTGGTGCTTGAAAGGTGTAACGGGCAAGGGTACCGGGAGCTATGGGCGAGGTAACTTGGACGAGTCCTATTGCCTTGTAAGAAAAATCTTGAAGATTTTACTGCGTGCCGTGCCCAGCGCACCGCGCAGGCTCGTCCGCTCGTACGGGGCCGGCGCGCTTCAGCGATCCGCCATCAGGACGACGATGGCCTCGGCGACGAAGTCGGCGTTGCGCTCCAGGGTCTGCAGGTGGTTCATGACGACATCGTAGGTTTCGCCGCCTTCATGGCGCTTCGCCCAGATCGCCAGCTCCTCCAGGGCCATGCCGAGGGCACTCTGGTTCTGGTTGAGACGGCAGAGCAGGGCGACAGTCAGGTCGTGATCCAGCATGGCGGTACTCCTGATCCTGAAAAACTCAGCGTAGCCCCCCTGGCGCTCCGCCGACACGGAAGCGGTTCACGAAAAGACGAAACGGTTCAGCCGCTGCCGACGGGGTGGCCTGCGTTCGTGGCCGGTGCCCACGGCGCAGCGCTTTCGATAGCCCCCGGCAGCTTCGGACCGACCTGGCAAGGGGACCTATCCGAACGGCGAGGGTGGCCCGCGGTGGTGGCGCGCCGCATGGCCAGTTCCCCATGCCGCCTGGCTATACTGGCGGCGCGGGAACAAGACGCCGTCCATGAAGAGCGTCCCGGACCCGAACGTCGCGCTTCCTGTCATCTCCGCTACCTATCTTTCGTTCTTCTGCCGCGAAACGGCTTTCGGATGAAGGCGGCCGGCGGTCGCTCGTCGCGCCGTCCCGGGGTTTCCCTGTCCGTGCCGATCCGACCCGTGTTGCCAGCGAGGGGTATGTACGCAATGTCCGTGACCGATGCCAGTTTCCCGATCATCAATTGGTCGAAGGCGATGCCTTCGTTGCGCCAGCTGATGTATTTCGCCTGTGTCGCCGAGTACGGCAGCATCGGCCAGGCCGCCGAGGTGCTGCACGTTTCGCAGCCGTCGCTGTCGCGGCAGATCCAGGCGCTCGAAGTGCACATCGGCGAGGCGCTGTTCGTCCGCGGTCCGGCCGGGGTGAGCCTGACCGAAGTGGGCAGGGTGGTGCATTGCCGCGCGGTGAAGATCATCGCCGAGGCCAAGACGCTGACCCGCGACATCGGCGACGGCGACGACCGCCAGTTGCACATCGGTTTCAGCCGCTACCTCGATCCCGGCTGGTCCGGCGAGCTGGCCCGGCAACTGAAGGAAGCGCGGGTGTGCAGCGCCGTTTCGCCATCCTGGGCGCCATCGCTGGACCTGCTCAGCCTGGTCCGCGAGTCGTCCCTGGACGCGGCGATCATCGGCGCGCCGCCGAAGGTGGTGCGCGAATACGAGCTGATGGAGATCGGCAGCTACGAGCACGTCATCGCCCTGTCGGAAACCCTGCACCGGCGACTGGCGCCCGACTGGTCGCTGAACGACCTGATTGGCGAGCCGCTGCTGGTACCGAAGGACTCGCTGTTTCCCGCCTACAGCCAGTTCATGAACGATGCGATGGATGCCGCCGCCTTCGCGCCCCGGCGCAGCGTGCGGCCGAACGACCTGAGCATTCTCCTGGCCCAGGTCGCCAGCGGCGACGGCTTCGCCTTCCTGCCGTTGTCGCTGACCAAGTTCGCCTATCCGGGGGTGGCCTTCACCGCTCTGCCGGCGGCGGTCAACGAAGGCTTCCGCCTGCCGGTGGGGCTGGCGGTGTCGCCGACTTCGCGGCTTCGCGCCAGCGACACCCAGTTCGAATGCTTCGTCGAGACCGCGCGGCGGGTCGCCGCCGGTTGAGGGACGCGGCCGGGAGCGCCGGCCGCGCGAGGGGCTTCAGAGGGTCTTCATGTACTCGACCAGGGCGCGGCGCTGCTGCTCGTTGAACTGCGCGTTGCCGTAGTCGTGGCCGCCATTGGCGTTGCCCGGCTTGCCGCTGTCGAAGAGGAAGCGGTTGGCGCCGCCGGCATCGGTGATGTAGCCGACGTTGACCGGGTCGAACTCGACGCTGCCGGTATAGAAGGTCCGCGGCCGCAGGTCCGGCGGCAGCAGCAGGTCGTAGAGGGTCGCCACCGAGCCGTTGTGCAGGTAGGGCGGGCTGGCCCAGATACCGTTCAGCGGGCGCGCCTTGTAGGCCATCAGGTCGCTGGTCATCGCCAGGCACTGCTCCAGGCGCCGGGCCTTGTCGCTGTCGGCCGCGACGTTTTCGGCCAGGAGCAGGGCGCCTGGCGCGTCCGCGGCGGTCGCTTCGGCGCTGTCGGCGTCGGGGCTGTCCGGCACCGGACTGATCAGCGGCGGCAACTGCCCGTCGAAGATGCCCAGGGCGGCGGTCTGGAAGGCACCCAGGGCGACGCTCAGGCCGCGCGCGGCCAGGGCCTGGACCACCACTTCCTGGAGCACGTCCACCGCATAGGCCTGCTTGCCGTAGAAACCGCGCTGGCCGGTGCCGACGAAGGACAGGTAGGGCTTGCCGCGCACGTAGCCGGTCTTCAGTTGGGCGATGCTGTTGCAGGCGGTCCACGGGTCGGTGCCGATCGGCGCGACCTCGCCGCGCGCCTGCAGGTGGGTGAGCACGGTCTTCACCGGGGTCCGCAGGTCGTTGCGGTCCAGCGGCGTGTGGCAACTGGAGCAATGTTGCCGGTACAGCTCGCGGCCCTCGGCGACCCTGGTCGGCTCCGGGGCGCCGAACAGCTGGTTCGGCCAGGCCGGCGGCTTCAGTTGGCCGAGCTGGTCTTCGATGCGGATCAGGTTGTCGACGTTGATGCTCGACGGGTAGCCGATGTGCAGCGCCGACTGGATCGGGCTGAGCACCTTGACGTCGGCGAATACCCCGACCGCCTCGCCGGCGTTGCGCGCCAGGGCGCCGACGTCGAACTTGCGGTTGTCGATGTCGACCACGTTGATGTGGTTCGGGTTGAAGCCGGTCCACTGCACGCGGTCCAGCTGCGGTACGTTCCACAGGAACGGATAGCTCACGGGGGCGTCCTCGGCGCCGTAGATCTGCTCGTCGGCGTGCAGTTCGTAGCCCACCGAGTTGAAGATCGAACCGATGGCGTCCAGGCGGCCCGGGCCGAACTCGGGATCGTGCGGCAGGTTGAAGTGCGAGCCGTCGCGCAGGCGCACGATGGTGGCGTCCAGGGCTGCCTGCAGGCGCGCCTTGTTGGCGTCGTTGTAGCCGCTGACCAGGCCGTCGGCGCCGAGCACCTTGCGGGCGAAGCGCTCGAACTTGGCGGTGTCGGCGCGGGTGCTCTGCAGGGCGCCGAGGATCTCCAGCTGGAAGCCGGCGAGGTCGCCCATGGTCTGCCCGCCGTAGACGGTCAACTGGGTGCCCTGGTAGCTGATGTGCGAGGTGTGGCACATGCTGCAGGTCGGTCCGACCCAGGGTTCCCTGGAGCCCTGCAGGGCTTTCCAGCGCAGCTTGGTGAAGGTCAGGTCGCTGTCGTCGCTGCGGTCGACCGCGTAGCCCTGCACCACCTTCACGCTGGAACCGCCGAGGGTGTGCGGGACATAGCCGTACTGGCGGATCAGCGCATCGGACATCAGCGGTTCTTCGCTGGCGCGCTGCTCCAGCGCCACCAGCCAGGCCAGCGGCAGCATCCGCGAGCCCTGGCCGGCTTCCAGCCAGGCGGTCTTCTGGGTCTGGTTCCAGCCCTGGTCGAGGTCGACGCCGCTGTCGTCGGCGAATGCCGGGGCACCGGCGAGGACGGAAAGGATGGCAAGGCTGAGTCGCGATAGGGTCATCGGGCGGTTCTCTCTATTGGGCATGTGGGCGGGGCCGGCTCACAGGGTCTTGAGGTATTCGAGCAACGCCAGGCGCTGGCTTTCGTCGTACTCGCGGGCGAAGTCGTGGCCGGCGTTGGAGTTGCCTTCCAGGTGGGTGTCGAAGAGGAAGGCGTTGTCCGGGCCGGGCGCGGTGAGGTAGCCGACCCGGCTCGGATCGAACTCGTGGCTGCCGGTGTAGAAGGTGGCCGGCCGTTGCTCCTGGGGCAGCAGCAGGTCGTACAGCGACGGCACCGAACCGTTGTGCAGGTAGGGTGCGGTGGCCCAGATGCCGTTCAGCGGGCGAGCGATGTAGCCGAGGAATGGATGCTCGGTATTCAGGCAGTAGTCCTTGCGCGCACTCTTGTCGGTGGGGACTTCGCCGGCGGCGAGGCTCTGCGCCTGGCTGTCGGCAGGGGCGGCGCCGGCCAGCAGCAATTGTCCGGCGGGCACCGCTTGCAGGCTGTCGGAGCCGGGCAGGGTCTGCTGCCCGGTGACGATGGCGTGGATGATCTCGGCGATGCCGTCGGCCAGCTGGCCTTTCTTGCCGAGCATGATCTGGAACACCTCGGGGACCTGCATGTCGGCGATCTTCGAAGTCCGCCCGACGATGCCGACGCCGCTGGGGGTGCCGAGGGACGGTCGGAACAGGCCGAAGTAGTTGCCGCTGGGGCTGCTGAAGGTGAAGGTGTTGCAGGCCATCCACGGGTCGGTGCCGATCGGCGCGTCGTCGCCATGGGCCTTCAGGCGCACCTGGCGGACCTTGATCGGGGTTTGCAGGTCGTCGCGGCCGATGCTCGCATGGCAGGCCGCGCAGTTCTCCTCGTAGAGGCGCTTGCCCTGGGCCAGCCTGGCGCTGTCCGGGGCGCCGAACAGCTGGCTCGGCCAGGCCGGCGCCTTGAGCTTGTGGATCAGGCCCTCGACACGGGTCAGGTTGTCCACGCGGATGCTCGATATATAGCCCTCCAGGCCGGACAGCGGATGGCTGACCACGTCGCCGTAGTCGCCCTGGACCACGCCGATGTCGCCGGCCAGGTAGCCGAGGTCGAAGACCTGGCCGTTGAGGTCGAGGACCTTGACGTTGGGCACGAATCCGCTGGATTGCAGCTTGTCCATCTGCAACGTGTGCCACAGTGCCGGGAAGCTGGTCGGCGCGTCGGTCGGGTTCGCTTGCAGATGGCGGGCGCCGGAGTTGATTGCCGCGCGGTTGAGTGACTGGCCGGTGGCGTCGAGGCGCCCCGGGCCGGGTTGCAGGTCGGTCGCGGACATGCTCAGCAGGGTGTCGATCAGCGCCGCGCGTTTGACCAGGGCGGCCTTCAGCAGCTCGCGGTTGGCCGGGCTGTCCTCGCTGCCGAGGACGTTGCCGGCGAAGCGCGCGAACTTGTCGCCGTCGTCGCTGGTGCGGCGCAGCGCGGCGAGCACTTCGTCGAAGATCGCCTGGACGTTGGCCAGGGTGGCGCCGGCGTCGACGGTCAGTTCGCTGCCGCGGTAACTGATGTCGGTGGAGTGGCAGCCGGCGCAATTCAGCCCGACCCAGGGTTCGCTGGACGACTGGCGGGCTTTCCAGCGCAGGCGGGTGTCGGAGAACTGGCTGTCGTCCTGCTGGTCGAGGGCGAAGCCGCGCGGCAGGCGCAGTTCGCCGCCTTGCCAGTTGCGCAGGGGAAAGCCGAGGCGCCGGGCGTTGTCTTCGGAGAACAGGCGCTCCTCGCTGTCCGGACGCTCCAGCGCCTGGGCCCAGGCCAGCGGCAGCAGCCGTGAACCGAGCGAGGCGTCGTACCAGGAGGCGCGTTGCTCGGCGTTCCAGCCTTGCTCGAGCTGGATTTCGGTGGCGACGGCAGGGCTGCCGGCGGCGGCCAGTGCGGCGGCCAGCAGGACCCGCGAAAAGGTCGGATGCATCGTGTTCCCCTCATGGCTGACGACGTCTGCGTCCCCACAGGGCAGAGCGATGCAGTGCGCTCGATGGCTGGGCGTGCCGCCACTTCGTCCCTGACGGGAGCGCGCCGGCCGCGGCGCGCCGCGGGCCGGAACGTCCGGTTGGGCACTACGCTACGGAGTCGCGGCGGCCGGCGGGTAATGCTTTTTGTGCGACGGAAAAGGTATGGGAAACGGAACCGCCCGGTCCGGAAAGGGCGCGCCGGTCGGGCTTCGCCGTGCGCGCCAGGTTCGCAGGGCGGAGAGCGCCTAGGGCGTTGCCCGTTCTATCGGACAATCCCTGCCGGGCTTGCGGACGAAGACCAGGTAGAGTGCGCTGAGCAGCGCGAGGAACGGCACGCCGAAGACCAGGGTCATGCGGAACGCCTCGGTGAAGAAGGTGGTGACCAGGATCGCCGCCATCAGCGCCAGGCCGAGCAATGTCGACCAGGGCGCCAGGCGCATGCGGAAGGCCAGCGGCGCGCCGCCGTGGCGGGCGCGGTGGCGGCGGAAGCAGAGGTGGGTGAAGAAGATCATCAGCCAGGTGAAGAGGGCGCCGAACATCGACACCGCCATCATCAGGGTGAAGGACTGCTCGGGGTAGACCAGGTTGAGCAGGGTCGCCAGGGCGATACCGACGCTCGACAGCAGCAGCGCGTTCAGCGGCACGCCCTGGCGGCTCAGTTCGCCGAGGCCCTTCGGCGCGTGCCCCGCGCGCGACAGGCTGAACATCATCCGGGTGGTGATGTAGAGCTGGCTGTTCATCGCCGACAGCGCGGCCACCAGCACCACGAAGTTCATCACCCCGGTGGCGCCGGGCAGGCCGATCGCCTGCATCACCGTGACGAACGGGCTCTGGCTCTGCCCGGCCTGGTCCCAGGGGACGATGGCGAGCATCAGCGCCAGGGTCAGCAGGTAGAACACCACCAGGCGCACGATGGTCGAGCGGAACGCCGACCTCACCGCCTGTTCCGGATGTTCGGCCTCGGCGGCGGCGACCGCGATCATCTCCACGCTGAGATAACTGAAGATCGACACCACCACGGCGATCCACATGCCTTTCAGGCCGTGCGGGAAGAAGCCGCCGTGGGCGCTGTAGTTGTGCACGCCGTAGGCCGGGTTGGCGGAGCCGAACACCAGGTAGGCGCCGAGCAGGATGAAGGCGACGATGGCGGCGATCTTCAGTGTCGAGAAGCAGTATTCGAAGTTGCCGAAGGCTTTCACGCTGCTGGCGTTCAGGCCGATCAGCAGGGTCGAGAAGGAGATGATCCAGACCCATTCCGGGATACCGGCGAACCAGTACTTCATGTACATGGCCACCGCCGTGACCTCGGTGCCCACCGCCAGGACGATGGCCGCCCAGTAGGCGTAGCGCACCAGGAACCCGGCCAGCGGGCCGACGTAGTGCTCGGCGAAGGCGCCGAACGAGCCGGGGGTGGCATGGGCCACGGTCATTTCCGCCAGGCAGCCCATCAGCAGCAGGGTGATCAGCGCGCCGATGGCGTAGCTGAGCAGGACGCTGGGGCCTGCGAAACCGATGGCGAAGGCGCTGCCCATGAACAGGCCGGTGCCGATGGCGCCGCCGATGGCGATCATGCTCATCTGCGCGGCCGAGAGCCGCCGTTGCAGGCCCTGTTCGCGGCGCGAGATGGCCTCGAAGCCCTGGGGGTCGTTCATCTGGATGTCCTCTGGAATCTTATTGGGGTTCTTATGAATTGCCGAGGGAACGTCGGTGGCGATGTGCGGGTGCCGGTCGCGGGCTCCTGTGCGCGAGAGCGGTGGGTGCTCGCGGGCCGCCCCGGGAATACCGGCGCGGTCCGCGCGGGCGGGACTCAGGTCACCTTGTGCCGGACCTGGTAGCGCGGCTCTTTCCAGGCTTCGCTCTGGAGGATTTCCAGCAACGCCTGCACCGCATCCCAGACCTCGACGAAGCGGGTGTAAAGCGGGGTGAAGCCGAAGCGCAGGATGCCCGGCTCGCGGTAGTCGCCGATTACCCCCCGGTCGATCAGGGCCTGGACGATGGCGTAGCCCTGGGCATGCTCGAAGCTGACATGGCTGCCGCGCCGGGCATGCTCGCGCGGGGTCACCAGGGTCAGGCCGAAGCGTTCGCAACGGCTTTCCACCAATTCGATGAACAGATCGGCGAGGGCCAGCGACTTGTCGCGCAGGCGCTGCATGTCGGTCCGGGCGAAGATATCCAGGCCGCATTCGACCAGGGCCAGCGAGGTGATCGGCTGGGTGCCGCAGAGGAACCGGGTGATGCCTTCGCCGGGCTGGTAGCGCGGCTCCATGGCGAACTGGCGGGAATGACCGAACCAGCCGGACAGCGGTTGCCAGACACGCTCGCGCAGGCGCGGCGCGACCCACACGTAGGCCGGCGAGCCGGGGCCGCCGTTGAGGTACTTGTAGGTGCAGCCGATGGCGTAGTCGGCGTCGGCCGCGTGCAGGTCCAGCGGCAGCGCGCCGGCCGAGTGGGCCAGGTCCCAGATCGCCAGGGCGCCGTTTTCGTGGACCAGGCGGGTGACCTCGCGCATGTCGTGCAGGTAGCCGGTCTTGTAGTTGACATGGCTGAGCATCACCACCGCGGTATCCGCGTCGATCGCCGCCGGCAGTTGCTCCGGGTCATCTACCAGGCGTAGCCGGTAGCCGCGCTGGAGCATGTCGGTAAGGCCCTCGGCGATGTACAGGTCAGTGGGGAAGTTGCTCGATTCGGAAACGATCACCTTGCGCCCTGGCGCGTCTTCCTCCTGGATCCGCAGGGCGGCGCTGAGCACCTTGAACAGGTTGATCGATGTGGTGTCGGTGATCACCACTTCGCCGGCGCGCGCGCCGATCAGGGGCGCCAGCTTGTCGCCGAGGCGCTCCGGCAGGCCGCGCCAGTCGGCGCTGTTCCAGCTGCGGATGAGCCCCTCGCCCCATTCCGCGGCGACCACTTCGGCGGCGCGCTCCACGGCGGCCCGGGGGCGGGCGCCGAGGGAGTTGCCGTCGAGGTAGATCACGCCGTCGGGCAGGGCGAACAGTTGGCGCAGGTCGGCCAGGGGATCGCCGGCGTCGAGCGCCAGGCAGTCGTCACGAGTGGTCATCGGTTACTCCGCGGTAGGCAGGGCGCGCAGCACGGCACGCACCGGGCTGGCATCGAGGTGGGTGAATTTCAGCGGCAGGGCGAGCAGTTCGTAGTCGCCGGCGGGCACGTCGTCGAGGACCACGCCTTCGAGGATCGCCATGCCGTGGCGGCCCACCGCGTGGTGGGCGTCGAGGGTCTTGGAGTGCTGGGGGTCGAGCGACGGGGTGTCGATGCCGACCAACCTGACGCCGCGCTCGGCGAGGCACTCGATGGTGGCCGGAGCGATAGCGCAGAAGCCTTCCGGCCAGTTCGCCGGGACCCGTTCGAAGGTCCGTAGCAGCACCCGCGAGGGCAGGTCGTCGAGCTGGCCGGCGAGGTGTTCGGGGGTCACCAGCGGGTTAGCGCCGATACAGTGGATCACCCGGCACGGTCCCATGTAGATGTCCAGCGGCACCTGGCCGATGGGCAGGCCGTCGGCGCGGTAGTGCAGGGGGCCGTCGACGTGGGCGCCGGTATGCGGCGAAAGGGTGATCCGGCCGACGTTGACCGGGCACTGCTCGTCCAGCCGCGCCGCCCATTCCTGCTGGAACGGCGTGTCGCCGGGCCAGGTCGGCGTGTTCGGGTCGAGGGCGGGACTGATGTCCCAGTAGCGGAGCGAAGTCATTGTTTTTCTCCGGAAGTCCAGCGAATGATAATGAACGAGATTTCGGAGAATTTTCGTGCGAAATGCAAGGTCGCATGGCAATCTGTTCGCACAAAATTCGAAGATAGCTATTAATTCTGATAGGAATTGCACATGTCCCTGGACGCCATCGATCTGCGCATTCTCCGTCACCTGCAGCAGGACGGGCGGATGAGCAACCAGGACCTGGCGGAGAAGGTCTCCCTCTCGCCATCCGCCTGCCTGCGCCGGCTGCGCCTGCTGGAAAGCGAGGGGATCATCCGCGGCTACTCGGTGGAACTGGATGCCGAGCGACTGGGCGTGGAGCTGGAAGCCATCGTCCATGTGTCGCTGCGCCAGGACGTCGAGGGTTGGCACGAGGCGTTCATCGCCAGGGTCCGGGACTGGCCGGAGGTGGTCACCGCCTATGTGGTGACCGGCGCCACCAACTATGTGCTACGGGTCCGGGCGCGCAACCTCAAGCACTATTCGGACTTCATCGTGAACAAACTGAACCGCGCCGCCGGCGTCACCGATATCCGCTCGGAAATCGTCCTGCAGGAGATCAAGGCCGGTGCCGACCTGCTCGACCTGGTGAACCTGAAGAGTTGAACGGGGCGACCCCTCATAAAAGCATGAGTGCAATGAGCGGGAGGAATTTTCAGTCGTCGAGGGAAATAATTATTTTGTCTTTTTTCATGGGGTTACGAGTTATTAGCTAATGAATAAATAGTCTGCCGGAATTGATTTTCCCCGTGCTAGGTTTCCTCCGTCCCCGTTGCCGGGTTGTCAACGTTACACGGAGGTTAGGCGGTGAGTGAATATATCGAGACCGACGACGCAAGTTACTTCCGGGTCAGGCGCCAGGCCTATGTTTCCGCGGAACTGCACCGGCGCGAACTGCACGAGATATTCGACGACAGCTGGCTGTATGCCGCCCACCTCAGCGAACTGCGCGAGCCCGGCGACTTCATCACCCGCGACGTCGGCGGGCGCAACCTGATCATCCAGCGTCGCGCCGATGGCGAGCCGGCGGTCTACCTGAACGCCTGCGCGCACCGTGGGGCCAAGGTCTGCGCCGAGCGCCAGGGCAACAGCCAGCGTTTCACCTGTCCCTACCATGGCTGGACCTACGACAGCCACGGCAGCCTGATCGGTCTGCCGGACAAGGCCGCCTACCAGCATGCCGGGCAATGCCATCCGGAGCTGTCCCTGACACGGGTGAAACACGCGGTCTACCGCAACTTCCTGTTCATCCACTACGCCGCCCGGCAACCGTCCCTGGAAACCTACCTGGGCCAGGCGAAGGACTATATCGACCTGATCTGCGACCAGTCCGAGGCGGAACTGGAGATCATCCCCGGCGGCTTCGAGCATTCGATCAAGGCCAACTGGAAGCTGCTCGCGGAAAACGGCGTGGACGCCTACCACCTGCCGTTCGCCCACAAGCGCTACCTGGAATACCTGAATACCCTCGGCACCGATCCGGAGTCGCACAAGCGCCACGGTCGCGGCGAGGCGCTGGGCAACGGCCACGCGCTGATCATCAGCGGCCCGCCGTCCACCGGACGGCCGATCGCCTACTGGAGCCCGTTGTTCCCGGAAGCGCTCAAGCCGTCCATCGCCGCCAAGTTCGAACGCCTGGTGGAACGCTTCGGGCAGGCGCGGGCAGAGGACATCGCCCACACCAACAAAAGCCTGTTCATCTTTCCCAACCTGGTGATCAACGACATCCTCGGCCTGAACATCCGCTCGTTCTTCCCGACCGCCGCCGATGAGGTCAGCGTCACCGTATGGGGCGCCGGCTTCGCCGATGAGACCCGCGAGGAGCGGGCGGCGCGGATCAATGGGTTGATCTCGTTCATCGGCCCGGGCGGTTTCGGCACCCCCGACGACGTCGAGATCCTCGAATCCTGTCAGCGCGCCTACGCCCACGCCGCCCTCGGCTACAGCGATTTTTCCCGCGGCATGGGACCGGCAACCCGCCGCCACGTCGACGAGGAGCAGAACCGCGGCTTCTGGCGCGAGTGGAGCCGCCGGCTCGGGCAGCAGCCCGCCGCCCTGCGGCGTCTCGCCGTGGCCGTCTGAGCCGTCTTCAACCATCGCTCCCTGCAGATCCCTGCGCGCCGCCCTGGCTACGCGGGGAATAAAGGGTCACTGCAAGGAACGTCATCCATGTGTGGAATCACCGGCTGGACCGACTGGAGCCGCGACCTCGGCGAGCAGCGCAGCATCCTCGAACGCATGACCCGTACCCTGGCCCCGCGCGGGCCGGACGCCGAAGGCCTGTGGCTGTCGCGGCACGCGCTGCTCGGCCATCGGCGCCTGGCGATCATCGACCTGGAGAACGGCGCCCAGCCGATGCTTGCCGAGGCTGGCGGGCGGGTGGCGCTGACCTACAGCGGCGAGGTCTACAACTTCCGCGAGCTGCGCGCCGAGCTGGAGACGCTGGGCCAGGTCTTCCGCACCCGCTCGGACACCGAAGTGGTGCTGCGCGCCTATCTGCAATGGGGCGAGGCTTCCTTCGTCCGGCTCCGCGGCATCTACGGCTTCGCCCTGTGGGACGAGCGCGAGCAGAGCCTGTGGCTGGTGCGCGATCGCTTCGGGGTCAAGCCGCTGTACTACTACCCGACCGCCGGAGGCGTGCTGTTCGCCTCGGAACCCAAGGCGATCTTCGCCAACCCCGAGGCCAACCCGGTGCTCGACGCCAGCGGCATCGCCGAGCTGTTCGCCCTGACCACCGCGCCGACTCCCGGCCACGGCCTGTACAAGGGCCTGCGCCAGGTCCGGCCGGGCCAGGCGCTGCGCTTCGACCGCAATGGTGTGCGCGAGCTGGTCTACTGGGCGCTGCGCGCGGAACGTCACGAAGAGGGCGCCGAGGACAGCGCCGAACGCGCCGGCCAGTTGCTCCGCGAGGCAGTGGCCGAGCAACTGGTGGCTGACGTCCCGCTGGGCAGCCTGCTTTCCGGCGGGCTCGACTCCAGCGCCATCAGCGCCTTCGCGGTGGCCGCGCTGGATGGCGACGCGCGGCGCCTGCCGACCTTCTCCGTGGACTTCCCCGGCGAAGGCCGCGGCTTCGTCCCGACGCCCTGGCAAAGCAGCTGGGACGAACCCTATGCGCAACTGGCGGCGAACTTCCTCGGTACGCCGCACCGCACCGTGCTGGTCGCCCCGGAAGAGGTGCTGGAACAGGACGAGGCGGTGCTCCAGGCCCGCGACCTGCCCGGCTGGGGCGAGCTGGACGCCTCGCTCTACCTGCTGTTCCGCCAGGTCCGCGAGCACACCACGGTGGCACTGTCGGGCGAGTCGGCCGACGAGGTGTTCGGCGGCTACCCGTTCTTCCACGACCCGAGCGCCCTCGCATACGACGGCTTCCCCTGGCTGGCCGGCAAGAGCGGGCCCTGGCAACTGCTGCGGCGGGAGGTCGCCGAACGGGTGGCGGCGCCGGAATACATCCGGGCGCGCTACCGCGAGGCCCTCGCCGAAGTGCCGCGGCTGGATGGCGAGGATGCCGCCCAGCGACGCCAGCGCGAGGTCGCCTACCTGGCGCTGAGCCGCTGGCTGCCGGCGATGCTCGAACGCAAGGACCGGATGAGCATGGCGGTCGGCCTGGAAGTGCGCGTGCCGTTCTGCGACCACCGCCTGGTGGAGTACGTATGGAACCTGCCCTGGGCGCTGAAGAGCGTCGCCGGGGAAAGCAAGAGCCTGCTGCGCCGGGCCCTGCGCGGGCACCTGCCGCAGGCGATCCTGGAGCGGCGCAAGAGCGGTTTCCCGGCCAACCCCGACCCACGTTACCTGGCGCTGCTGCGCGAGCGGGTCGGCCGCCTGCTCGACGACGGCCGCTCGCCGCTGTTCGAACTGGTGGACGCCGGGCGGGTCCGCCAGGCTCTCGAACAGGGCACGCCGCTGCCCAGCCCGCGTGCCTCGGCGAGCCCGACCGCCGGCCTGGCCTACCTGCTGAACCTGGACCGTTGGCTGACCCGCCATGGGGTCGACATCAGCCTCTGAGCGGCACTTTCTTAGCGGAGGATACTCATGAGCCTTGCCTTGTCCCGTCCCGACAGCGACCTGCTGGCGCGGGTCAGCGATTTCCTCGTCGCCGAAGCCGAGCTGCTCGACGACCGCCTGCTGGATACCTGGTTCGCGCTGTTCGAGCGCGCCGCACGCTACCGGGTGCTGCCCTTGCAGGAGCAACTGGCCGGCCAGGCGCCGGAGGACAGCCTGTACATCATCGACGACGACCACGTGCGCCTGCGCGAGCGGGTCGACAGCATCCTCGGCGGGCATACCTGGATGGAGCAGCCGCGCTCGCGCACCCGCCGCCTGGTGGGCAACGTGCGGCTGAAGCGGGTCGAGGGCGAACTGGTCAGCAGCCGCAGCAACTTCGTCGTCCATCAGTTCCGCAACCGCGAGGCCTGGAGCTTCGTCGGCGAAGCCAGTCATGTCCTGCGCGACGGCCCCGGGGGCTTGCGCATCGTCTCGCGGGAGATCCGCCTGGACCACGAGACCATCAGCGCCCAGCGGCGCATCAGCATCATCCTGTGAGGCGCCGCCCATGAATACCGATCCGTTGCTGCCCGGCTTCGACTACCTGACCCTGCACACCTCCGCCGCGCGCCTCCGCGTCGCCGTGAAGGGCAGCGGCCCGCCGCTGCTGCTGTTGCATGGCTATCCGCAGACCCACCTGGCCTGGCATCGCATCGCTCCGCGCCTGGCCGAGGACTACAGCGTGGTCCTCGCCGACCTGCGCGGCTATGGCGAATCGCGGGCGCTGGACGAGGAGGGCGCCGACTATTCCAAGGCCGCGCTGGCCCGCGACCAACTGGAAACGATGGGCCAGCTAGGCTTCGAACGCTTCGCGGTGATCGGCCACGACCGCGGCGCGCGGGTCGGCTATCGCCTGGCGCTGGACCATCCGCAAGCGGTCGCGGCCTTCGTCTCGCTGACCGTGGTGCCGATCCTCGACAACTGGGCCGCGGTGAACAAGGCCTTCGCCCTCAACGCCTACCACTGGTTCCTCCTCGCCCAGCCGTACGACCTGCCGGAGCGCCTGATCGGCGCCGATCCGGAGCACTTCCTCGACTACACCCTGCGACGCATGGCCCAGGGCCGCGACATCTACCACCCGCAGGCGCTGGAAAGTTACCGCCGGGCGTTCCGCGACCCCGCCGTGCGCCATGCGATGTGCGAGGACTACCGGGCCGCGGTGGGCGTCGATGCCGACGCCGACCAGGCCGATCGCGACGCCGGCCGGCGCCTGCAATGCCCGGTCCAGGTGCTCTGGCAGGAGCGCCCCTACGCCGCCGGGCAGCATCCGCTGGAAATCTGGAAGACCTGGGCCGGGCAGGTCGAGGGCGCCGCCATCGGCGCCAGCCACATGCTTCCCGAGGACGCGCCGGACGCCGTGCTGGAGCACCTGCTGGGGTTTCTCGCCAGCCACCGGGAGGCGCTCCGATGAGCGCCGTCGAACGCGATCCGGCGGCGCAGGCGACGCTCTGGCGACAGCGGGTGTTCGAGGTGCACGCGGCGATGTCCGCCTACGTCGCCGAGCGCCATCGGCGTGAAGACCTGGGGGACTGGGTGGCGACCAGCGCGCGGATATTCGCCGATCTGCCGGCGACCGACGACCTGCGCGCCGAAGCCTGGCAGGCGGTGTTCTTCCGCGCCCAGGCGCTGATCGAACAGTTCATCGTCGCGCGCCCGGCGGATTACCGGCTCGACGACTGGGCGCGCGCCACCGCGCGGATCTATCGCGCGCTGGAACCGGCGGGGCGGGGCGATCCGGCCAGCGCCGCCGACCGTCTGGCACGCCAGGCCGCGCTCTACGGTTCGCGTTTCGAGGTGCAGGCCGAGGCTGACGGGCGCGCGGTATTCCACAACCGTCACTGCGCGATCTGGGACTACCGCGAGCGCGCCCGCGCCCGAGGCGTGCCGATCACCCTGGAGTCGGCCTGCACCTATTGCACCAAGCTGCTGTCGGCGTTCGTCGCCGCCAGCGATTGCCGCGCCGACTGGCGGCTCTACGAAGAGCCGCAAGGCCACGGCTGCGTATGGACCATCACGGCGGACAGCCTCAACCAAGGAGCAGGCGTACATGAACGCGATCATTGAACAGGCGCGCAGCCTGGACGGCTACCAGGATTCCAGCGAACTGCTGCAACGTCGCGACCAGGACTGGGTGCTCGACCGCGCCGGCATCGAGCCGCGCAGCCTGCTCGATCTCGGCTGCGGCATCGGCTCGCTGCTGCTCGGCGGCGCCCGGCGCTGGCCCGGCCTGCAACGGTTGTGGGGCATCGAACGTTCGCCGCTACGCCTGGAGCAGGCGCGCGCGCAGTTGCGCGGGGCTGGCGTCGAGGCGCGTCTGCTGGAGGGCGACCTGCTCGACCTGCCGCCGCTGGCGGAACGCTTCGAGCTGATCAGCATGACCGCCGTGCTGCACTGGCTGTATCCCGATGAAGAGCGGCTGTTCCGGTGGGTCGCGCGGCACCTTGAGGCGCAGGGGGTATTCCTGTTCACCTCGCACCATCCGTTCGCCGAGGATGGCCTCGGCGGCGAGGACGACCTGGTCGCCCAGGCCCTGGTCGAGATGGGCCTGGCTGCGCCGGAACGGGTGGCGGCGCTCTACGCGGAAGCCGGGCTGCTGCCGATGGGCACCCGCACCCGTGGCCGGGAGGCGTTGCGCGAACGCGTCGAACGACACTTCCGGGTCGACTCCATCGTCTCCCGCCCGGCGGTCCTGCGTGTCGCCGACTCCGCCGAATACCAGCGTTTCCACGCCGCCACCTTCGGCACCTATTTCGCACCGCTGGTGCCGGCGACGCGCCTGGAGGAATTCTTCGTCCGCCTCGGGCGGATCGCCGAGCGGCGCATGCAGGCCGACGGACAGGTCAGCGAAATCCCGGTCAGTGTCTGGCGCTGCCGGGCTCGGGAGGGCGAGGCATAACCTTATGCGCAATCGGTCTGCCGCGCGGCTGAAAATCGGTACGGGCAATTGCACTCGGTGGCATCCGCAACCGATCAAGGATGAACCGACCATGTCCAACCCGCGTTCGCCACGTCTTCGACTTGTCCCCGTGCTCTGCGCGGTCGGCCTGGCCTGCCTTGGCCAGCCCGGCGAGTCGGCGGCAGAGGAGGTCCGCGCCACCAGCAGCGCCGAGATCCAGCGCTTCGACATCCCGGCCGGCGAACTGGCCCAGGTACTGCTGAGCATAGTCCGCCAGAGTCGCACCCCGATCGCCTTCGACCAGCACCTGGTGGAGGGCCTGCCGGCACCGGCGATCCAGGGCTCCTACAGCGTCGAGCAGGCGCTGCAGCGGGCCTTGCAGGGCAGCGGCCTGGAATACATCCGCAGCGCCGCCGGCGTGCTCAGCCTGCAACGCGCCACGGCGCCGGATGCCGCGCTGCCGGCGGCGAAGCCCGCCGGGACCCTGGCCACGGTGGTGGTCACCGGCACCCGCAAGGCCGATGTCAAGGCCGGCGAGAGCCTGGCACCGATCGATGTGGTCAGCGCCGAGCAATTGCGCGACAGTGGCAGCGGCGACCTGCGCGACGCCCTGGTGCGCCTGCTGCCCTCGCTGTCGCGCCAGGCCCAGGCCTACAACGCTTCGGCGCTGACCAACGCGCAGTCGCTGCGCGGCCTGAGTCCCAACCACGTGCTGGTGCTGGTGAACGGCAAGCGCCGTCACGAGACCGCCAACATCAATGTCAGCGGCGGGCTGCAGAGCGGCTCCACCGGGGTCGACCTGGATACCATCCCGCTCGCCGCCATCGAGCGCATCGAGGTGCTGCGCGACGGCGCCTCGGCGCAGTACGGCTCGGACGCCATCGCCGGGGTGATCAACGTCATCCTCAAGTCGGCCGACCACGGCGGCCGGCTCGCCTACGACAACGGTCGCTACGGCGATGGCGACGGCCTGACCCAGAACGGCGGGGTGAATGGCGGCCTGCGTTTCGGCGAGAGCGGTTTCCTCAACCTCAGCGCGCAGTTCCGCGAACAGGCGCGGACCATCCGCGCCGGCATCGACCAGCGTACCGGGCACTACGGCAACCCGTCCATCGGCGACCCTTCGCTGCACCGCCAGGCGCTGGCCTACAACGCCGGCGTGGCGCTGGACGACAACGTCGAGCTGTACAGCTTCGCCACCTATACCCATCGCTCGGTGTCCTCGGCGCAGATCTACCAGTTGCCGTCCCTGGCGCCGCGACTCTATCCGAACGGCTTCACCCCGCGCATCACCAGCGACGAGGACGACTATTCGCTGACCCTCGGCGCCCGTGGCGGCGAGCTGTTCGGCGCCTGGGACTGGGACCTCAGTTCGACCTACGGTGCCGACCGCCCGGAGATCGGCATGGACCATTCGATCAACCTCGCCCTCTACGGCGAGACCGGCGATTCGCCGCGCTCCTTCGACCTGGCGCGCTACAAGGCCACCCAGTGGACCAACAATCTCGACCTGCGCCGCGACTTCGACCTCGCCTGGCTGCCGGCGCCGCTGAATTTCTCCTGGGGCCTGGAGCAGCGCCGCGAGCTCTACGAGGTCGAGGCCGGCGATCCCTGGTCCTACTACAACGGCGGTTCCAAGGCACTCCCCGGGCAGGCGCCGGCCACCGCCGGACAGTGGAGCCGCGACGTGCTCGGCGCCTATCTCGACCTGTCCATCGCCCTCGACGAGCGCTGGCAACTGGAGACGGCGGCGCGCTACGAGCACTACAGCGACTTCGGCAGCACCACCAACGGCAAGCTCGCCAGCCGCTACCGCTTCAGCCCCGAGGTATCGGCGCGGGCCAGTCTCAGCAGCGGCTTCCGCGCGCCGTCGCTGGCCCAGGAGAACTACACAAGCCTGGGCGTCTCGCCGACCATCGCCAGCGGCCTGCTGGCGGTCAACTCGCCGGCGGCCAGGCTGCTCGGCGCCGAAGACCTGGAGCCGGAAAAATCGATCAGCTACAACCTCGGCCTGGTGCTCGATCCCTTGCCGGACCTGAACCTGGCCATCGACGCCTATCGCATCGAGATCCGCGACCGCATCGTCGACGGTGCCACCTATTCCGGACAGCCGGCGATCGATGCGCTGCGCGCCGGCGGGATCAGCATCCCGGCCGGACTGACCCAGGTCAGCACCCACTACATGACCAACGGCGCCGACACCCGTACCCACGGCCTCGACCTCACCGCCAGCTACCTGACCCGGCTCGGCGAGTGGGGCCGGATCGACTGGCGCCTGGGCGCCAACGTCAATCGCACGAAGCTGGTCAGGAATCATCGCGGGCGCAACGGCCAGCCGCTGCTCAACGACCAGCAGCAGGCCTGGATCACCAGCTCCACGCCGCGCAGCCAGGTCAGCCTGCAGGCCGACTGGAGCTACCGGCGCTGGGGCCTGACCCTGCGCGAAACGCGCTACAGCAAGACGGTTTCCGAACTGGACTACTACACCGGCGAGCATGCCTATTCGACCACGGTCTTCAACCGCTTCGAGAACTCGCCCAAGTACATCACCGACGTTGCCCTGCGCTATGCGGCGAGCCGCAACCTGACCCTGAGCGCCGGGGCCAACAATCTGTTCGACGTGAAGCCCGACAAGCTGCCGGCCGAGAGCGCCTACCTCGGCTTCAACCAGTACGACACCTATGCCTCGCAGATCAGCTTCAACGGCGCCTTCTACTACCTCGGCGCGGCCTACACCTTCTAAGGAGGACGAACCATGAGCATCGAACTGCGCGGCGGCGTGCGCGCCTCCGCGGTCATCGGCGACAGTGCCTTCGCCCGCCAGGCCGCGCGTTTCCTGCCGGACACCCGCAGTCGCGCGGTGAGCGCCTTCGACATCCAGCAGAAGGCCCGCCTGGAAGAGGCGGACGGCCTCGACGGCGCGCTGTTCACCGTTTCCGCTGCCTGGCCCGACCCCTGGCTGGTCGCCGGCTGGGCTTTGGCCGCGGCGCCGCGCCTGCGCGCCACCGTCGCGCACCGACCGGGGAGCGCCCAGCCGACCGTTGCCGCGCGCGCCCTGGCCACTCTCGACGGCCTGTCCAACGGGCGCGCCGGCGTACACCTGGTGATCGGCTCCAGCGACGCCGACGTGCGCCGCGACGGCGACTTCGCCGACAAGGACGAACGCTACCGGCGCGCCGTGGAGTACCTGGAGGTTTTCACCCGCGCCCTGGAAAGCCGCGAACCCTTCGACTACCACGGCGAGTTCTACCGGCTGGAGGACGCCGGCAGCGGCTTCCTGCCGATCCAGCGGCCGCGCCCGCCGCTATCCGTTGGCGGCTCCTCGGCGCAGGCACAACGCCTGGCGGTGCGCTTCGCCGACGTCTACGCCGGCCACTTCGCCAGCCCCACGCAGACCGCGGAGCTCAAGCGCAGGCTGAACGAGGAGGCGGCGGAGCAGGGACGGCGGCTGAAGTTCTGGAAGCACTTCCAGGTGATCCTCGGCGACAGTCCGGCGGCGGCCCTGGACATCGTCGAGCACTACCGCCAGGCCGCTTTCGAACTGCTTCTGGCACGGCCCCTCGACGAACTGGCGGCATCGCCGCAGGTCGCCCGCGACGGCGAGCGCGACCGGCTCGCCCGGCTGGAGCCGGAGGCCTTGCGCGAATGGGTGGCGAATACCGTGCAGCGCAGCTTCGCCGGGGTGCTGGTGGGCAGCGTCGGCGAGGTGGCGGAACAGATCCTGGCCTTTCATCGCGCCGGCATCGAGATCGTCCAGCTCGAGGCCACCACCGAGAACGCCGAGGACATTCGCTTGCGCCGCCAACTGATCGAGCGCCTGAGGCGCGACGCATGAGCGGCGTCGCCCGCGAGGCCATGGAGGACGTCGCGCCGGCGCCTGGCGTCGGCGAGTTCGGCGTGGCCAGTTGTGGGGTGCTGCTGGCCTCGGTAGTGGGGGTGATCTTCGGCCCCACCGGGCTGGTGATCAGCAGCTTCTCGCTGTTCATCGAGCCGATCGCCGCCGACCTGGACTGGGACCGCGGCCAGTCGGCGCTGCCGGTGACCCTGCTGGGCCTGGCGGTAGCCCTGAGCAGCCCGCTGAAGGGCTGGCTGGTGGATCGCTGGGGCGCGCGCGCCCTGGTCCTGCCGCTGACCGCCGCGCTGGCCCTGTGCCTGGCCAGCCTGGCGCTGGCGCGCAGCGGCTGGCAGCTATACCTGCTGTTCGCGCTGCTCGGCCTGCTGACGCCGGGCAACATTCCCTATGCGCGGATTCTCGGCGGCTGGTTCGAGCGTCGTCGCGGCGCGGCCTACGGCATCCTCGGACTCGGCTTCGGCGTCGGCGGGCCGCTGGCGCTGTACCTGGGCAGCGCCTGCATCGACGCCTTCGGCTGGCGCGCCACCTTCCTCGTCTATGGCCTGCTCGAAGGCCTCCTGGCGCTGCCGCTGCTCTATGCGTTGTTCCGCGAGCGACCCGGCGACCTGCCGCAGGCGCGGCGCACGCCAGCCGACGCGCTGCCCGGAGCGACGCCAGGCCAGGCCTGGCGCTCGGCGGACTTCTGGCTGATCGTCGGCAACCTGATCCTCGGCGTGTTCGCCGTCACTGGCGTGATGGTGCATGGCGTGCCGCTGTTGCAGGAGCGCGGCCTGTCGCGGGAAGTCGCCACCGACGTGCTGGCGGCGCTGTGGGTCGGCATGATCGTTTCGCAACCGGCGCTGGGCTACCTGCTGGACCGCTACGACACCCCGCGCATCGCCTTGCCGTTCGCCCTGCTGGCGGCGCTCGGGCTGCTGCTCCTGCTCCTTGGCGGACCGCCGGCGCTGCTCTGGGGCGCGGTGTTCCTGATCGGCCTGGGCGCCGGCGGCGAGACCGGCACCACCCAGTACTTCGTCAGCCGCTACTTCGGCCTGCGCCATTTCAGCGTGATCTATGGCTCGATCCAGCCCTTCACCTTCGCCATCGCCATCAGCCTGGGGTCCTGGCTGCTGGGTTACTTCTACGACCGCGCGGGCTCCTACGCGGGCTCGACGCTGGTCCTGCTCGGCGCGTTCGGCGTGGCGGCAGGGCTGCTGGTCATGCTCGGGCGCTATCGCTACGCCATCGACGGGGAGGCACGCAGCCATGGGCGAGACTGAACGGAGCAGGGCGGAGGTCGGCGTCTGGCTGCTGGCCGGACTGGCCTTCGTGGTCGGCACGGTGGAGCTGGTGGTGGCCGGGGTGCTCGACGAACTGGCCGCCAGTTTCGCCGTCAGCCAGGGCCGGGCCGGATTGCTGATGAGCCTGTACGCGCTGGTCTATGCGCTGCTCGGCCCGCTGCTGGTCTACCTCAGCGCCGGTATCGAGCGCCGCCGCCTGCTGGCCGGCGCGCTGCTGGCGTTCATCGGCGCCAACCTGGCCAGCGCCGCCGCGCCGAGCTTCGCCCTGTTGCTGGCGAGCCGGCTGCTGGTGGCGGCCAGCGCCTCGGTCATCGTGGTGGTGGCGATCACCCTGGCGGTGGCCATTGTCGCGCCGGAACGGCGCGGCCGGGCGATCGGTCTGGTGTTCGCCGGCATCGTCGCCTCGCTGGTGCTGGGCGTACCGCTGGGCACCCTGATCGGCGAGTTCTGGGGCTGGCGTAGCCTGTTCCTGCTGCTCGCCGGGGTCGCGTTGCTCGGCCTGCCGCTGCTCCTGCGCCTGCTGCCGGCCATCCCCGGCGCGCCCGGCATCGCCCCGGCGGAGCAACTGCGGGCGCTGGCCCGGGGCCGGGTGCCGTTCGCCCACCTGGCATCGCTGTTGCAGATGACCGGCCAGTTCACCGTCTACACCTACATCGTGCCGTTCCTGGTCGGCAGCATGGCCCTCGACAAACCGACCATCAGCCTGGTCCTGCTGGTCTACGGGGGCGGCGGCATCCTCGGCGCGCTGCTCGGCGGACGCGCCGCCGACCGCTGGCCGGGGCCGGCCACCTTCGTCGCCTTCCTGCTCCTGCACGCACTGGCCCTGGTCCTGCTGCCGTTCGCCACCGGCGGCCTGCCGCTGCTGCTGAGCGCGGTGGTGTTCTGGTGCGTGTTCAACATGGCGCCGGGGCCGGCGATCCAGAAATACCTGGTGGAACTCAGCCCGGACACCGCGGCGATCCAGATCAGCCTCAACACCAGCGCGATCCAGCTCGGCGTGGCCCTGGGCGCCTTCATCGGCGCGATCCTGGTGGACCAGGTGGCGGTGCGCGCGCTCCCCTGGTGGGGCGCCGCGCTGATCCTCGGCGCCGCCGCCTGCGGCTGGCTGTCCGCGCAGCGGCCGGCGGGCACGGCGGACTGCCGGGAGCGCCTCGATTGATTCCCTACCGCGCGCCACGGGAACAGCCCCGGGCGCCGTTCCTCAACCTCCAGGCTCACTACCGCTATCCGTGGCGTGGCCTGCCAGCAGCGAACGCTTACCATGGATAGCCAAGGCTCCATCAAGAACACCCTGATCGCCCAGTTGTTCCAGCAGAACTACGACTGGCTGTGCAAGAAGCTGTCCTACCAGACCGGCTGTAGCCACAGCGCCGAAGACCTCGCCGCCGAGGCCTTCCTGCAGGTCTGGATGCTCCCCGACCCGGCGTCGATCCGCTCGCCGCGGGCGTTCCTCGCGACCATCGCGCAACGCCTGATGTACGAGAGCTGGCGGCGCAAGGACCTGGAGCGCGCCTACCTGCAGATCCTCGCCGAGGCGCCGGAGGCGGTGCAGCCGTCGCCTCACGAGCAGTGGATGCTGATCGAGAGCCTGCAAGCCATCGACCGCCTGCTCGACGGCCTGTCCGGGCAGGCCAGGGCAGTGTTCCTGATGAGCCAGCTGGAAGGCCTGACCTACGTGCAGATTGGCGAACGCCTCGGATTGTCCCTGGGGCGCATCCACCAGTTGATGAAGGATGCCTTGCACTGCTGCTACCGGGGATTCCAGGAATGAGCGAGAAGCCGGAACGGCAACGCATCGTCGAGGAGGCCATCGAATGGATGGTGCGCCTGCAATCCGGCGACTTCAGCGCCGCCGAGGGCGATGCCCTGGAACGCTGGAAGGCGCTGTCGAGCGAGCATGCCGAGGTGTTCCGGCAACTGCTTGGCAGCCTCGCGCCGCTACAGGACTCGCCCTGGCGCGGCCAGCCGAGCGCTACCGTGCTGCGTGCCCTGGAGCAGCCGTCGAGCCGCCGGCGCTTCGTCGGCGGCGCCCTCGGGCTGTTCGTCCTGCTCGCCGGCGGCGCCGGCCTGGAGCGCTGGGTCCAGGCCGGCATGGGTCTGCCCGGCGAACTGGCGACCGGCACCGGCGAGCGCCGCGACTGGTTGCTGGCCGACGGCAGCCGCCTGCGCCTGAACGCGCGGAGCAAGGCGCGACCGCTGCTCGACGGCGCCCAGCGACGCCTGGAGCTGCGGCGCGGCGCGATGCGCCTGGAAGTGAAGGAGGACCCGCGCGGCGCCTTCGCCCTCGACTGCGCCGCCGGACGGGTGGACTGCGCCAGCGGCAGCCTGCTGCTGGCCGAGGAGCGCGGGGCGATCCGCCTGGTGACCCTGCGCGGCAGCGCGCGGCTGACCACCGGCGAGGGACGCCAGCTGGCGGTGGCGGCACGACGTAGTCTGCTGTTCGATGCCGGCGGCCTGCTCGAACAGGGCCCGATGCAGGCCGGAGAGGATGCCTGGGCCAGCGGCTGGCTGGAGGTCCACGACCGCTCCCTGGCCTGGGTCGCGGAGGCCTTCCGGCCCTATCTGCCAGGCATCCTCCAGCTCGACGCGGAGATCGCCGGCAACCGCGTCAGCGGTCTGTTCCCGCTGGACGACATGCACACGTCCCTGGACATGCTCGGACGCAGCCTGCCGATCCGCGTGCTGCGCTACAGCGACTACTGGATCAGCCTGCGCCCCGCCTGACTCATTCGTCGAAGAACAGCAGGCAACGCAGTTCGATACTCTGCCGCGGCGGCGCATCGGCCGGGGTGCAGGGATCGTCGAAGGCGGTGTGCGCGCCGAGGCGGGCCTGCGCGTCCTCCCGCGAATCGTAGATCTTCAGCAGCAGCGCTTCCTCCGGCAGCAGGTGCGGGTAGTAGTACCAGCGGTGCTCCGGGTTGGGCTTGACCGAGTAGGTTTCGCCCACCTTGTCGCGGTACACCAGGTCACTGGCCACCAGGTCGTCGAACGCCAGGCTGCGGGCGTCCAGCAATGCCAGCGGCGCGCGCTGCGCCGGGTGGCCGAACGGACGCCACAGGTTGACGATCTGGAAGCGCCCGGCCAGGCGCCGTTCGGCGCGTTCCGCCGGCAGGTGGTCGCGGACCCGGCGCGGCGCCGAGCGCAGGGTCTGGTCGTTGTGCACGTAGCGCACCGGTTCGCGCAGGCCGCGTTCTTCGCGCCCGGCCTGGTCGACGCGCAGCGTGTGGTCGAAGATCACCGCCTCGGCGGCGCCGGTCAGGCGGCGGAGCAGGGCGATGCTTTCCGGGTAGTAGCGTTCACGAACCTGGGCTTCATCCTCGAAATCGCCCACCGCGCTCGCCTCGCGCACCAGTTGGAAACCCTCGCGCTCCAGGCTGGCCGGTTGCGCCAGCAGACGCGCATTGCGGATCGCCACCCGGGTCGGCTGCAACAGCGCGCTGCGCTGCGGCGTCCCGGCGGGGGCCGGATAGGTGTAGGCGACCGGCCGTTGGCCGTTGTCGCGGATATAGTTGACCTCGGCCTCGACCTGCTCCGGCGCGTGCGCCGGCCATGCGTGTTGCTGGCAACCCATGTGTCGTTCTCCCGTTGCCAGCGGAGATGCCTCCGCTGCCGCGCCGCCGGATGCCGCGCGTGAACGGCCAATCTAGCCGCTGGCAGGCGGCGGCGAAACGAACATCGAGCGCTGGCGTCCTGCCTTCGTGGAATAAGCCCGGAGCGGCTCAGGACATCGCGTCGAGTCGTCGCCGCTGGCGATACTGGCGCGGCGTCATGCCTTTCCAGCGCCTGAAGGCATGGATGAAGTTGGACACCTCGCCGTAGCCGAGGCGCTCGGCGATCTCCTCCAGGCGAATCGCGCCGGTGGCCAGCAGCTCTTCGGCGAGGGCCTGGCGCACCTCGTCGAGCAACAGGCGGTAGCTGCTGCCCTCGTCGTCCAGGCGGCGACGCAGGGTACGCACGGTGAGGTGCAGTTCCATGGCCAGGGTCTGCATGTCCGGCAAGTGGCCGGGCGTCCTCAGCAAGCGGTCGCGGATGCGTCCGGCCAGACCGCCGCGCACCTGGCGGCGAGCGAGCAGGGCGCGGCACTGCTCCTCGCAGGCGCGCGCCACCTCTGGATTGGCGCCGGGCAGCGGGAGGTCGAGGAAGCGCCGTTCGAAGACCACCCGGTTGTCCGCCTGGCCGAACGCCGGGCACAGGCCCAGCTCGCGCACGTAGGGCGCGGGATCGGCGGGCGGTGGGCGGCGGAAGCCGGCGCGGAGGATCGGCAGGCACTGCCCGGTGAGGTCGCGCTGGATGCGCAGCACGCCACCGGCGTCGCGTTCGAGGAGGAAAATCCGCAGGTCCTCGGGAATGCCGGCGTCGTCGAGCACCAGGTGCGCTTCATCGTCGTGTACCTCCAGGCGGATGCCATGGAAGGCGAAGGTCAGGTCGAGGTAGCGCAGGCCCAGTTGCGCGGCGCTGAGGAAGGTCGGGCTGCTGAGCAGGGCGAAGCCCCAGATGCCGTAGGCGTTGAGGTGATAGCGCAGGCCTGCCGCCAGGCCCGGCGCGCAGGCGTCGCCCAGGTGCCGGACCAGGTTGCGCACTACGCTCAGTTCCTGGGCCGCGTCGATTTCCCCGGAGGGATCGCCGAGCAGACGGATATCCAGGCCGCTACCTGCCAGGCACTGCTCCAGGCCGAGGCCGCGGTCGATGCCGAACTGGATCAGCAGGTGCGCGCTGATGGCGCTGCGGCGGGGAGACCAGGGCGGAGTGGGCATGGTGGCGTCCGAGGTTGACCGAAAATCACAACGTTATGTCCGGCCCGGCCATAACGCCAGTCGCCCCGGCGAACTAGGATGCTGCCATCCGCCGCTGGGCGGAATCGCGCCGGACGGCGTGGCAAGCAACAAACGGGAGCACAACAATGCACAACGAGTCCCGCCCTGAAGCCCCCTTGCGGGTGCTGGTGGTCGGCGCCGGCTTCGCCGGTCTCGGCTTGGCGATCCGCCTGCGACAGGCAGGCATCGACGATTATCTGGTCCTGGAAAAGGCCGCCGATGTCGGCGGTTGCTGGCGGGAAAACCGCTACCCGGGCGCCGCCTGCGACGTCCCCTCGCATCTCTATTCGTTTTCCTTCGAGCCGAAGGCCGACTGGTCGCGCAAGTTCGCCCCGCAGGCGGAAATCCTCGACTACCTGCGGCATTGCGCGGACAAGTACCGTCTGCGCGAGAAGATCCGTTTCCACTGCGAGGTGGAGGAGGCCCGTTTCGACGCCGGCAGCGGCGAATGGCAGGTGCGCTGCGCCGATGGCCAGACGCTGCGCGCACGGGCCCTGGTCTGCGCCACCGGCCAGTTGAGCCGGCCGCTGCTGCCGCGCCTGCCCGGCCTGGAGCGCTTCCAGGGTCCGGCGTTCCACTCGGCGAACTGGGACGCCGAGGTCGAGCTGGCCGGCAAGCGGGTCGCGGTGATCGGCACCGGAGCCAGCGCCATCCAGTTCGTCCCGCGGATCGCCCCGCAGGTGCAACGCCTGTCGCTGTTCCAGCGCAGCGCGCCTTACGTGATCGCCAAGCCGGACCGCACCTACGCCGACTGGGAACGCCGCCTGAAGGTGCGCTGGCCGTGGCTGCAACGCCTGGATCGGGGGCTCAAGTACCTGCACCACGAATCGCGGATGCTCGCCTTCGCGACCTTCCCGGCGCTGATGAAGGTGATGCGGCTGAGCTTCCATCGTCACCTGCACCGGCAGATCGCCGATCCGCAACTGCGCGCGCGGCTGGTTCCCGACTACCCGCTGGGTTGCAAGCGCATCCTGATCAGCAACGACTATTACCCGGCGCTGGCCAGGAGCAATGTCGAACTGGTCGACACGGGCATTCGCGAAGTCACCGAAGACGCCGTGGTCGGCCGTGACGGCCGCCGGCACGAGGTCGACGCGATCATCTTCGGTACCGGCTTCGCCGCCACCGAGTTCCTCGCCCCGATGCGCATCCTCGGCCTCGACGGACGCGACCTGCGGCAGGCCTGGGCGGATGGCGCGGAAGCCTACAAGGGCATCAGCGTCAGCGGCTTCCCCAACCTGTTCATCCTTTACGGGCCGAACACCAACCTCGGCCACAACTCCATCGTCTACATGCTGGAAAGCCAGTTCCCCTACGTGCTCGGCTGCCTGCGCCAGCTCCAGGAGCAGGGCTTGCGCTACCTCGACGTGAAGCCCGAGGTCCAGCGGCGCTTCAACCTGGAGGTGCAACAGGGGTTGCGCCATACCGTCTGGGAGCGTGGCTGCGACAGCTGGTACAAGACTGCCGCCGGCAAGAACACCAACAACTGGCCGGGCTACACCTTCGTCTATCGCTGGCGTACGCGCCGGCCGGAGCTTGCCGACTATGACCTGGCCCGCTGAAGCGCCCCTGATGTCGCCGCCGCAACGCCTGCGCGCCGGTCTCCTGCGCGGCTGCCTGCGCCTGTTGTTCCGCGGGCTGGTCCGTCCGCCCATGCCAGTGGCGCTGCAACGCGGCGTGTTGCGCGGGCTGAGCCTGGCGACGCTGGGCGCCGGCGGCGTCGTCCGCGAGCGCCGCAGCCTCGCCGGCGTGCCCTGCGAGTGGTTGCGGCCGCGCGGGGTGGAGGCGCGGCGCCGGGTGCTCTACCTGCACGGCGGCGCCTACCTGATCGGCTCGCCGGCGACCCACCGGGCGATCACCACGCACCTGGCCCGGCGCTGCGCCGCCGAGGTCTGCGCGGTGGACTACCGGCGCGCCCCGGAACATCCGTTCCCCGCCGCCCGCGACGACGCCCTGGCGGTCTACCTGGCATTGCTGGAGGCCGGCCATTCGCCGCGCCGGCTGCTGCTCGCCGGTGACTCCGCGGGCGGCCACCTGGCGCTGTCCCTGGCCCTGGAGCTGAAGGCGCGCGGCTTGCCGTTGCCGGCCGGGTTGCTGCTGTTCTCGCCCTGGACCGACCTCGGCTGCCAGCGCCTGCACACGCCGGCGGCCGGCGACCCGCTGCTGTCGCGGGCCTGGCTGGAAAGCGCGGTGCGCCTGCTGCTGCCGGCCGACGCGGAGCCAGGCTCGGCCGCCTTGTCGCCGCTGCATGCCGACCTGGCGGGGCTGCCGCCGCTGCTGGTACAGGTCGGCGAGGACGAACTGCTGCGCGACGACAGCCTGCGCCTGGCGCAACGGGCCGGTGAGCAGGGCGTCGCGGTGCGATTGCAGCGCTACGCCGGTTGCTGGCACGTGTTCCAGGCTCATGCCGGCGTGTTGGCCAGCGCCGACCGGGCGTTGGACGAGGCGGCCGCGTTCGTCGTCGAATGCAGCGCGGAGGGCGACAGGTGCAGAACATCCTGATCACTGGTGCCGCTTCCGGAATCGGCGCCGCCAGCGCGCGTCTGTTCCACCGCCGGGGCTGGCGGGTCGGTTTGCTGGACATCGATGCCGAGGCGTTGCGCTGCTTGGCCGCGCAACTGCCGGGCGCCTGGCAGCGTGCCGTGGACGTCAACGAGCCCGACGCGGTCGGCGAGGCGCTTGCGCAGTTCTGTGCCGATGGCCGCCTGCGCCTGCTGTTCAACTGCGCCGGCATCCTGCGTTTCGGCCGCTTCGAAGAGGTCGCCCTGGAGGACCACGCGCGGTTGCTGGCGATCAACCTGCAAGGCGTCCTCAACTGCTGTCACGCGGCCTTTCCGTTCCTGCGCGCGACGCCGCAGGCGCAGGTACTCAACATGGGCTCGGCATCGGGGCTTTATGGCGTACCGGAGATGGCCGTCTACTCGGCTTCGAAGTTCGCCGTGCGCGGGCTCACCGAGGCGCTGGAGCTGGAATGGCGCCGCCACGGTATTCGTGTGGCCGACCTGATGCCGCCGTTCGTCCGCACGCCGATGGTCGCCGGGCAGACCTACCGACCGCCGGTGTTGCGTCGCCTGGGGCTGAGACTGGACGCCGAGGATATCGCCGAGGCGGCCTGGCGGCAGGCGCACAGCCGGCGAGTACACCGGCCGGTGGGCGGGTTGTTCACGGCGCTGTACTGGGCTGGGCAGTTGTCTCCGCCGTGGGTGAACCGAGCGGTGATGGCGTGGTTGTCGCGGGACGAATAGGCACTTGCGTTTATCCGCCGCTTATCCGGGGTATTGGCGGATACCGCCTGTGGCTGTATTCGCCCTACAGGCCTGCGGAAACGCCGGCTGCCGCTCCAGCTCCGTAGGGCGGATAACCGCTCGCGGTTATCCGCCGCTTATCCGCGACATCGGCGGATAACGCCCGTGGCGTTATTCGCCCTACGGATCAGGACTTCGAAATGAACTCCTCTCTCAGGCTCATGGCGTCTCTCGTGGTCTTTCCCCGGCAACCCCGCACACCTGTCAGCTATGTCTCCGGTCCGTACAGACGCTTGCAAAAGGGACTCGCCTGGGAAGGCGAAACGAGAAGCCGGGGCAGGCAAGGAAATCAGCTTGCCCAGCACATTCAGACTCAACAGCACGAGGGCAGAAAGTGGCCAGCCTCAGGCCGGCAACAACGGCCGACAGGCCTCGACGAAGCGCCGGCAGGCACCCGCACATTCGCGCTCCAGCGGCTCGTCGCCATCGCAACGCTCCGCGCATGCCAGGGCATAGCGCGCCGCCAGCTCGCAGGCGGCCGGCGCCCATGGGCTGCGGCGCTCCAGTAGCAGGGCGGCGAGGCGGCAGAGGTCGGCGCAGTCGCCGGCGTGCTGGCGTTGTTCCCTGCTGGACTCGGTGCAGAGCGCCAGGTAGCGCTCGCACGCGCGGATGCAGGCCTGGGCTGCGAGCCGGCAGCGCTCTTCCGGCGCCTGGGCGGCGGCACCGCCGAGCAGGGCGTCGGCGTCGGTTTCCAGCAGGGAACCGGGGTCTTCGTTTCCGGGATCGTTGATGGCGCGGGTCATGGCGGCACCTCCTGGCGATTGCGCCCATGCGGGCCCTGTCCCTTGGGCCGGTCGCCCGCGCCGACAGTTCAGTCGATTTCGCCGTCGGCACCGCCGCTCGATTGCCTTGAACCCTCGCCTGCGGCGCCAGTCCTCATTGGTACGACCCCAGACACGACCAGGAGGCGAGAATGTCCAGCACGGTTGCCGATCAATTGCTCGAACGCTTGAGCCAGTGGGGGGTGAAGCGCGTCTTCGGCTACCCCGGCGATGGCATCAACGGGATCATGGGCGCCATGGGCCGGCGCGCCGAGGCATTCGACTATATCCGCGTGCGCCACGAGGAGATGGCGGCCTTCATGGCCGGCGCCCACGCCAAGTTCACCGGAGAGGTCGGGGTGTGCCTGGCCACCTCGGGGCCGGGCGCGATCCACCTGCTGAACGGGCTCTACGACGCGCGCATGGATCATCAGCCGGTGCTGGCCATCGTCGGCCAGCAGGCGGCTACCGCGCTGGGCAGCGACTACCAGCAGGAAGTCGATCTGCAGAGCTTGTTCAAGGACGTTTCCGCCTATGTCGAGACCGTGGTCAGCCCGGCACAACTGCTCCATGTGCTGGACCGAGCCCTGCGCGTGGCGGTCGGCGAGCGGCAGGTGGCGACGGTGATCGTGCCCAACGACGTGCAACAGATGGCGGCCCCGAAGCGCCAGCCCCACGAGCACGGCCACGTGATGTCGGCGGTGGGCTTCGTCCAGCCGCGACCCTACGCGCGCGACGCCGACCTGGAAGCCGCCGCGGCGATCCTCAATCGCGGCCGGCGCGTGGCGATCCTCGCCGGTGCCGGCGCCCTGGGCGCGCACCGGCAACTGGAAGCGGTCGCCGAGCGCCTGGCCGCCGGAGTGGCCAAGGCGCTCCTGGGCAAGGCGGCGGTTTCCGACGACCTGCCGTACGTGACCGGCTCCATCGGCCTGCTCGGCACCCGCGCCAGCAGCATGCTGATGGAGCATTGCGACACCCTGCTGATCGTCGGCAGCACTTTCCCCTACAGCGAGTTCCTACCCAAGGCCGGCCAGGCGCGGGCGGTGCAGATCGACCTGTATCCGCGCAACATCGGTATCCGCTATCCGATCGATCAGGCCTTGCTCGGCGATGCAGGGGAAACCCTGGAGCGCCTGCTGCCGCTGCTCGAGCAGAAAAAGCACGGCGCCTGGCGCCGCCGGGTCGAGCGGGCGGTGACGGCCAGTCGCGAGGAAGCCCGGCGCCAGGCCGAAGAGCCCGCCGACCCGATCAACCCGCAGCGGGTATTCCGTTCCTTGTCGGAGCAACTGCCGGACGATGCGATTCTCTGCGGCGACAGCGGCTCGCATACCAACTGGTACGCCCGCGACATCCGCATGCGCCCGGGCATGCTCGGCTCGCTGTCGGGCAAGCTGGCGACCATGGGCAGCGGCGTGCCCTACGCCATCGCCGCCAAGCTCGCCTATCCGCAGCGGCCGGTGGTGGCGATGGTCGGCGACGGCGCCATGCAGATGAACGGCAACGCCGAACTGGTCACCGTGCAGCAGTACTGGCAGCGCTGGGACTCGCCGACCTTCATCGTGCTGGTGCTGAACAACGGCGATCTCAACCAGGTGACCTGGGAGCAGCGTGCCCTGGCCGGCGACCCGGAGTTCAGCCCGGCGCAGGAAGTGATCGATTTCCCCTACGCGCGTTATGCGGACATGCTCGGCTTCAAGGGCATCCGCGTGGATCGCCCGGAGGACATCGACGCCGCCTGGGCCGAGGCCTTCGCCGCCGACCGCCCGGTGCTGCTGGAGGTGGTCACCGACCCGAACGTGCCGCCGCTGCCGCCGCACATCAGTTTCGAGCAGGCCAAGCACCTGCTTGGCGCCATGCTGCAGGACGATCCCAAGCGCTGGGGGGTGATTCGCCAGAGCGCCCGGCAGGTCCTCGCGCGGCACTGAGCAAGGCGGTCGCGGCGCTCAGTCGGCGCGGCCGCTACGCAACTGGTCGGCCAGTTCGCGGTGGTGGTAGAAGCGCGCCAGCCATTCGTCGGCGAAGCGGCGCAGGTCGGGATCGGCGGAGTCCCGGGCGATACCCTCGAAGCGTGCGACCAGACGGTCCTGCTGGCGAATCTGCGCGTCGAGGAAACCGCGCTCGTCGAAGCCGCCGGGAGCCGCGGCCTGCCGTTCGGTCTGGCGCGGCGAGGGCAGCGCCAAGGCCTTTTCCCCGGCCAGGGCGCGCAACTGATGGTCGAACTCCTGCTGTTCGGTGAGTACGCGCTTGGCATAGAGCTGCACCGCCTTGTTTTCGGAACGGCGCATGGCTTGCTCGGCTGCCTCCACCTGGGCCTGGCTGTCGGCCAGGCTGTCGGCGAGCAGGGCGCGGGTATCAGCGGGTTCGGCCTGGACGGCCAGGGGCAACAGCAGGGCGGCGATCAGTGACAGGCGACTGGGCATGGCGAACCTCCGGACGGGACGAGTGTGCGGTGGACGCTCGCCATACGGCGCCGTTCAAAAAAACCGCCTATGCGTCCCAGGCCGCCAGCACGCGTCGATGCTCGCGGTGCGCCGCCTCCTGCACCGTCGGCAGCAGCCGCACCCGCTGGCCTGGCAGGCATTGCGCCAGGCGCGCCAGCGCCAGCGGGGCGAGGGCGCCGAGACGGGGGTAGCCGCCGATGGTCTGGCGGTCGTTGAGCAGGACGATCGGCTGACCGTCCGGCGGCACCTGCACCGCGCCGAGGGCGATGCCTTCGGAAATCATCGACTGCTGCCGGCATTCCAGGCGCGGGCCGAGCAGACGTACGCCCATGCGGTCGGCGCGGGTATCCACCTGCCAGTCGCCGTTGAACGCATCGAACAGGCTCATGGCCGGGAAGTCGCCGATCTGCGCGCCGAGGATCAGCTCCAGGCGCGCTTCGCCGGTGCAGTCCATGATCCGTTCGCTGGGCAGGGGCAGCGCGCGCGGTCGCGCGCCATCGGCCAGCCAGCCGAGGCTGTCGCCTGCGGCCAGGGCCTTGCCGTCGGCGCGGGGGCCGCCCAGGCCTTCGCGGGCCACCGTGGCCAGGCTGCCCAACTGGCGCTCGCCGGCGAAGCCGCCGGGCGCCGCCAGGTAGGCGCGGGCGCCCTGGCGCGGGTGGGCGAAGGCCAGGCGCTGGCCGCCGCGCACGGCGAACGCGCCCCAGGCCGGTAGCGGCTGGCCATCGAGGGTCGCGCCGAGATCGCCGCCGGCCAGGGCCAACCAGCCGTCGGCACGGCATTCGGCGACGAAACCGCCGAGGGCGATCTCGATCACCGCGGCGTCCAGGGGATTGCCCAGCAGCCAGTTGGCCCAGCCCATGGACAGCCAGTCGAGGGCGCCGCCCTGGGTCACGCCGAGATGGCGGCAACCGAAGCGGCCGCGATCCTGCAACTGGACCAGCGGGGTGCTCTGGCACACCCGCAGGCCGCCGTGGATGGAGTCGTTCATGCCTGGACCTCCAGGGGCGTGTCGTCGCCGCCGAGGCGGACGAATTCGGCGTGTCCGATGGGTTCGAAACGCACCCGGTCGCCGGCGCGCAGCAGGCTGTAGCCGTCCAGGGTGAGGTCGAACAGGCGCACCGGGCAGCGCCCGAGCAGGTTCCAGCCGCCTGGCGAGGCCTGCGGATAGACCGCCGTCTGGCGCTCGGCGATGCCGACGCTGCCGGCGGCGATGCGTTGCCGGGGAGTCGCCAGACGGGGTGCCGCCAGGGCTTCCTCGACCAGCCCCATGAAGGCGAAGCCGGGGCTGAAACCGAGGGCGAAGACCCGATACTCGCGCTGGCTGTGGCGGCGGATCAGCTCGGCGACGCCGAGCTGCTTGCGCCGCGCCAGGGGTTCCAGGTCGGGGCCGACCCGCGGGTCGTACCAGGTCGGCAGGATGTGCAGACGGCCGCCGTCCTGGCGTTTCGGGCGCAAGTCGGACAGCGCCGCGGCGATCCGCGCGCGGGCCTCGCCAGGGTCGAGCTGGAGCAGGTCGTATTGCAGGAGCAGGGTGGTGTAGGACGGCACCAGGTCGAGCAGGGCGGCGCCGAACGCCGCCCGCAGGTTTTCCTCCGCCGCCAGCAGCCAGGGCATGTTGGCTTCGTCGATGCGCTCGAACAGGCGCAGGACGAAGCTGTCGATGGCGGCCACCTCGATGCGCGGTTGCGGTTGGCTCATGCCGCCTCCAGGGCGTCGCGGATGCGCCGCACCGCAGCCAGCGAGGCGGGGTTGTCGCCGTGTACGCAGAGGGTCTGCGCCTCCAGCGCCAGGGCGCTGCCGTCGCTGGCTCGCAGCGCCGCGCCACGGGCCAGCAGGAGGGCCTGGGCGAGCACCGTCTCGGCGTCGTGGTGTACCGCGCCGGGCTGGCTGCGCGAGACCAGGTAGCCGGCGCCGTCGTAGGCGCGGTCGGCGAACGCCTCGAACCACAGCTCGATGCCGTGGGCCTCGCCCAGCGCGCGCGCCGCGGTGTTGTCGCGGGTGCTCATCAGCATCAGCGGCAGGGTGCGGTCGTAGGCCGCCAGTGCGCGCAGCACGGCGGCGAGGATCGCCGGGTCGCGCATCATGTCCTGGTACAGCGCGCCATGCGGCTTGACGTAGCGTACCCGCGTGCCCTGGGCGCGGCAGAGTCCGTCGAGGGCGCCGATCTGGTAGAGCAGCAGGTCTTCCACTTCCTGCGCCGAGCAGGCCAGCGAGCGCCGGCCGAAGCCGACCAGGTCGGGGTAGCCGGGGTGCGCGCCGATGCGCACGCCATGCTCCACCGCCAGGGCCACGGTGCGGCGCATGGTGCCGGGATCGCCGGCGTGGAAGCCGCAGGCGATGTTGGCGCAATCGATCAGCGGCATCACCTCGGCGTCCAGGCCCATGCGCCAGGCACCGAAGCTCTCGCCGATATCGCAGTTCAACAACAGGTTGTTCATGCAGGTTCCTTCAGGTCATTGCTCGCCGGACCTCACCACAGCGTCAGGCTGTAGCTGAGGATCAGGCGATTTTCGTCGAGGTCGTTGGCGAAATTCGAACGCACCGTGGCGTTGCGCCATTTCACCCCGAGGTTCTTCAGCGGCCCGCTCTGCACCACGTAGCCGAGGTCGGTGTTGCGTTCCCATTCCTTGCCGTCGTTGGCCGCGCCGCGGGCGACGTTGTCGCCGGAGACGTAGCGGCTCATGAAGCTCAGGCCGGGCAGGCCGAGCGCGCCGAAATCGTAGTCGTAGCGCAGTTGCCAGGAACGCTCGTCGACGTTGCCGAAGTCGCCGATCTGGATGAAGTTGACCAGGTACGGGTCGCTGCCGGCGATGTAGGGATAGGGATCGTCGCCACTGATCCGCTGGTAGCCGGCGGCCACCGCGTGGGCGCCCAGGCGCAGGCTGAAGAGGGCGCCGAAGGCGCGGTTGTCCAGTTCGCGGAAGCCGCCGTCCTCGCTGGCCCGGGCGAAGCGCAGGTCGCTCTTGAGCGAACGCTGTCCGCCGAGGTCGAGGGTGTGTACCAGGCCGGCGAAGGTCTGCCGGTAGATGTCCCTGAGCCGACCCTGGTGCAGGCTGGCGGTCAGCGCCGGGGTCAGGCGATAGTCGCCGCCGGCGAAGTCGAAGGCATCGCTGCGCCCGCCGATGCGGTTGGCGCTGAACACCTGGTAGTCGCTGGAGCTGTTCAGCTTGTTGCGGTCCAGGTGCGCGCCGCGTAGGGTCAGGCCGTCGATCTCCTGCACGTCGAGCAGCGCGCCACGGAACAGTTCCGGCAGCAGGCGGGTGTCGTTGGCCGAGACCAGCGGGCTCTTGAAGTGCAGCGCGCCGACCTTGAGCAGGCTGTTGGAGACCCGCGCCTTGGCGGTCAGGCCGAGCTTGGCGTAGTCATCCTGGGAGCCGCCGGCGGAGCCGTCGGCCGGCAGCAGCCCGGTTCCTCCGCTGCCGCTGCCGGAGTCGAGCTTGAAGCCGAGCAGGCCGATGGCGTCGACGCCGAAGCCGACGGTGCCTTCGCTGAAGCCGGACTCCAGGCGCAGGAGGAAGCCCTGCGCCCATTCGTCGGCGTTGTCGCGCGCGCCGCTCTGGCGGAAGTCGCGATTGAAGTAGAAGTTGCGCAGTTCGAGGCTGGCGTGGCTGTCCTCGACCAGGTCGGCCTGGGCGAGCAGCGGCCAGCCCAGCCCGCTGCCGGCGAGCAGCGCGGCAGCCAGGCGGGGAGTGGGATGCATGCTGGGATTTCCTCGGTCGACGGCTCAGAGTTCCAGTTGCTTGCCGCGGGTTTCCGGCAGGCTGAGGGCGGCGAGGATCACCACGCCGTAGGAGACCGCGGCGAAGGCGCCGATCCCCAGGCCCAGCGAGAGCTTCTGGCCGAGCATGCCGATCAGCATCGGGAACAGCGCGGCGATGGCGCGCCCGGCGTTGTAGCAGAAGCCCTGGCCGGAGCCGCGGATGCGGGTTGGGAACAGTTCGGTGAGGAACGAGCCCATGCCGCTGAAGATGCCCGAGGCGAAGAAGCCGAGCGGGAAGCCGAGCCAGAGCATGGCGCCGTTGCTCACCGGCAACTGGGTGTAGAGCAGGACCACGGTGAAGGAGCCGACGGCGAACAGGACGAAGTTCTTCTTGCGCCCGATCAGGTCGGTGAGGAAGGCACTGACCACGTAGCCGACGTAGGAGCCGAGGATCACCATCGCCAGGTAGCCGCTGGTGCCGAGCACGGTCAGCCCGCGTTCGGTCTTGAGGAAGGTCGGCAGCCAGGCGGTGATGGCGTAGTAGCCGCCGAGCGCGCCGGTGGTCAGCAGCGAGGCGCGCAGGGTGATGCTGAGCATCCCGGGGGCGAAGATCTCGTAGAAGCTGACCTTGTCGGCGCCCTGGTTGCGTTGCCTGGCCTCGCGGTAGATCTCCGGTTCCTTGACCAGCCGGCGTACCACCAGGACGAACAGCGCCGGCAACAGGCCGAGCATGAATAGCGCGCGCCAGGCCTCTTCCGGTGGCAGCAGGCTGAACATCAGCGAGTAGAGGATGGCGGTGAGGCCCCAGCCGATGGCCCAGCCGGACTGCACCAGGCCGACCGCCTTGCCGCGGTCGCGGGCCTTGATCACTTCGCCGATGAGTACCGCGCCGGCGGTCCATTCGCCACCGAAGCCGAAGCCCATCAGGGTCCGTGCGACCAGCAACTGCTCGTAGTTCTGCGCGAGGCCGCAGAGGAAGGTGAAGAAGGCGAACCAGAGCACCGTCAGTTGCAGGGTCAGCACCCGGCCGATGCGGTCGGAGAGGATCCCGGCGATCCAGCCGCCGGCGGCGGAGGCGAGCAGGGTCATGGTGTGGATGAAGCCGGCTTCGCCGGTGCCGATCCCCCACAGGGCGATCAGGGTAGGGATCACGAAGCTGAGCATCTGGGTGTCCATGCCGTCCAGGCCGTAGCCGATCTTGCAGCTCCAGAAGGCCCGGCGTTCCTGCTTGTCGAGGGCGCGATACCAGCCGAAATGACCGTCCCGGGAAGCGTCCGGGCCGGCGTCGAGGGTCATGTGTTTTTCCATGGGGGCACCGATCGTCGTTATTGGTGTTATGAAGATTCGGTGGGCGCCGTCGCACCCGGTGGTCGCATTCTTCGAGGCTGGCCAGCGAGCGTCCAACTAATTTATGCGGCCGCCGGGGATAAGAAATTTCGATGGCGGAGCAGGCCGTCATGCGTCGATCATGTGCCGCCGGAAGGTGGGCGCTGGCATGGAAGCTGCTCGCTCCCGCCACCTTGTGTCCCTTGCCCGTCGGTACCCGCCACATGAACCTGAAATTCCTCGAGACCTTCGTCTGGGTCGCGCGCCTGAAGAGCTTCCGCCTCACCGCGGAGAAGCTGTTCAGCACCCAGGCTTCCATTTCCAGCCGGATCGCCGTGCTGGAGGACGAACTCGGCGTGAAACTGTTCGTCCGCGACTCGCGCGGCGTGACCCTGACCCCGGAAGGCGACAAGGTACTGGCCTACGCCGAGCGGATGATGGACACCATGCACGCGCTGAAGCAGTCGCTCGACACCGGCGCCAGCACCCAGGGACGGATTCGTATCGGCGCCATGGACACGGTCATCCACACCTGGCTGAGCCCGTTGGTGGCCAGGGTCACGGAAACCTTCCCGGCGGTGGAGATCGAGCTGATGGCGGACACCGCGCGCAACCTCTCCGAGCAGTTGCAGAAGGGCTACCTGGACCTGATCTTCCAGACCGACTCGCTGCGCCACGAGTCGGTGCTGAACCTCGAACTGGGCAGCTATCCGCTGCGCTGGATCGTTTCCACCGGCTCGATCTACCACCGCGACTACGCCTCGCTGGCGGACCTGGCGCGGGAGCGGGTGGTGACCTTCTCCAAGCACTCGCGGCCGCACCAGGACGTGCTTGGCCTGCTGCACGCCAACGGCGTCGCGGCGCCGCGCCTGAACTGCGTGAACTCGGTGGCGGCGATGACCCGCCTGCTGCGCGACGGCTTCGGCGTCGGCGCCTTGCCGCCGGCGCTGGTCAGCCAGGAGCTGGAACGCGGCGAACTGACCCTGCTGCGCCTCGGCCCGCCGCCGCCGAACCTGCCGGTGGTGGTGTCCTGGCGCGGCGGCACCGGCCTGGAACTGGTGGACGAAGTGGTGGAGCTGAGCAAGGCGGTGCTGGCCGACTACGCGGCCAACGTCGGCCCGGAGTGCATGCTCCTGGCGCCGCTGAAGAAAGGAGTGGGGCGGCTGCGTTCGCGCTGATTCGGATTTTCCGATCGCCCCTGGCGGAAAAATCTCGTTGGACGCTGACCGCCGTCCGCTTCTACAAACCTGCCAACAACGACGTCCGCCAGCGCACGGAGCCGCCATGCCCGAACCGACCTTCCACGAACTCGCGCAACTGCCGCCGCCGGTCCTGCGCCAACTGATCCGCCGCGGCGACTACACCGGCCATACCAGCGGCCTCGGCCAGCGCCACCTGCAGGCCAACCTGGTGATCCTGCAGAAATCCTGGGCCGACGAGTTCCTTCGCTTCTGTGCCCTGAATCCCCGGGCCTGCCCGCTGCTCGACGTCAGCGAACCCGGCTCGCCGCACTTCGCCAGGCTCGGCGCGGATATCGACGTGCGCAGCGACCTGCCGCGCTACAGGGTGCATCGACGCGGTCAGGAGCCCGTCGAGGTGAACGACATCGGCACCTTCTGGGAGGCGGATTTCGTCGCCTTCGCCATCGGCTGCTCGTTCTCCTTCGAACAGGCGTTGCTCGACGCCGGCATCGGCCTGCGCCACCTCGAGCTGGGGCGCAACGTGGCGATGTACCGCAGCTCCATCGCTACCCGGCCGAGCGGTCGCCTGGCCGGGCCCACGGTGGTATCGATGCGGCCGTTGAAGGCCGCCGAGACGATCCGGGCGATCCAGGTCACCAGCCGCTTCCCTATGACCCATGGCGCACCGCTGCACCTGGGCGATCCGGCGCTGATCGGCATCCGCGACCTGGCGCGGCCCGACTACGGCGACCCGGTGCCGCTCGCGGCGGACGAGATCCCGCTTTTCTGGGCCTGCGGGGTCACGCCCCAGGCGGTGCTCGCCGAGGTTCAGCCGGAGCTGTACATCAGTCACGCGCCGGGGCACATGCTGGTCAGCGACCGACTCTACGACGAGCTCTGAGGGGCGTCGTCCTTCGCCGGACCGGGGATGATCGCCAGGTGGCGCAGGGCATCCGGCTCCAGGCTGTAGCTCTTGCCGCTCGGCGCTTCGATGAGCCGCCCGAGGGCGTAGAGGGTGAAGTAGCGCACCGTTTCGGCGCAACCGAGGATGTCTTCGAGGTAGCGCCGATGCGGATAGCCCTGCAAGGTTTCCGGGGCGACGTAGAGGAATACCGGCTTGCCGTCGATGCGGTCGCGGAACTTGAAGCGGAAGCCCTGCGGCCGGCTCGGCGCACCGTAGCGCCGGACCAGGTCGGCGCCGCCGTAGAATACCTTGCCGGCGCTGCCCGGGGTGGCATAGCCGATGTGCTGGAAATAGGCGCGCAGCGCTATCCGGCCGAGGCCGCTGATGCGGATGTCCAGTTGCTTGAACTCTTCCGCCGGCAGCTCGGCGCGGGCCTGGCGGAAGGTGTCGACGAGCAGTTCGAAATCGCGGGTGCGCCGTGGCCGTTGCGTTCTCTGCCGAGGCGCGGCGGGAGCGTCGGCGCGCACTGCGGCGGAGGCCGGCGGGTGTTCCTCGGTGTCCGGGTCCGCTTGCGGCGGCGCGGCCTCCTCGGCAATGGCCGGGTCGAACTCCTCGACGTAGGCATCCAGCTTGTCGCGGATGCGCCGCTGGCCGGCATCCTCGGCGGACTCGCCCGGGCGCAGAGCGTCCTCGTCCTCCTCGACGAACCATTCGCAATCCGACAGGTGGGTGGAGTGCGGGAACTTGCTGAAGTGCGCGGCCTTGCGGGTGTCCTGCGGCAGCTTGTCGTAGTTGCTCGCCGATACCTTGATCCCCTGTGCCCGGCACCCTTCGCTGGAGCAGAGGAAATCGAAGCGTTTGCGCGGCTCGGCCTGGGAGAAGTATTCGCGGCGGGCGCTGGCGATGGAGATCACCCGATCCAGTTGCACGCAGTAGGCCAGTGCTATCCGTTTGAACGCCATGTTCCCAATCCTTCCGCCGGTTCGAGCGGGCCATTATGGCGCCTGGCGATGGGTAGGCAAGCCGACGGCCTTCCGCACCTGCCGAAGCCGGGCACATGGCCTTGCTCGAATTCAAGCGCAAGAACCGGAGTTCTTGCGCTTGAATGGCGAATTAGTCTGCGGGCATCATCCGCTCCCACAGGGGAAACGCCATGAGCCAGCAGCTCGATCCTTGCAACGCCTACCACACCGACGAACAGCGCTGGGCCGCCGTGCTGGCGCGCGACGCGGCGGCGGACGGGGCGTTCGTCTATGCGGTGAAGACCACCGGGGTCTATTGCCGCCCGAGTTCCTCGGCGCGTCGGCCCAGGCGCGAGAACGTCGAGTTCTTCGCCACTGCCGAGGCCGCCGAGGCCGCCGGCTATCGGCCCAGCCGGCGCGCCGCCGGCGACCGCAGCCTGGCGGCGGAGCAGCGCGCCGAGCGGGTGGCGCAGGCCTGCCGGATGATCGAGACGGCGGAGACGCCGCCGGCACTGGAGGCGCTGGCCGCCCGACTGGGCATGAGTCCGTTCCACTTCCATCGTCTGTTCAAGGCCGAAACCGGCCTGACGCCCAAGGCCTACGCCTCGGCCTATCGTGCCCGGCGCCTGCGCGAGCGCCTGGGCCAGGCGTCCGCCTCGGTGACCGAGGCGATCTACGACTCCGGTTTCAACTCCAACAGCCGCTTCTACGAGTCCTCGTCGCAACGCCTCGGCATGCGCCCGCGCGATTACCGCGATGGCGGCGCCGGCGCGGCGATCCGTTTCGCCATCGGCCAATGCTCGCTGGGCGCGATCCTGGTGGCGCAGAGCCAGCGCGGCATCTGCGCGATCCTCCTCGGCGAGGAGCCGGAGCCATTGCTGCGCGAGTTGCAGGACCAGTTCCCGCGCGCCCAGCTACTCGGCGGCGACGCCGACTTCGAACGGCTGGTGGCGCAGGTGGTGGGCTTCGTCGAGTCGCCTCAACTGGGACTGGACCTGCCGCTGGACGTACGCGGTACGGCGTTCCAGGAACGGGTCTGGCAGGCACTGCGGGAAATACCGCCGGGCAGCACGGCGAGCTATGCGCAGATCGCCGAACGGATCGGCGCGCCGCGAGCGGTGCGTGCGGTGGCCCAGGCCTGCGCGGCGAACCGGATCGCGGTGGCGATTCCCTGCCACCGGGTGGTACGTCGCGACGGCGACATTTCCGGCTACCGCTGGGGCGTGGAGCGCAAGCGCGAACTGCTGCGCAGGGAAGAGCGGGATTGAACCCAAGGCCAGGCGATACGCGGCCCGGAATGCAAAAAGCCCACTCGATGGTGGGCTCTATGCAATGGGGCGCTGGTCCTTCAGCTGGTTCCAGTATCCATGTCAGGGGTGAAAATTTCGTGAAATGAAACGACAACCCTGACCGTTCGTCCTTTCCTATCGTGGTTTCATTCGTTGCTGCACGCACGCGCCTGCTTCAGGTAGTGCAACACCTGGCGCTCGCCGTGGGAGTCCAGGTATACCAGGGTGGCGCGCACCACCTGGCAGGTATCGCTGGGCGCCTCGTCGACGCTCAGCACCCTGGCCACGTCCAGCGGCATGCCGTAGACGTAGTCGGCAGTCGCCGCGCCGGCGATGACCGGCGCCAGCAGCGTGACGCAGCAGAGGTAGAGCCTGGCTCGGTTCATGGACGGTTTCTCTCCATTCCCCCGCGAAGCGACGGCGCAAGGGCGCCGCCGACGCCATGGGTGGAACCCGCTTCGTCGTTCGCGACGGGTTCGCCACCTCCGTCCAGCAGTATAGGATGACGGTCTCAGTGCGGCTTGATCGCCACCTTCAGTACGTTGTCACGCTGGTTGGCGAACAGGTCGTAAGCGGCGACGATGTCGTCGAGGCGGTATTCGTGGCTGACCAAAGGCCCGAGGTTGACCCGGCCCGAAGCCACGATATTGAGCAGTCGGCGCATGCGCTCCTTGCCGCCGGGGCACAGCGCGGTATTGATCCGGTGGTCGCCGAGGCCGGCGGCGAAGGCCGACAACGGAATCGTCAGGTCTTCCGAATAGACCCCGAGGCTGGAAAGGGTGCCGCCGGGCTTGAGCACCCTCAGGGCGGTCTCGAAGGTCGATTGCGTACCGAGTGCCTCGATCGAAGCATCCACGCCGCGCCCGCCGGTGAGTTTGAGAATTTCCTCGATCACGTCGCACTCCCTGAAGTTCAGCGTGACGTCGGCGCCCATTCCACGGGCGATATCGAGGCGATGGGCGTTGCCGTCGATGGCGATGATCGTGCTGGCGCCCAGCAGCCGGGCGCCGGCGGTGGCGCACAGGCCTATGGGACCCTGGGCGAAGATCGCCACGCTATCGCCGATGCGGATGTTGGCGTTCTCCGCGCCCTTGAAGCCCGTGGACATGATGTCCGGACACATCAGCACCTGTTCGTCGCTGAGACCATCGGGTATGGGGGCAAGGTTGGCCTGAGCGTCGGGAACCAGCACATACTCGGCCTGGGTGCCGTCGATCAGGTTGCCGAAGCGCCAACCGGCGGTCGCCTTGTAGCCATGGCAGGCGCAACGGCCGGATTCCACCAGGTAGCTGCCGTCCTGCGACGGTACGCCGTCCTGGGCGGCATAGGAGTTGAAGTTGGGGCAGATGGCACCGGCGATCACGCGTTGGCCTTCGCGGTAGCCGACCACCGCGCTGCCGAGCTTTTCGATGATCCCGACCGGCTCGTGGCCCACCGTCAGGCCGGGCGCGACCGGATACTCGCCCTTGAGGATGTGCACGTCGGTGCCGCAGAGCGTGGTGGTGGTGATGCGCACCAATGCATCGTTCGGCCCCACGTCGGGAATCGGCTTGTCGACCAGCTCGATACGGCCGGGCTGGATGAATACGGCGGCTTTCATCATCTTGCTCATGGAGCATCCTCACGGGTGGAGGCCCTGGGGCGGCACGGGGCAGGAAAGAACGGACGGATGCCAGGACAGTGGCGGAATTGCCGTCCGATGTCCTTGATATGGGTCATGGCCGCGATGGACGCGGGTTCGCGAAGTACCGACCTGGCGTTTTTGCTGGGAAATGTCCTCGCCCGGTTCGCTGCGGAACTAGCCAAGCCCCTTCGCTGTGGCTTGGGTCGACGCTGAACGCGGGAGGGCGGGGGCGTTGCACCCATGTCGGGAGTTCGCCGCGGCGGGCCGACGCTGCGCTCTTGGCAAAGGCAGCGTCGGGCCTTGGCCCAAAGGCTATCGCCTCAGGCCTTGCTCGTGGCCAGATAGGAGGCCAGGCGCCGGCCCATCTCCTCGCCGAGGGCCTGGAGGCCGCTCATGGGACGGACCATCACTTCGAAGTCGACGATCCGGCCGTCGTCGTCGAAGCGGATCATGTCGATGCCTTTCAGTTCGCGTTCGCCGACCCGTGCGCTGAATTCCAGCACCACGCTGCGGCCGTCGGCGCTGGCCAACTGGCGGTGATAGGCGAAATCCTCGAAGACCGTGAGCACGGTATTCAGGATCATCGAGACCACCGGTGCGCCGGCATACGGCTTGTGCGCCATCGGCGAGCGGAACACGGCGTCGGGGTGCAGCAGGCGCGGCAACCCGGAGAGGTCGCGGCGGGCGATCAGCCCGTGCCATTCGGCGAGGGTGGCGGCGGCGTTGGCTTCGAGCGGCAGGCTGGTCATACGGTGGCTCCTCTGGCGGGTGCTGGACTGTATCCCCGGGGCGGCCTGGGGCCGGTTGCGGGGCGGAGCCTCACCATAGGTTGCGGGAAAGGCCTCGCTCAATGATCGAAAGTGACGGAAGACTGATCCTCGCGCGCAACCTATGACTCAGCCCTGTTCGATCTGCACGATCTGCTCGCGCAGCCATTGCAGGCCGGGCGTCGCTTCCTGCTGGCGATGCCAGATCAGGTTGACCTGCACCGGGGCCATCTCGAAGGGGACGTCCGCCAGTTGCAAACCATGGCTGCTGGCGAAGCGCTCGGCCAGGCGGCGTGGCACGGTGCCGAGCAGCTCGGTGCTGGCGACGATGGCCGGGATGGTCAGGTAGTGAGGCACCAGCAATTGCACCTGGCGCTGTACCCTGGCCGAGCCGAGGACGATCTCCAGCGGACTGCCGCGCCCGACCCGCGGCAGGATCGAGACGTGCTGCGCGGCCTCGTAGGCCGCGCGGTCGAGGCCGCCGCGGAAGGCCGGATGGCCCTGCCGGGCGATCACCACCAGGCGTTCCTCGCCGACCGGCCGGTAGGCCAGCTCGGGCTCGTCGAAGTACAGGTAGTCGATCGCCAGGTCGAGTTCGCCGCTGGCCAGTTGCGCCGGGATCGAGGCGCCTTCGTCGGGACGTACCTCCAGCGTCACCCGCGGGGCCAGGGTCTTCAGGCGGGTCACCAGGCCCGGCAGCAGGCGCAACTGGGCATAGTCGTTCATCGTCAGGCGAAAGGTCCGCGCAGTGTGCGGATCGAAGGTTTCCTGGGAGCCAAGGCCGGCCTGCAGCAGATGCAGGGCCTGGCGCACCGGCACGTACAGGGCGAGGGCGGCGGCGGTGGGTTCCAGGCCCTTGGCGGTGCGCCGGAACAGCGGCTGGTCGAGCTGTTCGCGCAGGCGGGCGAGGGCGTTGCTCACCGCCGGCTGGCTGCGATGCAGGCGGATCGCCGCGCGCGACAGGTTGCGTTCGCGCATCAGGGCATCGAAGACCAGAAGCAGGTTGAGGTCGAGCTGCTGCAAGTTCAGCTTCATGAATAATCCTCATTCTATTTATCCATTACCCTGATAAGACTGGCATCGCTACACTCGAATGCAAGCCCTTCCGCCCCGGCGGATCGGCCCGGTTCGCGGCCCAGCCAATAACAATCACACGCGAGATGCCGACCATGTCCTTCGATCCCCAACCCTTTCGCCAGCAGTACCGCGCGGCCATCCGGCCCGGCTACAACCCCTGGCTGCACGCCGGCTTCGTCCTCGCCTACGGCGGCGCCTGGATCGTCTTCTTCCTCTCCCGGCTCGAGCAGCCGAGCCTGCTGGAATGGCTGACGGTGCCGGCCGCGCTGGTGTTCTTCAACTGGGGCGAGTACCGCATCCACAAGTCCCTCGGCCACCACAAGCACCCGCTGGGGCGGATGTTCTACAAGCGCCATACCGGCGACCACCACAGCTTCTTCGTCGCCGGCCAGATGCGCTACGAACAGGCACGAGACTGGCGGGTGATCCTGTTCCCGGCCTGGCTGGTGGTGGTCTTCAGCCTCGGCGCGCTGCTCGCCTGGAGCCTGCTCGGCCTGCTGAACGACAACCTCGCCGCGCTGTTCGCCGCGACCCTGCTGCTGGGCTACCTCAGCTACGAGATCTTCCACGCCTGCGAACACCTGCCGCCGGAGCATCCGCTCAGCCGTCTGCCGTGGATCCGCCACATGCGCCGCCTGCACGAACTGCATCACCGTCGCGAGCTGATGCAGACGCACAACTTCAACCTGGTCTTCCCGTTGATGGACTGGTGCTACGGTACCCTCCACTGGGAAGCGGAAACCGCCGAGGAGCACGCCATGACCCGCATGCAGCACCGAATCGAGATCGCCCGCGAGCCCGAGGCGACCCTCGCCTACGCCGCCAGCCCGGGGCTCTGGCCGGAATGGCATCCCTCGTCGTTGCGGGTCGACGGCGCCGCTGGCCCGCTGCCGGCCGGCGCGCGCTTCGAGGAGGACATCCACGCCGGCGGCCGCGCCGGGCACTTGTCCTGGACGGTGGTCGAGTACCAGCCGGGACACCTGTGGCGCGCCAACGCCCGTGGCGACCGGGGGCTGCACCTGCGCCTGAGCTACGAATGCCAGCCGAGCGTGGCCGGCACCCGCTTCGTGCGCACCCTGGAATACCGCTTCGACGGCTGGTCGATGCGCCTGGCCAACCTGTTCCTGCTGCGCCGTCGCATCGAACGCGAGTCGGAGGAGTCCATGCACCGCCTGCGTCGGGTCGCCGAGGCGCGGATAGCGGCGGCGGAAAGCGTATGATCGGGGTCCGCGGGGGCGGATCGCAGAAGGACACCGATGAACAAGTTTGCCGAAATGACCACCTTCGTCAGCGTGGTCGACGCCCATAGCTTCTCCGAGGCCGCCCGCCGCCTGGGCACCACCAAGTCGCAAGTCAGCCAGCGTATCCAGCAACTGGAGAGGCGCCTGGGCCGGGTGCTGCTGAACCGCACCCGGCCGCTGAGCCTCACCGACCCCGGTCGCACCTACTACGAACATGCCTGCCGCCTGCTACAGGAGCTGGAGCAGGCGGAAGCCTCGGTGCTCGACGCCGATGACGACCTGCGCGGCCAGTTGCGCCTCTCCGCGCCGCTGGCCTTCACTCCGCGCTACCTGGCGCCGCTGCTGGCGCGCTTCGCCGAGCGCCATCCGCAATTGCGGGTGGACGTGCAGGCCGACGATCGTTTCGTCAACCTCCAGGAACCGCGCTTCGACATGGCCCTGCGCATGGGCCGGCTGGACGACTCCTGCCTGGTGGCGCGGCCGATCACCGCCAACCGCCACCTGCTCTGCGCCAGTCCCGACTACCTGGCGCGGCATGGCGTGCCGCAGCATCCCGAGGAATTACAGGCGCACGACGGGCTGGTCTACTACAACCGCGAGCCCGGCGGCATGCTCTGTCTGCCGGTGGACGGCGAACCGGCCTCGTTCCGCATCCGGGTGAGGATGCGCACCGACTCCGGGCACCAGTTGCTCGAAGGTGCGCGCGCCGGGCTCGGCCTGGCGATCCTGCCGAGCTTCCTGGCCGCCGATGCCTTGCTGGCCGGCGAGCTGCTGCCGGTCCTGCCTGGCTACTCGCCGGACGGCGGGCAGGTTTCCGTGGTCTACCGCAAGACCCAACGGACGCCCCGGAAGATCCTCGTCCTCGGCCAGTTCCTCGAAGAGGAAATCGGCGATCCGGCACCCTGGGACCGCGCGCTCATCGAGCGTGGCCTGTTGCCGCCGGGCTGAGTTCGGAAAAACCGAACCAGCGGTTCGCCTTCCGCTGTCTGTCGCCGAGGGCGCGCCGGGCATAGCGTTGCTCCCGTCAATCGATCTGGATACGGGAGAATCCCATGCACCAACCCGAAAACCCGGCGCGCCGCACCTTGCTGGCGCAGACCGTCGCCGGCTCCGCCGCGCTCGCCCTGGGCTCGCTGCTCGGCGGCGCGCCCGGCGTGGCCAGCGCCACGGCGGAAACGCCCCGCAAGGCCTTCGATGGCGGCAGGATCGATGTGCTGATCGTCGGCGGCGGCTCCGCCGGCGCGGTCCTCGCCCGGCGCCTGAGCGAGCGCGGCGACCGCCGGGTACTGTTGCTGGAAGCCGGCCAGGCCTATCCGGCCTGGGACTACCCCAGGATCATCGCCAGCAGCGACAGCGTCGGCGGCGACCCCTCCAGCGACTGGGGCTACCAGTCCCAACCGGGGGCGATCGGGCACCCGATCCATGCGGTCCGCGGCAAGGTCCTCGGCGGCAGCTCGGCGATCAACGGCGCGGTGGCGATCCGCGCGCGGCGCGAAGACTTCGCCCGCTGGAATCTGCCGGGCTGGTCCTACGACGACCTGCTGCCGGCGTTCCGCCGCCTGGAGACCCGCCAGGGCGGCGACCCGGCCCTGCAAGGCGGGGACGGACCGCTGCCGGTGCGGCAACTGAGCCGCGCCGATCTCTCGCCGATGCAGAGGGCCTTCGTCGACGCCACCCTGGCCAACGGTTTCAAGGCCATCGCCGATTTCGACGGCGCCGACGCCAACGGCGTCGGGCCGTACCCGATGAATGTCGTCAACGGTGTGCGCGTCAACACCGGCATGGCCTACCTCGACAACGCCGTGCGCGCTCGCGCCAACCTGTCGATCCGCGGCGACGCGCTGGTCGACCGGGTGCTCTTCGAAGGCAAGCGCGCGGTGGGCGTGCGCCTGGCCTCCGGCGAGGAAATCCACGCCGGCGAAGTGATCCTCAGCGCCGGCGCCTACGGCAGCCCGGCGATCCTGCTGCGCTCCGGTGTCGGCCCGGCCGACGAGCTGAAGGCGCTGTCGATCCCGTTGCTTGCCGACTTGCCGGTGGGCCGCCGGCTCAAGGACCATCCGTTCTACTACAACGCCTATGCCGCCCGGCCGGAGCGCATCGGCGCGCAGTCGCCGGTGATCGGCGCCAAGCTCTGGACCCATAGCTCGCGGGCGCAGAACGGCGAGCTGGACCTGCACATCACCGCCACCCACCTGTTCCCCGCCGAGATGAGCCCGACCGGGGTCGGCTTCGTCCTCGCCGTGGCCTTGACCCGGCCGCAATCGCTGGGCAGTGTGCGCCTGGCCAGCCGCGACCCGGCCGTCGCGCCGCTGATCGACCTGAACTTCCTCGCCGAGGCCGAAGACCGCGCGCGGTTGCTGGAAGGGGTCAAGCTGGCGCGCCGGATAGGCCGCAGCGAACCGCTCGCCGGGCTGATCCACGCCGAACTCGGGCCGGGGCCCGAGGCACGCAGCGATGCGCAGATCGAAGCGGCGATCCGCGCCACCCTCGATACCTACCACCACCCGACCTCCAGCGCGCCGATGGGCCGCGCCGGCGAGCGCTGGGCGGTGGTCGACCTGGAGGGCAGGGTGCATGGCCTGCAAGGATTGCGGGTGATCGACGCCTCGATCTTCCCCGATGCCATTTCGGTGGCCACCAACATCACCACCATCGCCGTTGCCGAGCACCTCGCGCAGCGCATCGCCTGACCGACCCAGGAGAACTTGCAGATGAACGGACACGCCAGACACTGGATCGACGGCGCATGGCTCGATTCCGCGCAGCGGGGACAATCCTTCGACCCGGCCAGCGCCCAGCCGATCGGCACCTACGCCGACGGCGGGCGGGCCGAGGCCGATGCGGCGATCGCCGCCGCTGTGCGCGCCTTCGAAGATGGTCCCTGGAAGGACGACCACGCGCTGCGCGCGAAAGCCCTGGAGGAAATCGCCGCGGCCTTCGAGCGGCATGCCGATGCGCTCATCGACCTGCTTGCCCTGGAGAACGGCAAGATCAAGCCCGAGGCTGCCTTCGAGGTCGGCATGGTGCCGGGCAAGCTGCGCTACTACGCCGGCCTGGCGCGCAGCGAACGGGGCGCCAGCGGCACGCCGCGCCCCGACGTGGTGTCGCTGGTGCTGCGCGAGCCGATGGGCGTCGCCGGCATCATCGTGCCGTGGAATTCACCGGTGGTGCTGATGATCCGCTCCCTGGCGCCGGCGCTGGCCGCCGGTACCACCACGGTGGTGAAGATGCCGGGGCAGACCGCGCAGACCAACGCCATGGTCGCGCGGATCATCGCCGAAGCGCCGTCGCTGCCTGCCGGGGCGGTGAACATCTTCAGCGAATCGGGTTCCGAAGGCGCCCGGCGATTGATCGACGCGGCCGAGGTGCCGGTGATCAGCTTCACCGGCTCGAGCGCCACCGGCCGAGCGATTTCCGCCGCCGGCGCGCGGCACCTGAAGCGCTTCGGCCTGGAACTGGGCGGCAAGACACCGCACCTGGTGTTCGACGACGCCGACCTGGACGCCGCCTTGCCCGTGCTGGAGAAGTCGCTGACGGTGTTCGCCGGGCAGTTCTGCATGACCGGTTCGCGCCTGCTGGTGCAGCGCGGCGTTGCCGAACGGCTACGCGAACGCCTGGCGCAGCGCCTGGAAAACCTGCGCGTGGGGCCGGCGGCGGACCCGCGCAGCGACATGGGGCCGTTGATCGACAAGGCCAACGTCGAGCGCGTCGAGCGAGCCGTACGCCAGGCCATCGCCGCCGGCGCGCGGGTGGTGGTCCGCGGCGGCCCGGTAACCGAGGGCGAGCTGGCGGCCGGCGCCTTCTACCGTCCGACCCTGCTGGAGGTCGATGATCCGGACCTGGACATCGTGCAACAGGAAACCTTCGGACCGGTGCTGACCCTGCAGGTATTCGAGCACGAGGAGGAGGGCGTCGCCCTGGCCAACCGCAGCGAGTACGGGCTGGCGGCCGGGGTCTGGACCCGCGATGTCGCGCGTGCCTTCCGGGTGGCGCGGAAGATTCGCGCCGGCACCGTGTGGATCAACGACTGGGCCAAGGTCTACGACGAATTCGAGGAGGGCGGCTACCGCCAGTCCGGCCTCGGCCGGCTGAACGGGGTCGCCGCCCTGGACGACTTCGTCGAATACAAGCACATCAGCCTGACCACCGGCGCGGCCTGAGCCTGGGCGAGCGGTGCGGCCGACGGCGCCGCCCGCTACTCCCAGGAGCGGGAATACACGTGTTCGCGGAACAGCTCGGGCAATCCGGAAACCTGCTTGAAACGCAGCACCTCGTCATTGTCCATGCCCAGTTCGCGGGCCACGTCGGCCTCGCTCCAGCCGGCCTTGAGCAGGGTCACCACGATCGCCGTCATCGGCAATACGCCGTGCACGCCGCGTGCTCGGTTGTGGCGGATGGTGGCGGCGATGCGCTCGCTGTCGCCTTCACGCCCGGCGCGTATCGCGGCGATCGGCAGGTAGCCGTGCAGACGCTGGCGCAGCGCGCCCTTGGCGCTGCCCACGCGCAGGCGGTGAAAGCCGTCGACCACCTCGTAGCGCCCGTCGGCCTGCGGATAGGCGACGATGGGCTGGGTGAATCCGTCGGACTCGATGGACAGCCTCAGCAGTCGCATCTCCGGTGGCGCGACGGTATTGGGGTTGTAGTCGTTGCCGGCGACGCGCTCGGCACGCACCCACTGCACGCAATCGACCGGCTCTTCGGCGAACGGACTGTGCGCGTGGAGCAGCCGGCGGATCCGGTTGATGGCTTCAATCCGCTCGGCAAGCGGCAACCCGTGCAGTTCGCCGAACAGCGCCTCGGCTCGCTCCGTCAGTGTCTTTGTCTGTGCCATGGGCTTTCCTCATGAGCGTCACCCAGCTACCCCGGGTGGAATGCACGGCGAAGCCGTGCGGTTCGAGAAGGCGCGCGCAGGCCTGGGGCGCGCGGGTGGTACAGGCCAGCCCGAGTTGGTCGACATGCCCGAGGACCCGCTCGCGCAGGGTGCGGAACAGCCCGCGACCGCGCGCTTCCGCACGCAGGTAGGCATCGCGCAGGCGAACCACGTCGGGATGTTGCTCCAGGCTGACGAACCCCAGTATCCGCGTGTCCCCCTGGCGGCGGAGCACGAACCAGCGGTGGTAGGGACCGTCGCTCAGCGGGTAGCCGCCGCATTCGCGGCGCACCCGGGCGCTGGCGAAGAAGCGGCCCATGCTGGCGAAGAAGGCGGCCTCGTCGTCGAACGAGCGCCACTGCAGGATCTCGCAGTCTTGCGGGCGGATCACGAGCGCTTCTCCCGACCGGGGACCAGTCTGTCGATATCGGCCTGGGAGAAGCCGAAGGACAGCGAGCGGGCCATGTCCTGCTTCAGCAGGGATAGCGCGATACGCCGCCAGGACGGCTGCTTGCGACGATTCTCCAGGGCCGGGATCCCCGCGTCCGGCCAGATGGCAAGGGGATAGTCGTGCTGCTTCCACCAGAGGATGAAACGCTCGATGCGCCGCTGGTAGATGCCGCGCAGAGGCGGCGGCATGCTGCGCAGGAGGAACTGGCTGTACTCGCGCCAGGTGCCGAAGGAGGGCGGCAGGCCAAGGCCGCCACGGTAGCCGAGGAAGCGCTGGCGACAATAGCGCGCCCCATAGTTGGCGCCGGCGACGCGCCGGACTACCTTGAACCAGGTGCGTGGCTCGATCCGGTGGAACAGGTCGAGGCCCTTGCGCTGGTCGTCGCCATAGGGCTGGCAGATGCGCATCTGCGAGAACGGCACGCCGGCGCGGTACATCTGGTCGTAGAGGCGGTTATAGGCGTAGCCGTGGTCGGCGACGCAACGCCAGAGATCCTCGAAACGCCAGTCGTAGATCGGGAAGAAGCTCACCGCCTGCGGGTTGGCCCGGTCGCGCGCGCTCCAGGCCAGCGGCGCGCAGCCGCCCGGCGGCGTCCAGGCGCATTGTTTCGCCCGGCTCCTGCGCTTGACCGCCAGGTAGCGATTGAGCGATTCGTCCGAACGGATGCCGACCAGGAACGCGGTAGGCTCTTCCCTGGCCAGCCAGGCGTTGAAGCCGGCGACGAACTCCTCGAACTCCATGCGGTAGCGGTAGAAGGGGAAGAACGCCGGGTCGCTGATCACCCCTCGCTGCTTCGGTAGCGGGCGCACCCAGTCGGCCTCGGCGCCGGGCTCCCAGCAGCACCAGTAGGGTTCCTCCAGGCTGGAGGCGTTGCGCAGGTTGAGTGGCAGACAGACCCACCAGGGGCGTACGTCGGGACGCCCGAGCATCTCGCTGACGTGATCGATGGTGGCCTGGTACTGCCCCTCCAGGTCGATGAACAGTACGTCCACCGGGCTGCGTCCCAACTCGCGTGCCACGTCCAGCGCCAATTGCAGGGTGACCGAGCTGTCCTTGCCACCGGAGAAGGCGACACAGACGCGCTCGAAGTTCCGGAATACCAGTCGGAGGCGGGATAGGGTTGCGGCATGCACATCGGCATCCTGGTAATGCTTGCCTGCCATGGGTGCGAACCTCTTCTTTTAATAACTATTGAGGGAGACCGTTGCGACGACGGTCCATGTGCAATGTTTGTTTCGGAGTTTCTCCAGGCTATTTTTTCGAGAGTCGCGGCAGCCGGCACGTTCGGCGACGTTGGACTCCGAATCAGTGGATAACGGAAATATGTCCAGGCACTTGGCAGAGCGACGACCAACAGGCCCGACAACTGTCGTGCAGGAACTTTTTCAATGCTAGGCGAAGCCGTGGTTCGAGTTGTTGACTTGTCGCAAGACGGATTCTCCGAACAGCATCGGCGCAGCGCCCACTTGCAACGAGAGTGCGCACGCCGCCGTTGGCACTCGTCTGCGCACCGGACTTCTGAGCGGCGGCGGAAAAAGCTTGCTGCGCAAGGAGAAGCGCCTGCGGGTGAACATGGAAATTGCCCGGGAAAAGTCGACGGTAATTATTCGTTGAATAACAGGGAAGTGCATACTTCCAACTTGGAAGTTAACTGCATGGCACCATCCATGCATTACACGGATGACGGTTTTTATTATAAGTCCAAACTGGCGAAGACAAGCAAGAGAGGCCGGGATGCCAGAGTTCCATAGTCGGAAATACAAGCGTTGCAATGTCGACGGATAGCGCGAAGAGGCAGCGGTACCCTGCGAAACGAGGCAATTCCCCGAATGGCGGGCACTCGAACGGATTTATAAGTCCGCCGTTCGGCGTTCACCTCGACGCCTGTGCACGGGATACTTATATCGGTGGTTCGCACCACTGATTATCGATTTGAACTCGTTCGAGTCTTTACCGCGTTCCCGGCCGAAATAAAAGGCGGGTGGACGATTATTGCCTCACACAAGGAACATAGGCATGACCAGAACTTCGAACCCATGCGCAGTGGTATTGGCCTTTGCGGCAATTGCCGCTTCGGGAACCGCGATGGCGGCAAACACTATCACATTCAGCGGCGAAGTGACCGACCAGACCTGCCAGGTCGCGGTCAACGGCTTCACCGACCCCACGGTGATCCTCGACAGCGTACCGGTGAGCGCCCTCGATGGCGCAGTGGGCCGCAGCGCCGGCGAAACCGCCTTCACCCTGCAACTCACCGATTGCGTCGCGCCGACGGCCGACGAGCATTTCACCACCCTGTTCCAGGCCACCAACCCCAGCGCCGCCGGGAACCTGGTGAACACCGCCGCCAGCGGCGCGACGGGCGTGGCGCTGCAATTGCTCGATAGCGTCGGCGGCAACCCGGTCGACCTGGCCGGCGGCGCGGCGGTGCCCGCCGGCGATATCGTGCTCGCCAACGGAGCCACCAGCACCAGCTACGACTACGCGGTGCAGTACGTCTCCGAAGCGGCGACCGTGACGCCCGGTCCGGTACTCGGCGCCGTGACCTACACGCTGCGTTACGAGTGAATGCCGGCGGCGCATGCGCCGCCCCTTCCTTTTCCCAGCACTAAAGCCGGGCCCGGTCGCTGGACCGTGTCCGGCCAGGTAAGCCGCATGCCCAGACATTCGTACCGATCCGGCAGGACATCGGCGCTTCTGCTCGTCCTGCTGGCGAGCATCGCCCAGGCGCGGGCAAGCGTGGTGGTGACCGGGACCCGGGTGATCTATCCCGGCGAGGCACGGGAGAAGACCGTGCAACTGAGCAATCGCGATGCGTTTCCCAACGTCGTCCAGGCCTGGGTCGACATCGACGCCCCGGACGCGCCGCCGGACCAGGCGGACGCGCCGTTCCTGGTCAACCCGGCGGTATTCCGCATGGCCCCGGACAGCGGCCAGACGCTGCGCATCGTCTACACCGGGCAGGGCCTGCCGGGCGATCGCGAATCGCTGTTCCATCTCAACGTCCTGCAGATCCCGCCACGCAACAGCAGCCATGCGGATCGGAACCAGATGCTGCTGATGCTGCGCAATCGCCTGAAGCTGTTCTACCGCCCGGCGGGCATCCAGGGCCGTCCCGAGGACCTGCCCGGGCAACTGCGTTTCGCACTGGTCCGGCGCAGCGCCGGCTGGGCGGTGCGGGTGGACAACCCGAGCGGCTACTACGCCTCGTTCGCCAGCGCCACGCTCAGCGTCGGCCAGCGCCGCTGGCGCTTGCGCAGCGGCATGCTGGAGCCGCGCAGCCATGCCGAATGGCAGGCCGAAACCCGAGAAGCCCTGCCGCCGGGACGCGTGCGCCTGCACGCGCTGCTGATCAACGACTACGGCGCCCATATGGATATCCGTCATGACCTATCGCCATGAACGCCGCTGCCGCACCGGCACGGCCCTGATGGCGGGCGGCATGGCGCTGGCGGCGAGCGCCTTCGGTCATGCCCAGCCCGGCTACGAATTCGATGATCGCCTGTTGCTCGGCTCTTCCCTGGGCGGCGGCGACCTGTCGCGCTTCAACCAGGACGGTCGGATCGATCCGGGTCGCTATCACGTCGATGTCTACCTCAACGAGCGCTTCGCCAGCCGCAGCGAAGTGAGTTTCCGCGCCAACCCCGCCAGCGGCGCGGTGGAGCCCTGCCTCGACGAAGACTTCCTGCGCCAGCGCCTCGGCGCCAAGCCTGGTGACGATCCGCGCAAGAGCGGCGACGGGCGCCACTGCGCCTTTCTCGGTGCACGCCTGCCCGGCTCGCGGTTCAGCCTGGACGTCGCCCGCCTGCGCCTGGATCTCTCGGTGCCGCAAGCCTTGCTCGACCTCAAGCCGCGCGGCTACGTCAGCCCCGAGGAGTGGGACGCCGGCGACAGCATGGGCTTCGTCAACTACGACACCAACCTCTATCGCTCCGAATACCGCGGCGGCGAATCGGGACGATCGGACTACGCCTATGTCGGCCTGAACAGCGGCATCAACCTCGGCCTGTGGCGTTTGCGCCACCAGTCCAACTACACCTATTCCCGCTACAACGGGCAGGCCAGGCGCAAGTGGAACAGCATCCGCACCTATGCCCAGCGCGCCTTGCCGGCCTGGCGCAGCGAACTGACGGCGGGGGAGAGCTACACCGCCGGCAACCTGCTCGGCAGCATCGGCTACCGCGGCCTGAGCCTGGCTACCGACGACCGCATGCTGCCCGAGTCCCTGCGCCGCTATGCGCCGCAGGTGCGCGGCACCGCGGCCACCGCGGCGCGGGTGGTGATCAGCCAGAACGGCAGGAAGATCCGCGAGGTGAATGTCGCCCCCGGTCCGTTCGTCATCGACGATCTCTACGACAGCGCCTATGCCGGCGATCTGGATGTCCAGGTGTTCGAAGCCGATGGCAGCGTATCGAGCTTCAGCGTGCCGTTCGCCTCGGTCCCGGAGTCCATGCGTCCCGGCCTGTCGCGCTACAGCTTCACCCTGGGCCAGGCGCGCCAGTATGGCGACGGCGACGACCTGTTCGCCGACTTCACCTACCAGCGCGGCATGAGCAACGCCCTGACCGCCAACCTGGGACTGCGTGTCGCCGACGACTACCTGGCCATGCTGGGCGGCGGCGTCCTCGCCACCCGCTTCGGCGCCTTCGGCCTGAACAGCACCTATTCCAGCGCACGCGTCGAGGATGGCGCGCGCAAGCAGGGCTGGCGCATCGGGCTCGACTACAGCCGGACCTTCCAGCCCACCGGCACTACCCTGACCCTGGCCGGCTACCGCTATTCCACCGAAGGCTACCGCGAACTCGGCGACGTGCTCGGCTCGCGCGACGCACTGCGCCACGGGGACACCTGGGATTCCGGCAGCTACAAGCAGCGCAACCAGTTCAACCTGCTGGTGAGCCAGGCCCTCGGCGGTTACGGCAACCTCTATCTTTCCGGCTCCTCCAGCGATTTCTACGACGGCAAGAGCCGCGACACCCAATTGCAGTTCGGCTACTCCAATACCTGGGGGCAGTTGAGCTACAACCTCGCCTGGTCGCGGCAGACCACCACCTACTACCAGGAGCAGGGCGACCAGGACCCTGGCGTCGAGCTGCTCCGGCGCGACCGGCGCAGCGGCCAGCGCAACGACACCCTGACCCTCAGCGTCTCCATGCCGCTGGGTTCTTCCAGTCGGGCGCCGACGCTCAGCGCCATGGCTACCCGGCGCTCCGGCGACAGCCGTGGCGGCAGCCTGCAAACCGGGCTGAACGGTACGCTGGGCGACGAGCGTACCTGGAGCTACGCGCTGTCCGCCAACCGCGACAGCGAGGTCGCCGACACCACATGGAACGGCACGTTGCAGAAGCAGGCGGCGCTGGCCACCGTGAATGCCGGCTATGCCCAGGGCGATCGCTACCGGCAATACAGTGGCGGCATCCGTGGCGCGCTGGTCGCTCACCGCGACGGGCTGACCCTTGGCCCCAGCGTCGGCGATACCTTCGCCCTGGTCGAGGCCAAGGGCGCCAGCGGTGCCGCGATACGCGGCGGGCAGGGCGCGCGCATCGACGGCAACGGCTATGCGCTGGCCCCCTCGCTGTCGCCCTATCGCTACAACCCGATCTCACTCGATCCCGTTGGCATCGATCCCGACGCCGAACTGCTGGAAACCGAGCGCAAGGTCGCGCCCTACGCCGGTGCCAGCGTGCGCGTGACGTTCAGGACGCTGACCGGCCATCCGCTGCTGATCCAGGCGCGGCGCGAGGACGGCAGTGTGCTGCCGCTCGGCGCCGTGGTGGTCGACGACGGCGGGGCGGCCATCGGCATGGTCGGGCAGGGCGGCCAGGTCTATGCGCGCGCGGAAAACCAGCGGGGCAGGTTGCTGGTGCAATGGGGAACGGCGCGCAAGGAGCGTTGCGAGTTGCCCTACGACCTGGCCGGTGTGTCTCGCGACCAGGCGCTGATCCGCCTGCGCGGCACCTGCCGGGCAGCCACCACCGACTCCAACCTGGAGAACGCCAGATGAACCGCACGCTTCCCCTGCTGCCCGCGCTGGCCCTCGGCGTGTTGCTGGGGCTTCCCGCCAGTGGCCAGGCGACTTGCTACCGGGTCACCTCGGTAGGCAGCGAGACGACCACCTCGAACACCCAGATCCGCCCAGGCGAAGGTACCGCCGGCAGTTGGACCGGCGCCTGCGACACCTGCAATGGCTCGCTCGGCCTGCCCAGCGTGGTCAACGTCAGCGACGAGAGTTTCCAGCCCTATCCGACGCTCATCGCCAGCGCGGTGGCGCCGCTGACCCAGTACGGCGCCACCGGCGGCTACGACCCCGAACGGGTGTTCTTCCGCTGTAGCGCCGGGGACGCCGTCTACGAGATGTTTTCTACCAACGGCGACGATCTCTATAGCGGCTACTACACCGGCGCCGATACGGTGGGCAACGACATCGGCCTGCAGGATGCCTACCGGACCGCCTGGCCCAACGTGCTGCTGCGCCTGACCAACGTCGAGACGGGGGAAACCATCACGCCGATCTGGAAGGAGCGCCAGCTCTCCGGGCTGGACATAGACTCGCGCGGCTTCCAGCTGGTCAAGGCGAAGAACCTCGCAGCGGTACGCGCCGAGCTGTACAGCGCGCCGCTGGAGGCGATCCGCTACTACTCGCCGACGATCCTCTCGCAGCCCTATTCCTACACCCAGCCGGCGGCCTACATCGCCATCAAGGGGCCGGGCCTGACCGCGCCGACCGTCGGCCAGGCGCACGTGGGCGGCAACTGGGGCGGCTGGTACAGCAACTGGCCGGGTGCCATCGGGCTGTACCGCTACGTGACCCTGAAACGCTATCCCACTTGCGCGGTGATGACGGTCACCCCGCACGTGCAGTTCCCGTCCATCACCCTGGCCGAGATCGATGGCGGCGGCGTGCGCGAGGCGCCCTTCGAACTCACCTTCAAGTGCCAGAGCGGCATGACCAACGGCACCGGGGCCGGCGCCACGGCGCTGGGCATCCGCGTGTCCAGCGGGGCCCTGGCGGCCAGCCCGGCGCTGGGCCTGGTCAACGCCAGTGGCGGACTGTCCTACCTGCTCTCCGACCGTTACGGGGAGCCGGGCATTGCCCGTGGGGTCGGCATCCGCATCTACCGCGACGGCACGCCGATGACGCTCCTGGCCAACGAGAACTCCGCCGGCGGCAGCAACGCCGAGGCCACCGGCTGGTACCCCGCCATCGGTGGCGCGACCCAGGCCAACGGCGGTAGCGGCGGCATCGACCTGTACCGCGAAACCTTCCGCGCGCGCCTGGAGAAACTCGCGCTCGGCAGCCAGCCCGGCGTCACGGCGGGGCGAGTCGAGGCCACGGCGCAGGTGGTTATCCGTGTCCAGTAGGCGCGCGCTCGCGCTGCTGGCCATGCTTTGCCTCGCGCCGACGAGCGAGGCCGGAGTGACCGCGGAGCGCACCCGCCTGGTGTTCGTGGAGGGCCAGCGCGAGGCCTCGTTGCTGCTTGTCAACCAGAATCCCTACCCGGTGCTGGTGCAGGCGTGGGTCGATGACGGTGCCCTCGACGGCGAACCGGATACCGCGCTGGCTCCGTTCCTGCCGCTGCCGCCCGTATTCCGCCTGGAGCCGGGACGCCAGCGCAGCCTGCGCCTGCTGGCTACCGGCCAGGCCCAGGCACGGGATCGCGAATCGCTGTACTGGCTGAACATCTACGAGATCCCCCCGCAAGCCACCGCCGAGGCCGCTGGCCGGCCCCGGCTCACGGTCACCCTGCGAACCCAGATGAAGGTGCTGTACCGCCCGCACGGCCTGCATCCGCACGCTGAGGACGCGGCTGCCGAACTGGGCTTCGCGCTGCGCGACGAGACCCTGCGGGTGGACAACCCGACGCCGTACTTCGTGTCCCTGGCGGGGCTGGCGCTGGAGATAGGGGAGACGCGCCTGGATCTGCCCGGAACGCTGCTGGCTCCGCGCTCGCAACGACGCCTCGGCCTGCCGCGGCGGGTGGATGGCGGGACGCGCGGCGAGGTGGCGTTCGACTGGATCGACGACAACGGCGTCAGCCGCCAGGAAAGGAAAGCTCTACAGTGAACAGTTCCCCACAGGCTCGCCAGCACGAGCACCCGCCGGCCGTTGCCGCCTCCCTGGCCGGCGACCTGCGCCTCGCCCGGCGTTTCCAGGCCGCCCTAGCGCGCGGTCGGGTGCGCCTGGACTGGCAGGCCGTACGGCATGCCGGGCATCCGGAATGGGAGCCGCTCTACCGGGAAACCCTGCTCAGGGTCACGGCCGCCAGCGGCGAGCCGCCGTTGCCGACCCAGGAACTGATCCTGGCGCTGGAGCGGCTCGGCCTGATACGCCTGCTCGATCGCTGCGTGCTGGGCACGGTCCTCGACCGGCTGAACGCCGAGCCTACCTTGCGCCTGGCCTGCAACCTGTCGCGCCAGAGCGCGGCGATGGATGCCTGGTGGGAAGCGGTCTGCCGATGGCTGGCCGCCCGTCCGCAGGTGGCACGGAGGCTGACGCTGGAGCTGACCGAGACCGCCGTGGGCGAGAGAGTCGCGACCCGGGAGTTCATCCGACGCCTGCGCGAACATGGCGTGCGCATCGCGATAGACGACTTCGGCGCGGCGCACAACAACCTGGACTTCGTTCTCGATGCCCGTCCCGATGTGATCAAGATCGATTGCCGGTATACCCGCGAAGCACGTCGCTCGGCGAAGGGCGCCGAAGTGCTGCGCCATCTGCTGGCCCTGTGCCGCGAACTGGCGCCCTGCGTGGTCCTGGAAGGTCTCGAGGAGGACGATGCGTTCGCCCGGCTGCCGACCGGGGACGTCTATCTCCAGGGCAACGCGATCGCGCCGCCGATGCGGGTCGAACCGCCGCTGTCCGTACGCCGGCCGAAGAGCCGGGCGCGGATCGAGGCGCTGGCGAGCCGCCAGGGGTGACCGGGGAGGGCGCCCGGCCTGGCACGGTCGGCGAAAAATCTGAACGGTCGGCCGGCGGCGCCGTCACAGCAGCGACGATGCCGAGGTGCGTTGTGCCGAAGTCCCGGCATTTTTTCCCTGTCACGCCAACGGAGTCGACCATGAACAGAGCAATCAGCCTTCCCCTCAAGGGAGCCGCCTGGCTCCTGCTGGTCCTGGCCCTGCCTTTCGCCAACGCCCAGGACATGAACAAGACCGCGCCACAGACCTTCGTCAGCGAGGCCTCGGCGGCCGGCGTAGCGGAAATCGAAGCCGGCAAGATGGCGCTGGAAAAGAGCACCGCCGCCGATGTGAAGGTATTCGCCAAGCAGATGATCGACGACCACGGCAAGGTCAACGCCGAACTGCGCAGCCTGGCCGAGCGCAAGAAACTGGAGGTCGAAGACGACGCCAGCCTGACCGACAAGGCCAAGGCGACCCTGCTCGACCTGCGCGACGCCTCCTTCGACCCGGCCTACGCCAATAACCAGGTGGCGGCTCACGAAAAAGCCGTGGAACTGTTCACCCAGGCCGCGGACAACCTGACCGACCCGGAACTGCAGGCATTCGCCAAGACCCATCTGCCGGCCCTGAAGCATCACCTGGAGATGGCCCGCGCGCTGGCCAAGGCGCACCCATCCAAGTAACGCCCCCGCGGGCGGAGCCTGGCCAGGCATGAGTTTCAGCCTGTGGTTGCTGGTACTGGGCTGCATCCTGCTGACGCTCGGCCTGGCCTCGGCCTACCTGCGCCTGCTGCCGGTCAGCACCTCGTTCATCTACCTGCTGTTCGGCCTGGCCATCGGCCCGGCCGGGCTGCACGCCTGGCGCAGCGGCCTGGCGGACATCAGCGGCTGGTTCGAACACCTCAGCGAGGCGGCGTTGCTGATCTCGCTGTTCATCGGCGGCCTCAAGCTGCGCCTGCCGTTGCGCTCGCCGGCCTGGACCGCTGCCTGGCTGCTGGCCGGACCAGTCCTGCTCGGCTGTATCCTCGGCCTTACCCTGGGCGCGCATTTCCTGTTCGGCCTGGACTGGGGGCTGGCCTTGCTGGTCGCGGCGATCCTCGCGCCCACCGATCCGGTGCTGGCCAGCGACATCCAGGTCAACCACGCCGGCGACGACGACCGCCTGCGCTACGCCGTATCCGGCGAGGCGGGACTCAACGACGGCATCGCCTTTCCCTTCGTCATCGCCGCCCTGCTGCTGATCGGTCAGGGCGGCGGCCTGCCCGGGGAGTTCGACCGCAGCGGCCTGGACTGGCTGCTGCGCGACGTGCTCTGGGCGATTCCGCTCGGCCTGCTGGTGGGCTATTGCCTGGGCCATGGTCTCGGCCGCCTGGCCATCCACCTGCGGGCGCGGCACACCGACACCTCGGTGTCGGCCAACGACTTCCTCGCCCTGGCGCTGATCGCGCTGTCCTATGTCGGCGCCGACGCGCTGGGCGGCTGGGGCTTCCTCGCCAGCTTCGCCGCCGGGATCGGCCTGCGCCACGCCGAGGTGGCGACGCTGGGGCGCGCCTCGGCACCGGCCGAGGCGCAGGCGGCCGCCGCCGACGTGCGCGAGGCAGGGCAGGCCAGCGGCGCCATCGAGTACGGCGCCGACCGCAGCGAACACCCGAAGGTGGCGGCCGGCGCGGTGATGCTCGACGTGCTCTCCTTCGGCAACCTGCTGGAGCGCTCGCTGGAAGTGCTGCTGGTGACCCTGCTCGGCGCCATGCTCTACCAGCACTGGGACTGGCGCGCGCTGCCGCTGGCGCTGCTGCTGTTCTGCGTGTGCCGGCCGGCGATGGTCTGGCTGCTGGTCGGCCGGCGGCTGATGCACCCGGCGCAGCGGCGCCTGCTCGGCTGGTTCGGCATCCGCGGCATCGGCAGCCTGTACTACCTCAGCTACGCGCTGAACCAGGGGCTGCCTACGGCGCTCGCGCATACCGCCAGCGACCTGGTGCTGAGCCTCGTCGCCCTGAGCATCTGCGTGCACGGCCTGAGCATCCAGCCGCTGCTGATGCGCCAGGCGCGCAGCGTCAGTCGCCGCGATCGGGAATGATCGAAATCTTGCCGTTCTTCTCGAGGATGGCGAAGCGGATCTGCTCCATGCGTTCCAGGCCCTGGGTCTCGCGGGCGGCCAGGAGAATGTCTTCCTCGCGCAGGCGGGCCTCGGCCAGGCGTGCGTGCAATGGCCTGCCGTACTCGACGATGAGCGTCGGGGAGCCCTCGATCAGGGTGTCGAGCTTCGGATGGCGCAGCTTGAGCAGGGACAGACCGACGTCGATGACGATCAGGGTGATGATCACCAGTACCGCGTTGACCAGCGAGAAGTCGTCGCCCAGCAGCGCCTGCTGGGTGGCTTCGCCGATGATCATCAGCAGCAGCAGGTCGAAGGTGGTGATGTCGGTCAGTGAACGCCGCCCGGCGATGCGGAAGAGTACCAGCAGGACCAGGTAGAGCGCGGCGGCTCGCAGTATGGAATCCATCGTACGCCTCCTCGGAACGGATGACTCAGGGGTAGATGAACTGGTCGAAGGCCAGGCTCTCGCCGGCGAACTCCAGTCGACTGGCGACTTCGCCGAGCTGGTTCGGCAACAACGTCAGGAACAGGCTCAGGCGACCGTCTTCGTCGAGCCTTCCCTCCAGTTCCAGGCCACCCCGCCAGCTGTGACTGCGCAGCGGTTGCGGTTGCAGGCTCTGGATGCTGTGCGCCTGTAGCAGTCCGCCGCCCAGGCGCACGCCAACTTCGGTGCCCGGCGCGCCGCGCAGATCGATGCGCAGGCGGCTGGCGGCGCCGCTGCGTTCGAAACGCTCGTAGGCCAGGGTCAGCCTGCCGCTGTCGCTGACCAGCGTCCGCGAACTCAGAGGCCCGCCGGCGAACACCCCGGTCAGCGCCAGGAGGATCACCCCGAGCAGGACCCACAGGCCCGCCCGTTCGAAACGCCAGGCGCGGCGCTGGCTTTCCAGGCGCTCCGGGATCGGATACTCGCGCTGGTCGAACGCATCGTCTGCGGCGTCTTCTGGGGCAGGGCGCATGGCTGGCTCCTTCGCTCGCGGTCTCTCAGGCTGGACCCCGGTCGACGCGGTTGGTGCCGGCGGGCTTACCAGCGGTCCGCGCGGGTCGGGCAATCTGCACGATGAACAGGCGCCTTCCGGGCACTCTGCTGATCGCACTTTGCGATCAGCCCGCGCCCAATCGCCGTGGTCACGCTGCTCCGGCGCAAGCGGGGCGGACGGCGCGAACCTTGCAGCGAAGCCTTCCTGACAATCCGACAGGGAGAACCATGGTGAACGGAGAAAACAAGATCGTCCTGGTCCTCGAAGAACACGCCGACCAGCTCTGGCGGATCGAGGAATTCCTCCTCGATCGAGGCTACGCGGTGCTCAGCGCGGCGAGTCGCGACGAAGCCCTCGACCACCTGGCCTCGGACGCGGTGATCGACCTGTTCCTGCTCAGCGAGCAGCTCGAAGGTCCTCTGAGCGGCAGCATGCTCATCGAAACCAGCCTGCCGGTGCGCCCGCGGATGCGGGTGATCCTGCTCAGCGACAGCGCTCGCGTCGGCATCGACCCGGCGGCACCCTATCCGGTGCTGCTCAAACCGGTGACCCTGGAGGAACTGGGGAAAGCCATCGACATGGTCCTGCACAGCGCGCCGGTCTGCCCCGGCGTCTGAGCACCGAGGAGCCCACCATGCCCAGCAGCAAGCCGCTCGCCGAGTACGCCCGCAAGCGCGATTTCCGCCAGACCCCGGAGCCCAGCGGCCGCAAGCCTCGCAAGGACAGCACCGGGCTGCTCCGCTATTGCGTCCAGAAGCACGACGCCAGCCGCCTGCACTACGACTTCCGCCTGGAGCTGGATGGCACCCTGAAGAGCTGGGCGGTGCCCAAGGGGCCGTGCCTCGACCCGGCGGTGAAGCGGCTCGCGGTGCAGGTTGAGGACCATCCGCTGGACTATGCCGATTTCGAAGGCAGCATCCCCCAGGGGCACTACGGCGCCGGCGATGTCATCGTCTGGGACCGAGGCGCCTGGACGCCTCTGGACGATCCGCGCGAGGGCCTGGAAAAGGGCCATCTCAGCTTCGCCCTGGATGGCGAGAAACTCTCCGGGCGTTGGCACCTGATCCGCACCAACCTGCGCGGCAAGCAGCCCCAGTGGTTCCTGGTCAAGGCCAAGGACGGCGAGGCGCGCAGCCTGGATCGCTTCGACGTGCTGAAGGAGCGTCCCGACAGCGTGCTCAGCGAGCGTACGCTGCTGCCCCGCCATGGCGAAACCGCCACGCCCGCGGCCAGGCCGGCGCGACGCGGCAAGAGCGGGGGGAAGACGCCGATGCCCGAATGGATCGCCCCCGAGCTGGCCAGCCTGGTCGAGCAGCCTCCGCGAGGGGAGTGGGCCTACGAACTCAAGCTGGACGGCTATCGGCTGATGAGCCGCATCGAAGACGGCCACGTGCGCCTGCTGACCCGCAACGGCCATGACTGGACCGAACGCCTGCCGCACCTGGAGAAGGCCTTGGCCGGGCTCGGTCTGCAGCGCAGTTGGCTGGACGGCGAACTGGTCGTCCTCGACGAGGAGGGTCGACCGGACTTCCAGGCCCTGCAGAACGCCTTCGAGGAAGGTCGCGGCGAGAACATCCTGTACGTCCTCTTCGACCTGCCGTACCACGCAGGCGAGGATCTGCGCGATGTCGCCCTGGAGGAGCGCCGCGCGCGCCTGGAGGCGCTGCTGGAAGGGCGAGACGAAGACCCGCTGCGGTTCTCCGCGACGCTCGCGGAAGACCCCCGCGACCTGCTGGCCAGCGCCTGCAAGCTCGGTCTCGAAGGCGTGATCGGCAAGCGTCTGGGCAGCGCCTACCGTTCGCGCCGCAGCAACGACTGGATCAAGCTGAAGTGCCAGTTGCGCCAGGAGTTCGTGATCGTCGGCTATACCGAGCCGAAGGGCTCTCGCCGGCATATCGGCGCCTTGCTGCTCGGCCTCTACAGCCCTGACGAGGAGCGCCGGCTGCGCTATGCCGGCAAGGTCGGCAGCGGCTTCACCGCGGCCAGCCTGAAGAAGGTCCGTGAGCGCCTGGAACCCCTCGCGGTCCGCTCCAGCCCATTGGCGAAGGTGCCGCCGGCGCGCGAGACCGGGTCGGTGCAGTGGGTGCGCCCGCAACAGCTGTGCGAGGTTTCCTATGCGCAGATGACCCGTGGCGGGATCATCCGCCAGGCAGTGTTCCACGGCTTGCGCGAAGACAAGCCGGCGCGCGAGGTGACCGGCGAGCGTCCCGCCGGCCCGCCGCCGCTGCGCGGCGCGCGCAAGGCCGGCGCCGGTGCGTCGCGGGCGGCCACCGCCGGCGTGCGCATCAGCCATCCGCAGCGGCTGATCGACCCGTCGATCCAGGCCAGCAAGCTGGAACTCGCCGAGTTCCATGCGCGCTACGCCGACCTGCTCCTGCGCGACCTGCGCGAGCGCCCGGTGTCGCTGGTGCGCGGCCCCGACGGAATCGGCGGCGAACTGTTCTTCCAGAAGCACGCGGCGCGCCTGAAGATCCCCGGCATCGTCCAGCTCGACCCGGCGCTCGATCCCGGTCATCCGCCGCTGTTGCAAATCCGCAGCGCCGAGGCGCTGGTCGGCGCGGTGCAGATGGGCAGCATCGAATTCCATACCTGGAACGCCAGCCTGGCCAACCTGGAGCGGCCCGACCGTTTCGTCCTCGACCTCGACCCGGACCCGGCGCTGCCGTGGAAGCGCATGCTCGAAGCGACCCAGCTGAGCCTGACGTTGCTCGACGAGCTGGGCCTGCGCGCCTTCCTCAAGACCAGCGGCGGCAAGGGCATGCACCTGCTGGTGCCGCTGGAGCGCCGGCATGGCTGGGACGAGGTCAAGGATTTCGCCCAGGCCATCTCCCAGCACTTGGCGCGCCTGATGCCGGAGCGTTTCTCGGCGGTTTCCGGGCCGCGCAACCGGGTCGGCAAGATCTTCGTCGACTACCTGCGCAACAGCCGCGGCGCCAGCACCGTGGCTGCCTACTCGGTGCGCGCCCGCGAAGGGTTGCCGGTGTCGGTACCGGTGTTCCGCGAGGAACTCGACTCGCTGCAGGGCGCCAACCAATGGAACCTGCGCAGTCTGCCGCAGCGCCTCGACGAACTCGCCGGCGACGATCCCTGGGCCGACTACGCCGGCACCCGCCAGCGCATCAGCGCGGCCATGCGGCGCCAGCTCGGGCGCGGCTGACCGTCCGCGAAAAAGGCGGAACTCCCCCGGCGCACAGGGCCTCCACCGTGCAACGAGATGCCGAGGAGGCCCCCGATGGAGACCGCCTACCTGATCCTCGCGCTGCTGGTCCTGTTGCTCCTGGTGGATGCCTGGGCCATCAACAGCGTGCTCCGCAGCGACAGCTCCGCCAGTCGCAAGCTCGGCTGGTCGCTGCTGATCCTGCTCCTGCCCGTGCTCGGCCTGGTCCTCTGGGGCTGGACCGGCCCCCGTGGCTTGCGCCCGGTGACCTCGCCGGAACACAGCAAGTGAACCCCACTGGAGACTGCCCATGAACAGCGAAACCTGTGCCTGTCCCAAATGCACCTGCCAGCCCGGCGCCGATGCCGTCGAACGCGACGGCCAGCACTATTGCTGCGCGGCCTGCGCCAGCGGCCACCCCCAGGGCGAGCCGTGTCGCGACGCCGATTGCCCCTGTGGCGGCACCACCCGGCCCCAGGTGGCGGAGGATCGCCAGCTGGACGACGCGTTGAAGGAGACCTTTCCCGCCAGCGACCCGATCTCGCCCTGAGGAGCGTGCCATGCCCGACCTGCAACTCGCGGACGAGGCCTCTCGCCTGGTGGCCTACCTGCGTAGCGCCGACCTCAGCCTGATCACTGCGGAATCCTGTACTGCCGGGCAGATCAGCGCCGAACTGTCGGCGGTGGCCGGCAGCGGCAAGGTGATGGAAGGCGGCTTCGTCGTCTATTCGCCGGCGGCCAAGCTTGCCCTGCTGGGGCTCGACCCGAACTGGCTGGAGCGTTTCAACCTGACCAGCGTGGAGGTCGCCGAGGCCATGGCCAGGGCGGCCCTGCAACGCAGTCCGGCGAGCGCCGCGCTGGCGGTCACGGGGTTGCTCGGCAGTGAAGCGAAGGACGGCATCCCGCCCGGTACCGTGTGCTTCGCCTGGGCCTTCCGGTTGCCCGCCGGCCTCGCCCTGTTCTCGCGCCGCGAGCGCTTCCACGGCGACCCCGCGCGGATGCGCCGGGAAGCCACCCGCTGGGCGCTGCGGCGCCTGCCCGAATTCCATCAACGCGCCTTGCGCGGCGAACGCGCCTGAGGCGTCCGACAGAGAGGAAACCACCATGAGCGAACAGCGACAGACCCTGCCGGCGCAGCACCAGGACCAACGTCCCGGCCACGAAAGCGAGATGCAGCCGAAGCCGGAGTTCGTTTCCGCCGATTACCGTCCGGCGGCCAAGCTGGAGGGTAAGGTGGCCCTGGTCACCGGCGGCGACAGTGGTATCGGCCGCGCGGTGGCGGTGGCTTTCGCCCGCGAGAAGGCGGATGTGGTGCTGGTCTACCTGGATGAGAACGAAGACGCGGCGAAGACCCGCGAGATCATCGAGTCGCTCGGCCGCCAGTGCCTGGCGTTCGCCGGCGACGTCGCCGACGCCGGCTTCTGCCGCCAGGTTGTGGACACGCTAAGGCAGAAATGGGGGCGCCTCGACGTGCTGGTCAACAACGCCGGCGAGCAGCATCCGCAGGCGCGCCTGGAGGACATCAGCGAAGAGCAGTGGGAGAAGACCTTCCGCACCAACATCTTCGGCATGTTCCAGTTGACCAAGGCGGCCCTGCCGCTGATGGGCAAGGGCGGGGCGATCATCAACACCACCTCGATCACCGCCTACAAGGGCAACCCCCAGCTGATCGACTATTCCTCGACCAAGGGCGCGATCACCTCGTTCACCCGGTCGCTGTCGATGAACCTGGTCAACCGCGGCATCCGCGTCAACGCCGTGGCCCCGGGCCCGATCTGGACGCCGCTGATCCCGTCCACCTTCAGCGCCGAGAAGGTCGCCCACTTCGGCGCGGATACGCCGATGGGCCGGCCCGGCCAGCCGGAAGAGCTGGCCGCCAGCTACGTCTACCTGGCCTGTAACGACTCGTCCTACGTCAGCGGCCAGGTGCTGCACGTCAACGGCGGTACGGTAGTCAACGGCTGAGGCGCCCCGGCGGCCGCGTTCACTCGCGTGCCGCCGCCGGCAGCAGGGGGTAGACCCGCACCGCGCTCAGACGCTGCGGGAACAGCAGGGGATAGCAGAGTTGCAGGCGAACGTGCGCCTCGCTGGTGCTGAGGGTTGGCGCGAAAGTGGTGAGCACGGTCCGGCCGGGTTGTCCGGCGTCTGAGAAATGAACCATGAAAGCCTGCATCGGAGCGCTCCTGCCGGGATACGGGAAAGGTCACTGCTCAGTGAAGCTGCGCTCCAGCTCTCGCGCCAGTCCGCACACCGACCGTTGGCAACGGCATTCCTCCCGACTGACGCCGGCGCCCGGCGGTTCCGTCGTGCGGACAGGCGGGCCGCCGGCGAAAAAGAATGAACCATCGCGGCCGCCGCGACTCCGCTTCTAGGTAGCCGGAACGGCCGGCCGCGACGCAGACAAGGAGCATGCCGATGAAACGCGACTGGGGGTTGATCAGGGATCTGCTGGAGCATCTGGAAAGCCTTGGCTTCGGCCAGCACTGGGAAGCACGCGAGCTACCCGGTCATTGCCGCGAGGCGGTGGCCTACCACTTGCAGTTGCTCAACCAAGCGCAACTGCTCTGCGGCAGCGTCCAGCATTCCTGGACCGGCCAGGAGCAATGGGTGGTCCACCACCTGACCCTGGCCGGCCACGACCTGCTCGACCGCCTGCGCCAGGAAAGCGCGGCGGCCGCCGTGCCGGTACGCAAGAGCGCCTGAGAAAACCCCGCAAGCACCGGCCTGCAGCGGCGGGCCGGAAGGAAGCCCGGCGATGCCCGACAGCCAAGACCAGACCCCAAGTGCGGTCCAGACCCTGAAAGCCAGCATCCTCGCCAAACTGCGCTACAGCGTCGGCCGCGACCCATCCACCGCCTGCCCGCACGACTGGTTCGAAGCGGTGGCCCTGGCGGTGCGCGACCACATCATCGACCACTGGGAGGAGGCCACCCCGCAAGGTGAAGCGCCCGCGCGCAAGCGGGTCTACTACCTGTCCCTGGAGTTCCTCATCGGTCGCCTGTTGCTGGACAACCTCGGCAACCTCGGGCTGCTCGAGGAAACCCGCCAGGCCCTTGCCGAGCTGGGCGTCGACCTGCAGCGGATCGTTGCCCTGGAGCCGGACGCGGCGCTCGGCAACGGCGGCCTCGGACGCCTGGCGGCATGCTTCATGGAAAGCATGGCCAGCCTCGACATTCCCGCGCATGGCTATGGCATCCGCTACGAGCATGGCCTGTTCCGCCAGGTGCTGACCGACGGCTGGCAGCAGGAGCAGACCGAGACCTGGCTGGATTTCGGCAATCCCTGGGAGTTCGAACGACCCGAGGTCAGCTACTACATCGACTTCGGCGGCAGCGTGCAGGTCGACAGCGAGCACAGTGGCCGAGCCATCTGGCGGCCGGACGAGCGGATCCGGGCGATCGCCTACGACACGCCGATCGTCGGCTGGCGGCGTGCCAGCGTCAATACCCTGCGCCTGTGGCGCGCTCGCGCCGAGGAAGACCTGCAACTGGACCGTTTCAACGCCGGCGACCATATCGGCGCGGTGGTCGACGTGGTCAAGGCGGAGAGCATCTCGCGGGTGCTGTATCCGGCCGACAGCACCGAGGCCGGTCAGGAACTGCGCCTGCGCCAGGAGTACTTCTTCGTCTCAGCCTCGCTGCAGGACCTGCTCGACCGCCACCTGCGCCATCATCACGACCTGCGTAGCCTGCCGGAACAGGTGGCGATCCAGCTCAACGACACCCACCCGGCGATCGCCGTCGCCGAGCTGATGCGGCAACTGGTGGACGTGCACCAACTGGCCTGGCCGGACGCCTGGGCGCTGAGCGTGGCGACCTTGTCCTACACCAACCACACGCTGCTCCCGGAAGCCCTGGAATCCTGGCCGGTGGCGCTGATGGAGCGCCTGTTGCCGCGCCACATGCAGATCATCTACCTGATCAATGCCTTCCATATAGACGCGCTGCGTGCCCAGGACATCCACGACTTCGACCTGTTGCGTTCGGTCAGCCTGATCGAGGAGGGCCACGGCCGACGGGTGCGCATGGGCAACCTGGCGTTCCTCGGTTCGCACCAGATCAACGGGGTATCGGCATTGCACACCGAGCTGATGCGCGAAACCGTGTTCCATGACCTGCATCGCCTCTATCCGCAGCGCATCAGCAACAAGACCAACGGCGTGTCGTTCCGCCGCTGGCTGTTCCAGGCCAACCCGGGGTTGACCGAGCTGCTGGTGGAGACCCTCGGCGCCGACCTGCTGGACACCCCGGAACGGCGCCTGCCGGACCTCGAGGAGCACGTCGAGGACGCCAGGCTGCGGGCGCGCTTCGCCGAGCAGCGTCGGCAGAACAAGACCGCCCTGGCGCGCCTGGTGCTGCACAGCCTCGGCGTGGCGATCGAACCGGAAGCGCTGTTCGATGTGCATATCAAGCGTATCCACGAATACAAGCGGCAGTTGCTCAACCTGCTGCACACCGTGGCGCTGTACCAGGAGATCCGCAACGACCCGACCGCCGACCGCGTGCCGCGGGTGAAGATCTTCGCCGGCAAGGCTGCCGCCAGCTACCACCAGGCCAAGCTGATCATCAAGCTGGCCAACGACATCGCCCGCACCATCAACGACGACCCCACCGTGCGCGGCCTGCTCAAGCTGGTGTTCCTGCCCAACTACAACGTCAGCCTGGCCGAGGCGATCATTCCCGCGGCGGACCTCTCCGAGCAGATTTCCACCGCCGGGCTCGAGGCCTCCGGGACCAGCAACATGAAGTTCGCCCTCAACGGCGCGCTGACCATCGGCACCCTGGACGGCGCCAATGTCGAGATGAGCCAGCGGATCGGCCTGGAACACATGTTCATCTTCGGCCTCAGCGCCCAGCAGGTGGAGCAGCGCCGGCAGGCCGGGGAGCTGGAGATGGGCGGGGTGATCGCGGCCTCGCCGCGGCTGGAGGAAGCCCTGGAGGCGATCCGCAGCGGGCTGTTCTCGGCCGACGACCGCAGCCGCTACGAAGGGCTGGTGGACGGCCTGGTGCACGACGACCGCTTCATGCTCTGCGCCGACTTCGAGGCCTACTGGCATGCGCAGTGCCGGGTCGAGGAAGTCTGGCGCGAGCCCGATCGCTGGTGGCGCTCGGCGTTGCTCAACGTGGCGCGGATCGGCTGGTTCAGCGCCGACCGGACGATCAGCGAATACGCCCGGGATATCTGGAAGCTATGAAGGGCCTTACCAGAAGCCGGCCGGGTGACGGCGTTCGGGGCCCTCCAGGCGAAGGTCGAAGGCGCGGCGGAAGAATACCGCCAGCTCGCTGTCCAGCACCATCGGGTTGATCGACGCCAGCTCGGCCGGCAGGCTGTGCCATTCCTGGGCCCCGGCCAGGTACTGGCGATGGATGACCCGCTCGCCGGGAATCGCCAGCAGGCTGTAGTGGCTTTTCTCGCCTCCCGGCTCGCCGACTTCCAGGCGCAGGCGAGGATGGCCGTCCTCGTCGAGGTCGAGGTCCACGTTGCAGTCCAGGCCGTAGCTGCGCGCCTCTTCGCAGGAGTCGACGAAAAGCGGTTTCGCCACCTGTTCGACGAGAGAAATGAAATAGTGCTGGAATCGCACTTCGTCACTGTTTTCCATGGCGAGTTCCATTTGTTTTAAAGTTCGACGATTAATTATTGAATGGGTCTATCGGAATGTCAGGGATTGCAATAGAAAAGAATAATTAAGTGCCTCCGCCTGGGCATTCTTCGGTATTCGCTCCATGATATTCGGGGTAGGGTTCCTGATCACTGTCTCCCGGTTCGAAATTCCATTCATGGCAATCGCGATCGGGTTCTTCGTTGCTTACCACGGGATCGCTGTAGGCCGGATGCTCGTAGGGTTTCATGGTGCTCCTCCGAGATGTGCGGGCTTTCATCTGACGCAATTCGGGGATTCCTGTCAATGCTGGCAATGGAATAAGGCAAGGATCTTTGAACCCTATGGATTGCGCTCGAAACATGCTGGCAAAGCGCTTCGCTTTCATTCGCTGAAAATAATCTGAACCACTGGCGAAACACCCTCTCAGAGTTAGGGCATGCGCAACGCATGCGTCCATGAAATCTGTTCTGAAGAGATTATTCGGAGGAAATAGAAATGGCACAGCATCAAGGTGGTAAAGGCAACTTCGCGGAAGACCCGAAACGTGCTTCGGAGGCCGGCAAGAAGGGCGGCCAGGCCAGCGGCGGCAACTTCAAGAACGATCCGCAGCGGGCCTCCGAGGCTGGCAAGAAAGGTGGCCAGCGCAGCCACGGCGGGAACTGATAACCGCGCAGTGAAGTGAATGGGGCGGAGCAGGGAGGCATCCGCCCCATTTTCATGCCCAGGATGAGGAGAGGAAACCGATGAGCGAGCAGAACAACGAGCAGCGCAGCCAGGCGGCCGGCACCGACACCGTCGACCGTGGCAACAGCAACGCCAAGCTGGAACAGCTGGAGGCCTATCGCGAGGACGCCACCGGAGAGGCCCTGAGCACCAATACCGGCACCCGCATCGCCGATAACCAGAACACCCTGAAGGCCGGCGAGCGCGGACCGTCGTTGCTCGAAGACTTCATCATGCGCGAGAAGATCACCCACTTCGACCACGAGCGCATTCCCGAGCGCGTGGTCCACGCTCGTGGCTCGGCGGCGCATGGCTACTTCGAGGCCTACGAGGACCTCAGCGACCTGACCAAGGCCGGCTTCCTCGCCGAGGCGGGCAAGCGTACCCCGGTCTTCGTGCGTTTCTCCACCGTGCAGGGGCCGCGCGGGTCCGCGGATACGGTGCGTGACGTACGCGGCTTCGCCGTGAAGTTCTATACCGACGAAGGCAACTTCGACCTGGTCGGCAACAACATGCCGGTATTCTTCATCCAGGATGCGATCAAGTTCCCCGACTTCGTCCATGCGGTGAAACCCGAGCCGCACAACGAGATTCCCACCGGAGCGTCTGCCCACGACACCTTCTGGGACTTCGTTTCGCTGACCCCGGAGTCGGCGCACATGGTCATGTGGCTGATGTCCGACCGCGCCATTCCGATCGCCTACCGCAACATGCAGGGCTTCGGCGTGCACACCTTCCGCCTGGTCAACGCGGCCGGCGAGAGCGTGCTGGTCAAGTTCCACTGGCGACCGAAGTCCGGGACCTGCTCGCTGGTCTGGGACGAGGCGCAGAAGCTCGCCGGCAAGGACCCCGACTTCAACCGGCGGACCCTCTGGGAGGACATCGAGAAGGGCGACTATCCCGAATGGGAGCTGGGCCTGCAGGTGATCCCGGAGAACCAGCAGGACAGCTTCGACTTCGACCTGCTCGACCCCACCAAGCTGGTGCCCGAGGAGTTGGTGCCGGTAAGGGTGGTGGGGCGGATGGTACTCAACCGCAACCCCGACAATTTCTTCGCCGAGACCGAACAGGTGGCGTTCCACGTCGGCCACGTGGTCCCCGGAATCGACTTCACCAACGACCCGCTGTTGCAGGGTCGGCTGTTCTCCTATACCGACACCCAACTGCTGCGCCTGAGCGGGCCGAACTTCAACGAAATCCCGATCAACCGCCCGCTGTGTCCGTTCCACAACAACCAGCGCGACGCGCCGCACCGGCAGACCATCAACCGCGGCCGGGCTTCCTATGAACCGAACTCGATCGACGGCGGCTGGCCGAAGGAAACCCCGCCGGCGGCGCGCAACGGCGGCTTCTCCACCTACCACGAGCCGGTCAGCGGCAGCAAGCTGCGCAAGCGCGCCGACTCCTTCGCCGATCATTTCAGCCAGGCCGCATTGTTCTGGCACAGCATGAGCGAGGCCGAGCAGGCGCATATCGTCGCCGCCTACAGCTTCGAACTGTCCAAGGTCGAGCGGCAATCGATCCGTGAGCGCGAAGTCAACCAGATACTCCTCAACATCGATCCGCAACTGGCCGCCAGGGTCGCGGCGAACGTCGGTGTGCAGCTCGCCGCGCCGGCCAACCCGGCACCGCAGCCGAAGCCGTCGCCGGCGCTGAGCCAGATGAACCTGCTGTCCGGCGACATCCGTTCGCGCAAGGTGGCGATCCTGATCGCCGACGGCGTCGCCGAGAGCGACGTCAGCGACCTACGCGACGCGCTCCGCCAGGAGGGCGCGGACGCCAAGCTGATCGCGCCCAGCGCTTCGCCGGTGCAGGCCGAAAACGGTGCCGAACTGATCCCGGAGGGAACCTGGGACGGCCTGCCGTCGGTAGCCTTCGACGCGGTCTTCGTGCCTGGTGGCGCGGCCAGCAGCCAGGCCATCGGCGCGGACGGACGCGGCCTGCACTACCTGCTGGAAGCCTACAAGCACCTGAAGCCAGTGGCCTTCGCTGGCGATGCCCAGGCGCTGGCCAGCCAGCTTTCGTTGCCTGGCGACCCCGGCGTGGTGCTCGGCGCCACGGCCACCGATGTCTTCCCCGGTCTGCGCCAGGCATTGATGCAGCACCGGATCTGGCAGCGCGAGGCGGCGACCAAGGCGATCCCCGCCTGAGGAGCGCCGCTGGCGAATCCGATCGCACCTTCCCGTCGTCTCGTCGGTCACAGCTGGAAAGGGCGGCTGGCCGAGCGATTCGGCGGGAGGACCCGGATGACCTTGCGTTGCCTGATCGGCGGTTGCGATTGGTGCCGGCAACCGGCGTTGCGACTGGGTGAGGAAACCTTCGACTGCGAGCGCTGCCTGCGTTGCGGTGCCCTGCGCTACAGCGGGATACAACGCCGATGAGCGCCTGGGAGACGCTGTGGAAGATCCTCGGCGAGGAGTTCGCCGATCTCGCCGACTTCGAGCAGACCGCCCGCGCCGCGTTGCGCCTGCTGCTGGCGGCGGCGCTCGGCGCGGTACTCGGCTACGAGCGCGAGCAGAGCGGCAAGGCCGCCGGCCTGCGCACGCACATGCTGGTAACCCTCGGCGCGGCGCTGTTCGTCATGCCGCTGCAATTGCAGGGTGGCGGGGCGGACGCGCTGAGCCGGGTGATCCAGGGCACCGTCGCCGGCATCGGCTTCCTCTGCGCCGGCACCATCCTCAAGGCAGGTCGGGAAAGCCGGGTCAGGGGCCTGACCACCGCGGCGGGTCTCTGGGCCAGCACCGCCATAGGCGTCGCGGTCGGACTCGGTCACCAGGGTACCGCGGTGCTCGGGACGGTCCTGGCGCTACTGGTGCTGCATGTCCTGGCCTGCCTGAACCGTTCGCCGCCATCTTCCGATAGCCATTGAGGAGAGTTCCGTCATGTTCAAGGACTTCGACGCCTGTACCGCCTGGACCGACGCGATGCAGGAGCGCTGCCAGCCGGTCGGCCTGATCCTCTATCAGCCCAAGCGGCGTGGCGCGGCGGTACGCATGCTGTGGGTAGTGACCCCGGGTTGCAGTTGCCTGAGCGACGCCGAGACCGCCGCCGACAACCTGCTCCAGCGCATCACCGACATCGCCGCCGACGGCCGCGTGCGTTACGCGGACGGCGGCACGCTGTAACCATCAAGAGGAGGAAACCGGCATGGCGCGTGCGATCTGGAAAGGCGCGATCAGCTTCGGCCTGGTGCATATACCGGTGAGCCTGTCGGCGGCGACCTCGTCGCAGGGCATCGATTTCGACTGGCTCGACCAGCGCAGCATGGAGCCGGTCGGCTACAAGCGGGTGAACAAGGTCACCGGCAAGGAGATCGAGCGCGAGAACATCGTCAAGGGCGTGGAGTACGAAAAGGGCCGCTACGTGGTGCTGAGCGAGGAAGAAATCCGCGCGGCGCATCCCAAGTCGACCCAGACCATCGAGATCTTCGCGTTCGTCGATAGCCAGGAAATTCCCCTGCAGCACTTCGATACCCCGTACTACCTGGCCCCCGACCGGCGCGGAGGCAAGGTCTACGCGCTGCTCCGGGAGACCCTGGAGCGCACCGGCAAGGTCGCCCTGGCCAACGTCGTCCTGCACACCCGCCAGCACCTGGCGCTCCTGCGGCCTCTGCAGGACGCCCTGGTGCTGATCACCCTGCGCTGGCCGTCGCAGGTGCGCAGCCTGGATGGCCTGGAGCTGGACGAAAGCGTCACCGAGGCGAAACTCGACAAGCGCGAGCTGGAGATGGCCAAGCGCCTGGTGGAGGACATGGCCTCCCACTGGGAGCCGGCCGAATACAAGGACAGCTTCAGCGACAAGATCATGAAGCTGGTCGAGGAAAAGGCCGCCAAGGGCCAGCTGCACGCGGTGGAGGAAGAGGAGGAGGTGGCTGGCAAGGGCGCCGACATCATCGATCTCACCGACCTGCTCAAGCGCAGCCTGCGTTCCCGCGCCGGCGGTGGCAAGGACAAGGGCAGCGAAAAGGCCGGGGCCGACGCGAAGGGTCGCGCCAAGTCCGGTGCCTCGCGTTCGCGGCGCAAGGCCTGAGGCGAGCCGCTGGGTAAATCAACCTGAACCAATCGGTCGCCGGCGGGCTCGGAATCAATGACCGTCCGCGCCGCCGGCCACTCGAGGCCGGCGGAAGCCTCGCGACCCATCGCCGAACCCACGTCCCGGAGGAGCGCGCCTCGATGAGTTCGATTGTCCGCAACAGCGACGATGATCCGCTGGTCATCGCCATCCAGCAGCCCCGTATCGCCATCGAGTCGGTCAGCCCTGTGGTGGAAGAGGGTGCCTATCCCGCGAAGACCGAGAGCGACCGCGACCTGCGCCTGGCCGCGCGAATCTTCGCCGATGGCCATGAGGTACTCGGTGCCGAGGTGGTCTGGCGGCGTGTCGGGGAAACCGCGGAGCGGCGCCTGCCGCTGCTGCCCGAAGGCAACGATTTCTGGAGCGCGCAGTTGCGCACGCCGCCCTGCGGCCGCCTGTACTTCCGTATCGAGGCCTGGATCGACCGTTTTGCCGGCTACCGCCGCGAATTGCGTGCCAAGCATGGCGCACGCCTGCCGCTGGACCTGGAGCTGCGCGAGGGCGACGAACTGCTGCAGCGCTGCGCCGAGCGCGGCGGTCCGGAGATCGCCGCCGCCTGTGCGCCGCTGGCCGAACGCCTGCAGGCCTGCCAGAGCGTCGAGGAGCGGGTGGCGCTGTGGCTGGCGGCGCAGACCGGCGAACTGTTGCGTCTGGTCGGCCCGCGCGAGCACCTGGTGCGCAGCCGCGAATACCCGGTGGAGGTGGAGCGACCGCTGGCGCGCTTCGCCAGTTGGTACGAGCTGTTCCCTCGCTCGGAAAGCGGCGACCCGACACGCCACGGTACCTTCGACGACGTGATCCGGCGCCTGCCGCAGATCGCCGCGATGGGCTTCGACGTTCTCTATTTCCCGCCGATCCACCCCATCGGCCGCACCCATCGCAAGGGCCGCAACAATTCCTTGCGTGCCGAGGCCGGCGACCCCGGCAGCCCGTATGCGATCGGCAGTGAGGATGGCGGCCACGAGGCGATCCATCCCGAACTGGGCGACCGCGAGGATTTCCGCCGGCTGCTCGTTGCGGTGCGCGAGCACGGCATGGAACTGGCGCTGGACTTCGCCATCCAGTGCTCCCCCGACCACCCCTGGCTGCGCGAGCATCCCGGCTGGTTCGCCTGGCGTCCGGACGGTAGCTTGCGCTACGCGGAGAACCCGCCGAAGAAGTACGAGGACATCGTCAACGTCGACTTCTACGCCGAACAGGCCCTGCCGAGCCTGTGGGAAGCCTTGCGCGACGTGGTGCTGGGCTGGGTCGAGCAGGGCGTGACGCTGTTTCGCGTCGACAACCCGCACACCAAGCCACTGCCGTTCTGGGAGTGGCTGATCGCCGAGGTGCGCGGCCGCCATCCGCAGGTGATCTTCCTTTCCGAGGCGTTCACCCGCCCGGCGATGATGGCGCGCCTGGGCAAGGTCGGCTTCAGCCAGAGCTACACCTATTTCACCTGGCGCAACGACAAGCAGGAACTGGCGGAGTACTTCGCCGAACTCAACCAGCCACCCTGGCGCGACTGCTACCGGCCGAACTTCTTCGTCAACACCCCGGACATCAATCCCTGGTTCCTGCAACGCTCCGGCCGCCCCGGCTTCCTCATCCGTGCCGCCCTGGCGACCATGGGGTCGGGGCTGTGGGGCATGTACTCCGGCTTCGAGCTGTGCGAGGCGGCGGCCTTGCCGGGCAAGGAGGAGTACCTCGACTCGGAGAAATACCAGTTGCGTCCGCGCGACTACCAGGCGCCGGGCAACATCGTCGCCGAGATCGCCCGGCTCAACCGCATCCGCCGGGAAAACCCGGCATTGCAGACGCACCTCGGGTTCCAGGCCTACAACGCCTGGAACGACCGCATCCTGTATTTCGGCAAGCGCACCGCGGACCTCGCCAACTTCGTTCTGGTGGCGGTCTGCCTGGACCCGCACGAAGCCCAGGAGGCGCATTTCGAACTGCCGCTGTGGGAGTTCGGCCTGCCCGACGACGCCAGTCTCCAGGGCGAGGACCTGATGAACGGGCATCGCTGGGTCTGGCACGGCAAGGTCCAGTGGATGCGCATCGAACCCTGGCACCTGCCGTTCGGCATCTGGCGCGTGCGGCGCGTCGACGCATAAGGAGAAACCCATGGCCAGACGCGAGAAGCCGGTCTTTCTCAACGACCCGCAATGGTACAAGGACGCGGTGATCTACCAGGTCCACGTGAAATCCTTCTACGACGCCAACAACGATGGCATCGGCGACTTCGCCGGGCTGATCGAGAAGCTCGACTACATCGCCGACCTCGGCGTGAACACTCTCTGGCTGCTGCCGTTCTACCCGTCGCCACGCCGCGACGACGGCTACGACATCGCCCAGTACCGTGGCGTGCACAGCGACTACGGCAGCCTCGCCGACGCCCGCCGGTTCATCGCCGAGGCCCATCGACGCGGTCTGCGGGTGATTACCGAGCTGGTGATCAACCACACCTCCGACCAGCATCCCTGGTTCATCCGCGCCCGCCACGCGAAGAAGGGGTCGCGCGCCCGCGACTACTACGTCTGGTCGGACAGCGACGAGAAATACCAGGGTACGCGGATCATCTTCATCGACACCGAGCAGTCCAACTGGACCTGGGACCCGGTAGCCCAACAGTACTACTGGCACCGCTTCTATTCCCACCAGCCGGACCTGAACTTCGACAACCCGCAGGTCCTGCGCGAGGTGCTCGGGGTGATGCGCTACTGGCTGGACATGGGCGTCGACGGCCTGCGCCTGGACGCGATTCCCTACCTGATCGAACGCGACGGCACCAGCAGCGAGAACCTGCCGGAGACCCACCAGGTGCTCAAGCGCATCCGCGCCGAGCTGGACGCGCACTATCCCGACCGCATGCTGCTGGCCGAGGCCAACCAGTGGCCGGAAGACACCCGGCCGTACTTCGGCGGCGAGGATGGCGGCGAGGGCGACGAATGCCACATGGCCTTCCACTTCCCGCTGATGCCGCGCATGTACATGGCCATCGCCCAGGAGGATCGCTATCCGATCACCGACATCCTGCGCCAGACCCCGGACATCCCGGCCAATTGCCAATGGGCGATCTTCCTGCGCAACCACGACGAGCTGACCCTGGAGATGGTCACCGACGACGAGCGCGACTATCTCTGGAACCACTATGCCGCCGACCGCCGCGCGCGCCTCAACCTGGGCATCCGCCGGCGCCTGGCGCCGCTGGTGGAGCGTGACCGGCGGCGCATCGAGCTGCTGCACAGCCTGCTGTTGTCGATGCCGGGCACGCCGACCCTGTACTACGGCGACGAGATCGGCATGGGCGACAACATCTACCTCGGCGACCGCGACGGCGTGCGGACCCCGATGCAGTGGTCGGTGGACCGCAACGGCGGCTTCTCCCGCGCCGACCCGGCGAAGCTGGTGCTGCCGCCGATTCTCGACCCGCTGTACGGCTACCAGACGATCAACGTCGAGGCGCAGGCGCGCGACCCGCATTCGCTGCTCAACTGGATGCGCCGCCTGCTCGCCGTGCGCAGCCAGCAGAAGGCCTTCGGCCGCGGCAGCCTGAAGATGCTCGCGCCGAGCAACCGACGGATCCTCGCCTACCTGCGCGAATACGCCGAGGGCGAACGGCAGGACAGCATCCTCTGCGTGGCCAACCTGTCGCGCGCGGCCCAGGCGGTGGAACTGGACCTCGCCAGCCATGCCGGCAAGGTGCCGGTGGAGATGATCGGCGGCATGTCGTTCCCGCCGATCGGCGAGCTGACCTACCTGCTGACCCTGCCGCCCTACGGCTTCTACTGGTTCTACCTGGCCGACGCGACGCAGATGCCGAGCTGGCACGTGGCCGCCGACGAGCGCCTGCCGGAACTGCCGACCCTGGTGGTCAAGCAGCGCCTCGGCGAGCTGCTGCAGGGCGCATCGCGGAACATCCTGGAAGGCGAGACGCTGCCGGCCTACCTGCCGAAGCGCCGCTGGTTCGCCGGCGAGAAAGGCCAGCCACGGCTCTGCTACATCGTTCCGCTGGACGAGGCGGAGCCGCGCTGTGCGTTGTGCGAAGTGGAGATCGACGGGCTGCGCTACCAGTTGCCGTTGGGCTTCCTCGACGCCGACCAGCGCGGCGACAGCCTGCCTCAGTTGCTGGCCCTGGCGCGCCTGCGGCGCGGTCGCAAGGTCGGCCTGCTGACCGACGCCGCCAGCCTGCCGCTGTTCGCCCGCAAGGTCCTCGCGCAACTCCGCGCCGAGGCGGTGATCGCCCACGGCGACGGCGAGATCCAGTTCATCCCGGCGGCGGGACTGGCGGAAATGGACGACATCGCCGACGAAGACGTCCTGCCGTTCTCGGTGGAGCAGTCCAACAGCTCGATCCGCTTCGGCGAGCGCATGGTCCTCAAGGTGCTGCGCAAGATCCTTCCGGGGCTGCACCCGGAAATCGAGGTCGGCGGCTACCTGACCCGCCACGGCTACCCCGGCATCGCCCCGTTGCTCGGCGAGGTACGGCGGGTCGGCGCGGATGGCGAGCCGCACACGCTGATGATCCTGCAGGGCTACCTGAACAACCAGGGCGACGCCTGGAACTGGACCCTGGACAACCTGGAGCGAGCCGTGCGCGACGAGATATCCGCGGCCAGCGAGGCGCTCGAAGGGCAATACGACAGCCTCGCCGAACTGCGCGGCTTCGCCGCCAACCTCGGCGCCCGGCTCGGCGAGATGCACAGCGTACTGGCCGGCGAGTCGGACGATCCGGCCTTCGGCAGCCGCGAGAGCGACGAAGCCAGCGTCCAGGCCTGGGCGCTGCGCATCGCCGAACAGTTGCGCGAAGCCGGCAAACGCCTGAGCGAGCCGCCACGGCCGTTGCAGGGCGAGGCGGCGGAACAGGCGCGGCGCCTGCTGGAACGCCTGCCGGCGCTGCTCGAACGCCTGCCGCTGCTGGCCCGGCAGGCAGCCGGCGGGCTGCTGATCAGGGTTCACGGCGACCTGCACCTGGGCCAGGTGCTGATGGTCCAGGGCGACGCACGCTTCATCGACTTCGAGGGCGAGCCGGCGCGCAGCCTGGAAGAGCGCCGCCAGCGCCACAGTCCGATGAAGGACGTCGGCGGCATGCTGCGCTCGTTCGACTACGCGGCGGCGATGGTCCTGCGCAACGCGCAGAGCACCGATAGCTCGGAACAGGCCGACAGCGCCCGGCGCAAGGTCGCCATGCGCTATCGCAGCGAAGCCCGCGACGCCTTCCTGGCCGGCTATCGGGCCGCCGCGGCGGGTCTCATGCACGCCTGGCACGGTCGCGAAGGCGAGGGGGCGGCGCTGGCCCTGGCCTGCCTGGAAAAGGCCGCCTACGAACTGCTCTACGAAGCCGACTACCGCCCCGACTGGCTGGAAGTGCCTCTCGCCGGTCTGGCCGAACTCACCGAACACCTCCTGAAGGGCAAGAACCGATGAGCGAACCGATGTCCGAACGCGAACGCTGGCAACTGGAGCTGGACAAGCTGCAGCGCGGCCTGCAGGGCGATCCATTCGCCTTCCTCGGCCCGCAGCGCGACCCCGGCGGCGAAGGCGGCGTGCTGCGCGCCTACCTGCCCGGCGCGCAGCGCGTCGAGCTGCTCGACGAAGACGGCGCGACGCTCGCCGAACTGGAGCAGAGCGACCCCGGCAGCGGCTTGTTCCAGCGCCACCTGGAGCGCCTGCCACCGCGCTACCGCCTGCGCGTGCACTGGCCGGACGGCGTGCAGGAAAGCGAAGACCCCTATGCCTTCGGGCCGTTGCTCGGCGAACTCGACCTCTACCTGTTCGCCGAAGGCAACCACCGCCAACTGGCCTCCTGCCTGGGCGCGCAACTGACCCGTCACGAAGGCGTGGAGGGCGTGCGCTTCGCAGTCTGGGCGCCGAACGCCGTGCGCGTCTCGGTGGTCGGCGATTTCAACGGCTGGGACGGGCGCCGTCACCCGATGCGACGACGCTATCCATCCGGCGTCTGGGAACTGTTCGTCCCGCGCCTCGGCGAGGGCGAACTGTACAAGTACGAGTTGCAGGGCCACGACGGCCTCCTGCCGCTGAAGGCCGACCCCCTGGCGCTGGCCTGCGAGACGCCGCCCGGAACCGCTTCGAAGACCTGCGCGGCGTTGCGCCACGAGTGGCGCGACCAGGACTGGCTGGCCCGGCGCGCGGAGCGCCAGGGCTATGCGGCACCGCTGTCGATCTACGAAGTCCACGCCGGCTCCTGGCGCCACCGCGACGGCCGGCCGCCGCACTGGTCGGAACTGGCGGAGGAGCTGATTCCCTACGTGCGCCAGCTCGGCTTCACCCATATCGAGCTGATGCCGGTGATGGAACATCCCTTCGGCGGCTCCTGGGGCTACCAGCCGCTCGGGTTGTTCGCCCCCACCGCGCGCTACGGCACGCCGGAGGACTTCGCCGCGTTCGTCGACGCCTGCCACCAGGCCGGCATCGGCGTGATCCTCGACTGGGTGCCGGCGCATTTTCCCACCGACGCCCACGGCCTGGGCCGTTTCGACGGCACGGCGCTGTACGAGTACGAACATCCCTTCGAAGGCTTCCACCAGGACTGGGATACCTACATCTACAACCTTGGCCGCAGCGAGGTGCACGGCTTCATGCTGGCCTCGGCGCTGCACTGGCTGCGCACCTACCACGTCGACGGCCTGCGGGTGGATGCGGTGGCCTCGATGCTCTATCGCGACTATTCGCGCAAGGAAGGCGAATGGCTGCCGAACCGCCATGGCGGCCGGGAGAACCTGGAGGCCATCGACTTCCTCCATCACCTCAACCAGGTGGTCGCCAGCGAAACCCCCGGCGCGCTGGTGATCGCCGAGGAATCCACCGCCTGGCCCGGCGTCAGCCGTCCGGTGGCGGAGGGCGGCCTGGGCTTCAGCCATAAGTGGAACATGGGCTGGATGCACGACAGCCTGGCGTACATCGGCGAAGACCCGCTGCACCGGCGCTATCACCACCACCAGTTGACCTTCGGCCTGCTCTACGCCTTCTCCGAGCATTTCATCCTGCCGATCTCCCACGACGAGGTGGTACATGGCAAGCACTCGCTACTGGACAAGATGCCCGGCGACCGCTGGCAGAAGTTCGCCAACCTGCGCCTGTACCTGAGCTTCATGTGGTCGCACCCGGGCAAGAAGCTGCTGTTCATGGGATGCGAGTTCGGCCAGTGGCGCGAGTGGAACCACGACGGCGAACTGGACTGGTACCTGCTGCGCTATCCGGAGCATCAGGGCGTACAGGACCTGGTGGCGGCCCTCAACCGGCTGTACCGCGAACTCCCCGCACTGCATGCGCGCGACGGCGAGGCGCTCGGCTTCGAATGGCTGATCGGCGACGACCAGGCGAACAGTGTCTACGCCTGGCTGCGCCACGCGGCCGGCGAGCCATCGCTGCTGGCGGTACACAATTTCACCCCGGTGCCGCGCCAGGGCTATCGGATCGGCGTACCGCAAGGCGGCGACTGGGACGTGCTGCTCAATAGCGACGCCCAGGCGTTCGCCGGTTCCGGCGCAGGCAGCCAGGGCCGCGTCTCCAGCGAGTCGTGCGGCGCCCATGGCCAGGCGCAGTCGCTGGTGCTCGACCTGCCGCCGCTGGGCACGCTGCTGCTGCGTCCGGCCGGCTGATTCACGCCTGGCCCTGGCGCAGGCGGCGCTGTTTGCGGCGCAGGCGGATCGCCCGGCGCTCCAACAGCAGGTAGACCACGCAGGCCAGCGCCAGGGGTAGGAGGAAATACAGCACCCGGTAGCCGATCAACGCGGCCAGCAGCACGCCCTGGGACAGGCGCCCCTGGAGCAGGGCGATGAACACCGCTTCGAGCACCCCGAGCCCGGCCGGGATATGGGTGATGACCCCGGCGATGCTGCTGATCAGGAGGATCGCCAGGACGCTCGGGTAATCCACGCTGTGCGGCAGCAGGCTGTACAGCAGGAGCGCCATCAGCGACCAGTTGCTCGCTCCGAGCAGGCCTTGCAGGGCCGCCAGCCGCCAGGACGGCAGGGTCAGCCGATGCTCGCGCCAGCCCCAGGCGCGGCGTCGGGCGAAACGGCAGGCCAGCAGGTAGCCTGCGGCCAGCGCCAGGAGCAGGGCGCCGATCAGGCGCAGGCCGTCGCTGCCGAGCTTCCAGCCCGGCGGCAAGGCCGGCAGGCCGCAGCTGAACAGGATGCCGGCGAGCAGCAGGTAGCCGAACCAGTTGGTCACCAGGCTGAAGGTGAGGATCCGGGTGATATCGGCGATGTCCAGGCCGAGCCGACTGTACAGGCGATAGCGCAGCGCCACGGCGCCGACCCAGGAACTCAGGTTGAGGTTGAACGCATTGCACACGAACGCCACGGTGAAGACCCGCCGCTTGGGCAGCGAGTGGCCGATGTAGTAGCGGCTGAGCAGGTCGAAGCTGCTGAACACCGTATAGCCGGCGGCCGCCAGCAGCAGCCCGAGGAACAGGGTCGCGGGGCGATACTCGCCGAGGGCGTGGCGGACTTCCTGCCAGTCGAGATTCTTCACCAGCAGGAACAGCAGCACCGGGACCAGCACGAAGAACGCCAGGGTCAGCAGCCTGCGCAGCCAGCGCCAGTGAGAGCGGCGCGGCGGCGTCGAGGTGGCTTCGTGACCGCTGCCGTTCATGGGTTGCCCCGCTGGCCCTGGCGTTCCTGCCAGCGCCGCGACGGACGCGGCTCCAGCGATTTCAGGCGTGGCAGATGGGCGGGTACCCAACCGGCGATAGCCGGAAAGTGCCTGGAAAAGTGGAAGCCGAGGAAAATCAGCGGCGCTCGCCACCAGTAGCCGCGCCTCGCGTGGCGGCGGCTGATGCGCCGGCAGTGGCGGCGCGCCAGCTCGCGCAGGTGCTGGTAGAGCTGGCCGTTGAAGGCGACGTCGCGGATCACCAGGTTGGCCTCCAGGTTCAGCGACAGGCTGAGGGGATCGAGATTGCTCGAACCGATGGTCGACCAGTCGTCGTCGATCACCGCGACCTTGCCGTGCAGCGGACGCTGGCAGTATTCGTGGATACGCACGCCCTCGCGCAGCAGGTAGTCGTAGAGCAGCCGGCTGCACAGGCGCACCAGCGGCATGTCCGGCATGCCCTGTAGTACCAGGTCGACGCGCACGCCGCGGCGCGCCGCATCGCGCAGCTCGCGAAGCAGGCGGTAGCCGGGGAAGAAATAGGCGTTGGCGATCAGCAGGCGTCGCCGCGCCTGGCGGATCGCCTGCAGGTACTCGTGCTCGATGTCGTCGCTGGACTGGTCGTTGTCGCGGATCACCAGGCGCACCCGCGCCGGCTGCCCGGCGCCCGACGGCCGCAACGGCGGGTAGTCGGCGTCCGGTTCGAGCAGCGCCAGGCAGGCCTGGCGGATATCGCGCACCACCGGGCCCTCGACGCGCACCGCGTAGTCCTGCTTGGCCATGTTGCCGCGACGTACCAGGTGGTCCTCGCCGTAATTGATGCCGCCGACGAAGGCCTGCCGGCGATCGATCACCACCAGCTTGCGGTGCAACCGGCGAAACAGGTTGGTGCGCATGCCGAGCAGGCGCGGGCGCGGGTCGAACAGGTGCACGCGAACCCCGGAGGCGGTCAGCCTGGCCAGGTAGTCCGGGCTGAGCGAGGCGGTGCCGTAGCCGTCCACCGTGACCTGCACCTCGACACCGCGCTCGGCGGCGGCGCTGAGGGCTTCCTGCAACTGCCGGCCGACCTCGTCCTCGAAGATGATGAAGGTTTCCAGGAGGATCTCCCGGCGCGCCTCGGCGATGCACTGGAACAGGCGCGGAAAGTACTCTTCGCCGTTGATCAGCAGTTCTACGCGGTTGCCGTCGCGCCAGGGGAAGTTCATGGCTCCACCTCCACCGCCAGCGGCAGGTGGTCGGACAGGTGCGACCAGGGCCGCCGCGAGAGGATGCGCGGCTGGCGCCCGCGGGCATTGCGCAGGTAAATGCGGTCCAGCGGCAGCACCGGCCAGCGCGCCGGGAAGCTGCGCGCCGGCCGGCCCTGGGCGCCGACGAAGACTTCGCGCAGGCCGCAACCGGCGAGCAGTTGGTCAGCGCGCTGGCGCCAGTCGTTGAAGTCGCCGGCGACCACCACCGGCTCGCGCTCCGGCAGGCCCGCCACCAGTTCGCAGAGCAGTTGCAACTGGCGCTGGCGCTGCGCCTCGCGCAATCCCAGGTGCACGCAGACCGCGTGCAGCGGACGGCCGATGTCGATCACCGCATGCAACAGGCCGCGTTCCTCGTTGCCCGCCACCGAGACGTCGAGGTTGCGGTGGGCGAGGATCGGATGCTTGGAGAGCACGGCATTGCCATGGTGGCCTTCGGGATACACCGCGTTGCGCCCGTAGGCGAACTGCGGCCACATGCTGTCGGCCAGATACTCGTATTGCGGCGCCGGCGGCCAGGACGGCAGGCGCGCGGCGTGCAGGCTATGGGAGCCGAGGACCTCCTGGAGGAACACCAGGTCGGCACCGACGCTGCGCACCGCTTCGCGCAACTCCGGCAGGATGAAGCGCCGATTGAACGGGTTGAAACCCTTGTGGGTGTTCACCGTCAGCACCTGCAGGCGTGGCAGGATCATGCGGCACTCTCCCGCAGGTCATCGGGCAACTGTCCGGGCACCGTGCGCAGGCCGCCGTCGAGTTCCAGCAGCTGCAGGAGGCGCCGGGCGTCGTAGGGTGCGCGCACCTTGACGTCGTTGTCGAAGTAGCAGTACAGGTCGCGCGCCGTCGCCTTCGCCGGTGCGTCCTGGCTGGCCCGGCGCAGGTCGTCGGCCTGGCCGCCGCCGGCCCAGGCGCGGATCCGTGCCTGCCACTGGCCCAGGGCCGCTTCCGAATAGCCGCTGCGGTACAGTTCCTTGTCGCCATGCAGGCGCAGGTACAGGAAGTCGGCGCAGACGTCGCCGAGCAGCGGCCACTTGCCGGCGGTATCGGCCACCACCAGGGCAACCCGGTATTCGCGCAGCAGCTCGATGAACGTCGGGTCGACGAAGCTCTCATGGCGGATTTCCACGGCATGCCGCAGGCGCTGCGCCGGATCGCCGTCGAGGTAGCCCTCGCGGTGCAGGCGCGCGGCGCTGTGCCGGGCGAGCTTCTGCGCGGCGGCGCCGTCGCGCGGCAGGCGGGCGAGGAAATCGGCGAACAGCTCGCGGTCGAAGCGCATGCTCGGCGGGAACTGCCAGAGGAACGGGCCGAGGCGCTGGCGCAGGGCGAGGGGGCCGGAGGCGAAGAAGTTCGCCAGCGGCTCTTCGATCTCGCGCAGGCGCCGCACGTGGGTGATGTAACGCGGGGCCTTGACGCTGAAAACGAAGTCCTCGGGGGTGTCCTCGGCCCAGCCGCGGAAGCGCTCGGGCGTCTGCAGGGCGTAGAAGGTGCCGTTGATCTCGATGCTGTTCACCGCCCGCGAGGCGAAGCGCAGTTCGTCCTTCTGGCGCAGCCCCTCGGGATAGAAGTCACCTCTCCAGGGGGCGTAGCGCCAGCCGGAAATGCCGATGCGCAGGCGTGCCGGTGCGCTCATGCATCACCCCCGGGCGCCGCTTTCCGGCGTCGGCCGGCGCGCCAGTTCGTCCACCGCGCGTTCGTCGAGGCGTTCCTCGCTGCCCTCGACCTGGCGCTTCTGCGGCACCAGTTCGACCTTGATCCAGCCGGTCTCGCGGCGGTCGAAGGCTTCGAAGGCCTCGATGGCGTCGCCGATCGGCTTCACCTGGGTGAGGATCTTCGCCGGGTCGATGCGTCCGCTGAGCACATGTTCGAGCAGCAGCGGAATGTACTTGCGGTGGTGGCAGTTGCCCATGCGGATGGTCAGGTTGCGGTTCATCGCCAGGCCGATGGGAAACTGCCGCGAGTCTTCGGCGTAGACGCCGATGATCGACAGGGTGCCGGCCTTGGCCAGGCCCTGCACCGCCCACTCCAGGGCCTGTGCGGGGGCGTTGCCGGGACTCCAGCTGGTGCCCTCCTGGCGCGGCGCCGGGGTGGCGGTGCCATGGCTGTGCTCGGCGTCCACGCCGACGGCGTCGATGGCGCGGTCCACGCCGATCCCGGCGGTCAGCCAGCGCAGGGCCTGGACCGGATCCTCGCGCTCGAAGTCGATCACTTCGGCGCCTTGCTGGCGGGCCATGTGCAGGCGGTCCGGGTGGCGGTCGATGGCGAACACCCTGGCGGCGCCGAGGAGCAACGCGCTGGCGATGGCGAACTGGCCCACCGGACCGCAGCCGAACACGGCGACGGTGTTGCCGGGGGCGATACCGGCCAGTTCGGCGCCGAAGTAACCGGTGGGGAAGATGTCCGACAGGAGTATCGCCTGGTCGTCGCTGATGCTGCTGGGCAGGCGGATCAGGCCGATGTTGGCATAGGGAATCCGTGCTTTCTCGGCTTGCAGCCCATGGAAGCCGCCGTTGGCCCGGGGGCCGCCGAAGAACGCGGTGCCGGCCTGGCTGCCGCCGGGGTTGGCGACGTCGCACTGGGCGTAGTAGCCGGCTCGGCAATACACGCAATTGCCGCAGGCGATGGTCGAGGGAATCACCACCCGGTCGCCGACCTGAAGGTTGCGCACTTCGTCGCCGAGCGCCTCGACGATGCCCACGCCCTCATGGCCGAGGATGGTTCCCGGACGCATGCCGCCGACGCTGCCACGGACGAAGTGCAGGTCGGTGCCGCAGATCGCCGAGGCGGTCAGCCGCACGATGGCGTCGGTGGGCTCCTGCAGGCGCGGCTCCGCCACGTCTTCCAGGCGGATGTCGCCGATGTCATGGAATACCACGGCTTTCATGGCGTTCTCCCGGTTGGGGCCCGGCCTCGGCCGGAACGGCAAAGGCGGGCCGGGTGGAAGAAAGGCTCAGTAGTGGGCCTGGGCGACGCCCTGCAGGACGGTGGCGCTGGAGGCCTGGTCGCGGCAGCTGGCGATGTTGCCCAGGGAAACCACGCCGACCAGCCGCTTCTCGCGGTTGAGCACCGGCAGGCGGCGCATCTGGATGTCGGCCATGTTGCGGGCCACGTGCTGGACGTCTTCGTCTTCGAAGCAATAGTGGATGTCGCCGCTCATGATGCGGCCCAGCGGGGTATCCCCGGACAGGCCGCCGGCTACCGCGCGGATGGCGATGTCGCGATCGGTGATCATCCCGACCAGGCGGTCGCCTTCGCCGACCAGCAGGGCGCCGCTGTCGATCCTCGCCATGGTGGCGGCCGCCTCGCGGATGCTCTGCTGCGGGTCGGCGACCTGGACGTTGCGGGTCATGATGTCGCTGATCTTCATGCTGTCCTCCTGTGTAGGGTGGATGTGCGGGCGCCGCGTGCGGCACCTACAGGTTCCGACTGGAGGTGCCAGGGGCGGTTCAGCTTTTTTCCCCGCCGTTCATCCTTCCGCTCCGGCGCCCGGCGGTTGTAGCTCGAATAGCAGGAAACTGCGGCCGCCGACCAGGAACTCGCTGGCGAACGGGTAGCGTTCGCCGAGCGGGTCCTCCGGCCGTTGGGTATCCAGCAGGCAGGTCCAGCCGCTGCCCTCGGCCACCTCGGGAAGACGGAAGGACACCGCGTCGTGGTAGGCATTGAGGATCAGCAGCAGGGTGGCATCCTCACCGCTGCGCAGGATCCCGGTGGGTTGCGCGCGGCCATCGAGGAGCACGCCGAGACAGCGGGCGTGCTCGTCGTGCCAGTGTTCCTCGGTCATCTCCTCGCCGCCGGGCGCCAGCCAGGTGACGTCCTTGACACCCAGCGCCTCGTTGTACTCGCCGATCAGGAAGCGCCCCCTGCGCAGGATCGGATAGCGTTGGCGCAGGGCCAGCAGGCGCTGGGTGAAGGCCAGCAGCGAACGGCCCTCGTCGTCCAGCCGCCAGTCGATCCAGCCCAGTTCGTTGTCCTGGCAATAGACATTGTTGTTGCCCTGCTGGGTGCGGCTGAACTCGTCGCCGGCGACCAGCATCGGGGTGCCCTGGGACAGCAGCAGGGTGGACAGCAGGTTGCGCATCTGGCGCAGGCGCAGGGCGCGGATCTCCGGGTCGTCGGTGGGGCCCTCGCAGCCGTGGTTCCAGGACAGGTTGTGGTCGCTGCCGTCGGCGTTGTTCTCGCCGTTGGCCTCGTTGTGCTTGTGATCGTAGGAAACCACGTCGCGCAGGGTGAAACCGTCGTGGGCGGTGACGAAGTTCACCGACGCGTAGGGCCGCCGTCCACGCTGGTCGTAGAGATCGCCGGAGGCGGTTAGGCGTCGCGCCAGTTCCGGCAGCATGCCGTCGTCGCCGCGCCAGTAGGCGCGCACGCAATCGCGGAAACGGTCGTTCCATTCCGCCCAGCCGGGCGGGAAGCCGCCTACCTGGTAGCCGCCGGGGCCGCAATCCCAGGGTTCGGCGATCAGCTTGCACTTGCTCAGCACCGGGTCCTGGCGGCAGGCGACGAGGAAGCCGTGGCGCTCGTCGAAACCGTCCGGATGGCGGCCGAGGATGGTCGCCAGGTCGAAGCGGAAGCCGTCCACGCGCATCTCCGTGGCCCAGTAGCGCAGCGAGTCGGTGACCATCTGCAACACGCAGGGGTGGCTGAGGTCGAGGGTGTTGCCGGTGCCGGAATCGTTGATGTAGTAGCGGCGCTGGTCGGGCATCAGGCGGTAGTACGAGGCGTTGTCGATGCCGCGCATGCACAGGGTCGGACCCAGCTCGTTGCCTTCCGCGGTGTGGTTGTAGACCACGTCGAGGATCAGCTCCAGTCCGGCGTCGTGGAGGTGCGCGACCATCTCCTTGAACTCGTTGACCTGGCCGCTGGCGAGGTAGGCCGGGTGCGGGGCGAAGAAGGCGATGCTGTTGTAGCCCCAGTAGTTGCTCATGCCGTTTTCCAGCAGGTGCTTGTCGTCGACGAAGCCGTGGATCGGCAGCAGCTCGACGCTGGTCACCCCGAGCCGGCGGATGTGCGCCAGCAGGTCGGCGTTCATCAGCCCGGCGAAGGTCCCGCGAACCGCCTCCGGGACCTGTGGATGGCGCATGCTGAGGCCGCGCAGGTGGGCTTCGTAGATCACCGTGCGGTCCCAGGGGACGCGTACCGGCGGGCGCTCGGCCCAGGTGAAGGCCGGATCGATGACCTTCGACTTGGGCACGAAGGGCGCGCTGTCGCGCTCGTCGAAGCTGAGGTCGGCGTCGGCCGAGCCGATGGTGTAGCCGAACAGCGCCTCGGACCAGCGCAGGCGGCCGACCAACTGCTTGGCGTAGGGATCGAGGAGCAATTTGTTGGGATTGAAGCGGTGGCCGGCATCCGGCTCGTAGGGACCGTGCACCCGGTAGCCGTAGATCTGCCCCGGGTGGGCGTCGGGCAGGTAGCCGTGCCAGATCTCGTCGGTGTACTCGGGCAATTCGATGCGCTCGATCTCCTTTTCCCCGCGCGCGTCGAACAGGCACAGCTCGACCTTGGTCGCGTGGGCCGAGAACAGCGCGAAATTGACGCCGAGGCCGTCCCAGGTGGCGCCAAGGGGGAAGGGGTGCCCTTCGCTGATCCGCGAAGGGGCGGGGCTACGCTTTCTGCTCATGCACTGGACTCCTCATTCGCCCGCTTCGGGCTTGCGGCGGCTGCGCGGCTTGGCCGCCGCCGGTTTTTCGCTGGCGGGCCGCGCCGGGGACGCGGCCCTCGGCTTGCGCGGCTTGGCGGCCGGCGCTTGCAGCAGGGCCGGGGTTTCCTTGGCGGCCTTGGCCCGACCGCGGGTCTTCTTCGGTGCCGCCGCGGCGGCTTCCGCTTCGGCCAGTTGCCGGGCCATGGCCCAGTGGCGTTCGGCCTGGCCGTCGGGGCAGCCCTCGGATTCCCAGATCTGGTAGGCGAACTCTCGTATGCGTTTTTCGTCGGCGCTCATGGGGTGTCCTCCTGGGCGAGGCGGTAAAGCAGGTTGACGGGAAAGTCGGCGAGCACTTCGGACAGGCTCAGGTGCCCGTCGCTGGGCAGCGGCATGGTGGAAAACAGGCCGCTGTAGGTGCATTCGGAGAGACTCGGCGGCAGCAGCAGGCAGGTGTCGCCCCAGGCCTCGGCCGGCACCTGCGGCTGCGTGGCGTGGCCGAGCAGGGCGCAGGCCAGGCGCGGGACCACCACCAGCAGGCAACCGTGACGACTGCGCCGGGCGAAGGCCAGGACCCGCTCGGCATGCTCGCCGCTGACCTCCAGGGGCAGGTAGTCGCCGTCGCGGAACAGGCCCGGCTGCATCCGCCGCAGCCCCAGCACGCGGGCGATCAGGGTCTGCTTGATGCGACCGTCGCGCCAGTGCTCCAGCAGTTCCGGGAAGGGCGTCGGCGCGGCCAGGGCGGCGGCGTGCCGGGCGAAGTCCACCGGCCTCCGGTTGTCCGGGTCGACCAGGCTGAAGTCCCAGTCCTCGCGCCCCTGGTAGAGATCGGGGATACCCGGGCAGGTCAGGCGCAGCAGGCATTGGGCGAGGCCATTCAGGGCCCCGGCCGGCATCAGTCGCGCCGCCGCGTTGCCCAGCGACTGGCGCAGGGCCTGGGCCAGCGGCGCGCGCAGGAGCTGTTCCAGATAGTCGGCGCAGGCGCGCTCGTAGTCTTCGTCGGGCGCGGTCCAGCGCGTGCGCAGCTTGGCTTCGCGCAAGGCCTTGCATTGCCATTCGCGCATCCGCGCGAGGAACGCTTGGTCCAGGGCGGCGCCGTCGCAAGGCGCGTCGAGCGGCCAACTGCCGAGCAGGGCCTGGAACAGGATCAGCTCGTCGCCGGGACTCGGCGCCGGCCCCTCGGCGAGGTCGCGGCGCAACGGCGTGGCCAGGCTTTGCCAGTGCTCGACGTTACGCGCGAACCAGGGCGCCAGTTCACTGAGCGCCGCAAGACGGGCGCGGGCGTCCTCGCCGCGCTTGTGGTCATGGCTGGCGGTGGCCAGCAGGGCGCGCGGGCTGGCCAGGCGCCTGGCTTCGCAGGCGGCATGGAATTCCTCGGCGGAAGCGGCGAAGCGCTGCGGGTCGAAGCCGACGTCGTTGCGCGAGAGCAGGGCCGCCGAGCGATAGCAGGCGGTATCCTCCACGGCCTTGGCTGCGGTCGGCGAACTCAACTGCTGGAAGCGCGCCAGCAACTCGCCGCGCAGGCGCCGCAGCGGACCGGGCGGCAGCTCGCACAGCGGCTGCCCGCCGAGCCAGCGTTCGAGATGGTCGAGGACCGCCCGGTCGGCTTCGTCGAGATCCTCGCGGGCCGCCTCTGCGGCATAGCGGAACACCTCGCGATCCTGCACCGAGCGACCGCAGGCCCCGGCGTAGGTACGGTAGACCGGAAAGCGCGCGAGCAACTGGAACAGCGCGCGGCGGATACCGCCCAGGGTCAGGTCGCGGCTGGCCAGGTCGGCCCGCGCCACCCGCAAAAGACCCTGGGCGAGGTTCTCCAGGTCACCGGCGAGGCTTCCCGCCAGGACCAGTTGGCGAGCCTGGTAGACCTCGTCGAGAAACGCCTCCGGGCGTCCGCTGACCCGCTGCCAGAGTTCGCGCAACGGTCGTTCGCCGCGCGGATCGTGCTGCAACAGGCTGACCTGGTTCATGAAGTCGTAGCCGGTGGTGCCGTCGCACAGCCAATCCTCGGGCAGGCGCTCCTCGCCACCGAGGATCTTCTCAACGTACAGCAGCATCGGCGCGCCGCCGCGACGGGCGCGGATCCGCTCGCTGCGGCGGCGCAGGCGTCGGCAATAGCCGCGCGGATCGGCCAGGCCGTCGACGTGATCGATGCGCAGGCCATCGAGCAGACCGTCCTCGAGCAACTGGAAGACCTTGCCGTGCACGGCCTCGAACACCTCGCCGCGCTCGACCCGCAGGCCGACCAGTTCGCTGATGTCGAAGAAACGGCGCCAGTTGATGTCGTCCGCCGCGGTGCGCCAACTGGCCAGGCGGTAGTGCTGCGCCTCGAGCAGGCGGTGCAGGCGTTGGCGAGCCTCCTCGTGGCGTTCCTGGAGTTCGCCCAGCGTGCGCTGGAGGGCTGCGCGCGGAGCGCTCTCGGCGAGCGCAGCCGCCAGTTGACGCTGCATCTCGCGCAAGGCCTCGCGGTCCTGCCGGCACTCGCGGAAACCGCCGGCCAGGGCTGACAGGCGCGGCTCGCCGCTGTCTTCCAGCAGCTCCGGGTAACTGCCCGGCCAGAGGGGGAAGCGCTGCTCGCCGTGGCTCGCCAGCAGGCGGCCGGCCTCGCGGTCCAGGCTCAGGCCGATCTCCCCGGCAGCCAGGACCTCGCCGTAGTCGCTGCGCAGGAACGGCAGCAGCACCTGGCCGCGCAACGCGGCGTCGTGGGATTCCCACTGAATGTCGAAGAAACTCGCGTAGGGACTCTCGCGCCCCCATTCGAGCACGTCCTGCCACCAGGGATTGGCGCCGCCGCCGATGCCCATGTGGTTCGGCACTATGTCCATGAGCAGGCCCATGCCGCGTTGCCGCAGCCCCTGGATCAGGCGCAGCAGCGCCGGCTCGCCGCCCAGTTCCGGATTGATCCGGGTCGGGTCGACCACGTCGTAGCCGTGGCTGGAGCCGGGCCGCGCGCGGAACAGCGGCGAGGCGTAGAGATGGCTGATGCCCAGGTCGGCGAAATAGTCCAGCCAGGGCAGGGCATCGTCGAGGGTGAAGCCGGCGTGGAATTGCAGGCGCAGGGTAGCGCGGGGCTCAATCATGGGCGGCCTCCTCGGCATCCCGGCGGCTGCGTTCGAGCAGGCGCAGGCGCCGGTCGACCTGCGGCGTTCCGAGCATCTGCGCGGCGTTTTCCGGCCAGCGCCGCCGCCAGTTCGGGTGGGCGTCGCCGGGGCCGGGCAGGTTCGGCTGCTCCAGGCTGCCCAGGGCGTCCTCCAGGGGCAGTAGCACCAACGGCGCGGGGGTTGCCCCGACATAGCCGATGCAGGCGTCCAGCGGTACTTCGGCGGCGGGGTCGGGATCGACCGGCGGTTCGAGGCTGGCGGCCAGGGCCCGGCGCTCCTCGGCGCGCAGTTCCAGGTCGGCCGCGCATTCCTCGGCGCTGCGGTGTCCGGCGCGGCCGCGCCAGTGGATGTCCTGGCCCCGCCACCAGCCGGACAGGCTCGGCAGGTCGTGGGTGCTGGTGGTGGCCATGGCGTCCGCCGGCCATTGCGCCGGGGGCACGAAGCGTTCGCCGCGCCGCTCGAAGAGCAGCACGCGGGTACCCAGCACTTGGCGGCGTGCCAGTTCCTCGCGCAGGCCTTCGGGCACGGTGCCGAGGTCCTCGCCGATGACCAGCGCCGAGGCGCGACTGGCCTCCAGCGCCAGCAGGCGCAGCAGCTCGCGTTGCGGGTAGCGCAGGTAGGCGCCGGCGTGGGGCGGCTGGCCGCGCGGGATCAGCCAGAGACGTTGCAGGCCCATCACATGGTCGATGCGTAGCCCTCCGGGCCAGGCCAGGTTGGCCCGCAGCATCTCGCGGAATGCCCGGTAGCCGTGGCGGCGCAGGCCTTCGGGATTGAACGCGGAAACGCCCCAGTCCTGTCCGGACTGGTTGAGGATGTCCGGCGGCGCGCCGACATTCACTTCGGCGAGCAGCTCTTCCTGCCGCGACCAGGCCTGGCTGCCGCCGCCGTCGGCGCCCACCGCCAGGTCGGCGACCAGACCGATGGCCATCCCGGCCTCGCGCGCCTGGCGCTGGGCATGTTGCAGGCAACGTTGGGTCAGCCACTGGCCGAAGGCACGGAAGTCCACTTCCTCGGCGTGATCGGCGCAGAACGCGGCCACCGCCGGCTCGCCGGGGCGGCGCAGCGGCTCCGGCCAGCGTCTCCAGTCGGGGCCGGCGCCCAGGTGCGCCTGCAGGGTCTCGAAGCGGCAGTGGTGCAGCAGGGCCTCGCCGGCTTCGCGGCGGAATTCGGCGAGGTCGTGGCGCAAGGGACTGGCGCGCTCGGTGAAGTCGCGGTGGAGTTGGCGCAGCAGGCGCATGCGCAGGTCCGCCGCCGCTGTCCAGTCGATCAGCTCCAGGCTCTCCAGGCGGGCCATCTCCGCGGCCAGGCCGGCGCGACGGATCGCCTGTTCCACCGCCGCCGCGCCGAGAATGGTCGCCGGCGCGGCGTGCAGGACATTGAAGAACAGCCGGCTGGACGGCGAGTAGGGGCTGTAGGCATGTCCGTTGGCCTCGGCCAGGGCGTGCAGCGGGCTGATCGCCAGCGCGTCGGCGCCATGCCGCGCGGCGCTGCGCAGCAGGTCCTCGAGGGCGGCGCTGTCGCCCAGGCCGCCGTCGCCGGGGCGGCGCAGGGCATAGACCTGGGCGGCCAGACCCCAGCGACGCGAGCGACCCGGGGCGAGGCTGGCCAGGGACGGGCAGCTCGGCGGCGCCATCGCCACCGCCCATTCCCGCTGCTCCAGCGACAGCTGCGCATAGCCGCTGCGGGCCTGCGCCGGCAGGCGGCCTTCGGCGTCCAGGCGCAGGGCGATCCGCGTGCCGTCCTCGTAGACCAGCTCGCCCGGGGTGCCGGCGGGGCCGAGCGCTTGCTCCAGCGGCTGGCCGCATTCGCCGACCAGCAGTCCGAGGTTGGCGCTGTCCTCGCGCAGCCGGGCCAGCGCGGCCAGGCTCTGTTCGATCTGTTGCGGACTCTGCGCCGGATAGCCGAGTGCTTCCAGCAGGCCGCGCTGGACCTCCGGGTCGACCCGCTGCGGCCGTCCGTTGGCGTCCTGCCAGTCGAGTTGCAGGCCCACGGCGGCGGCCAGTTCGGCCAGGCGTGCGTCACTCATGGGCGGGCTCCAGGCTGACCGCGATGCTGCGGGGACTTAGGCGGCCGCGGCGATACTCGGCACAGGCGAGGTTGTCGAGGAACAGCACCCAGGTGGCGGCCGCCGGCGGCTCGACTTCCGCTTCGAGCGGAGAAGGGTTGAAGTCGATTCGCCAGTCACTGCCGTCACCGAGTCGCCAGCGCGCCGACAGCGCGGCGCCGGCGATGGTGGTAACGCCCAGCGAACGGGCGCCGCGCAGGCGCGGGATCAGGTGTTCATGACGGATTTCCAGCAGTTGCCGGTAGAAGCCGCGCCAGGCCGGGTCGCAATCGGCCAGGCCGGGACGCGAGCGCTCGAAGGTCTCCACCGCGTTTGGGTCGGGGAGCGAAGCCAGGATGGCGCCCTCGCCGAAGCGGCCGAACTCGCCGAACTCCTTGCGTCGTCCCTCGCGGACCGCGTCCGCCAGTTCGCCCTGGTGATCGGTGAAATACAGGAACGGTTCGCGCGCGGCGCATTCCTCGCCCATGAACAGCAGCGGAATCATCGGCGCGAGCAGTTGCAGCGCTATCGCCAGGCGCAACGTCTGGGGTTCGGCGAGGACGCTGAGACGCTCGCCGAAGGCGCGGTTGCCGACCTGGTCGTGGTTTTGCAGAAACAGCACGAAGGCGTCCGGCGCCAGGTCGGCACTCGGTTCGCCGCGCGGCCGGCCGTGGCGGTTGGCTTCGCCCTGGTAGACGAAGCCTTCGGCCAGGCAGCGCGCCAGGCAGCGTAGCGGCTCGGGGTAGTCCTGGTAGTAGCCGTCGTTCTCGCCGGTGAGCAGGACGTGCAGCGCATGGTGGCCATCGTCGTTCCACTGTGCGTCGTAGCCCTGGCGCAGCAGGCTGGCGCGGTTGTCGTCGTTCTCCAGGACCAGGTGCACATGGCGCTCGGGGCCGGCGGCGCCGCGCAGGCGGCGGGCCATCTCGACGAGGAACGCGCTATCGGGAATCGCGTGCACGGCATCGAAGCGCAGGCCGTCGACGCGATAGTCGAGCAGCCACATCAGGGCGTTCTCATAGAAGAACTCGCGGACTTCGCCGCGACGGAAATCGATGGCCTGGCCCCAGGGCGTCTGCCGGTCGTCGCGGAAGAACGCGGCGGCGTACTGCGCGAGGTAGTTGCCGTCCGGGCCGAAGTGGTTGTAGATCACGTCGACGAAGACCATCAGGCCCATGCCGTGAGCGCTGTCGATCAGATGCTTGAGTTGCTCGGGCGTGCCGTAGGCCGACGCCGGGGCGAACGGCAGCACGCCGTCGTAGCCCCAGTTGCGGCGACCGGGAAACTCGCCCAGCGGCATCAGCTCCACGGCGGTCACGCCCAGTTCCACCAGGCGCGGAAGGAAGCGCTCGACCTCGGCGTAGGAGCCGAACAGGCCGACGTGCAGCTCGTAGATCACCGCTTCGTGCCAGGGCCGCCCGCGCCACTCGTCGACGCGCCAGGCGTAGGCGCCATGGTCCAGCACCTGGCTGTGTCCATGCACGCCGTCGGGCTGGAACTGCGAGGCCGGGTCCGGCACCCCGGGGCGACCATCGATGCGGTAACGGTAGCGGGTGCCGGGCGGACAGGGCAGGGTCGCCTCGAACCAGCCGCTGTCGCTGCCTTCCAGCGGCCAGTCGCGGCCGTCGGCGGTCTCGACCCGGACCTCACGGGCGTCCGGAGCCCAGAGGCCGAAGCAGGTCCGGCCGTTGCCTTGGAACTGGGCGCCGAAGCGGCGCCGGATCGCCATCACTGGCGTACCCCGCGCAGGGCCGGAGCGGTATTCCTCAACAGGCGCCGGTACAGGCGGTTGTAAGGCTCCACCGAGTCGCTCCAGAACATCGGCGCGGCCATCGCCTTGCAGCGCATGGCGTTGAGCAGCGAGGGACAGTGGTAGACGTTGATCGCGCGCATCACCGCATCGAGGTAGCTCTGCGCGGTTTCCTCACGGAACAGGAAGCCGGTGACCCCGTCGACGATGGTATCGGCGAGGCCGCCGGTGCAGCGCGCGATCGGCAGCGAGCCGAAGCATTGCGCATAGAGCTGACTGAGCCCGCAGGGCTCATAACGCGAGGGCATGAGCAGGAAGTCGCTGCCGGCGTAGATACGGCGGGCCTCGGTCTCGTCGAAACCGATGTGCACGCCGACCTGGCCGGGATGACGCCGGGCGAGTTCGAGCATGGCCTTCTCCAGGTTCGGCTCGCCACGGCCGATGCTGACCAGACGGCCGCCGGCCTGGAGCAGGGCATCGCTGATCTCCAGGGTCAGGTCGATGCCTTTCTGCTGCACCAGGCGCGAGACCACCGCGAACAGCGGCCCCTTGCCCGGCTCCAGGCCGAAACGCTCCTCCACGTAGCGCGTGTTGGCGCGCTTGCCGGCCCATTGGCGGGCGCTGAAGCAGGCCACCAGGTGCGGATCGCAGTGCGGCTGCCAGCTATCGTCGATACCGTTGACGATGCCGCTGAGCTGACGCTTCTCGACCTTGTACTTGAGGATGCCGTGCAGGCCGCAGCCGTATTCCGGGGTAGTGATTTCCTGGGCGTAGGTTTCGCTCACAGTGGTGATGTGGTGGGCATGGGCGATGCCGGCCTTGAGGAACGACAGGCGCCCGTGGAACTCCATGCTTTCGTGGCTCAGCGCTTCGTCGGGGAGGCCCAGTTCGGCGCTGCATTGCAGGTCGCAGAGGCCCTGGTAGGCGAGGTTGTGGATGGTAAACAGGCTCGGCGTGCGCACGCCGTTCCAGGCCATGTAGGCCGGCGTCAGCGCCGACGGCCAGTCGTTGGCGTGCACCAGGCCCGGTTGCCAGCCCTGGGCGCCGCGTCCACCGGCGATCTCGGCGGCGGCCAGGCACAGGCGGGCGAAGCGCAGGTGGTTGTCCGGCCAGTCGTTGCCCTGGTCGTCCATGTACGGCGTACCCTCGCGCTCGTAGAGCAGCGGGCAGAGCACCAGCATGACTTCCAGGCCGTCGTCGAGGGTCACCAGGCCGATCTCGCAGGGCGGGATCGCCGCCCGGCCGGGCAGGCTGCCGATGATCCGCAAGTCGCGGCAGCGCTCCAGCACCTGGCGATAGCCGGGCAGCAGGACTCGCACCGAATGCTCGCGCTTGAGGACCCTCGGCAGCGCGGCGGAAAAGTCGCCGAGTCCGCCGACCTTGACGAAATCGCTGAGCTCGGCGGTAACGAAGAGTATCCGATCCCTCTGTTGCGGCGGGTCCTGCGGGTGCAGCAGCGACGGAAAAGCGGTCAGTACCGCGGGTTCTTCCAGGCAAACGCCTGCAACAGAATGTCCCATGTCATCCTCCGGTCGTACGTTGTCCTTGGCGTTGGTCGGTCGGACTCCGTCGCGCCGTGGCATGGGCGAAGTCCTTGCTAGGGGTGACCGGAGGGGAGCGCCGGAAGTTTAGTTTTTTTTACCGGCGGCTCGGCTTTCGAGAAGCCGCGCCAGGGGGTTGCAGGCGAGACGACGGGCGCAACGGGTTGCCGAATGCAAGGCTCGGCAGGGGCTTTCTTGCAAATTGCAAATATCAATTCGCCGCTTTGTTTTTCAACCTATTGATTTATAAGAAATTAATTTTCAAGAAGAATTGGTACGCCTTCTGCTCGAAAGGGATGCGCCTGATTACCGGCGTCAAAGAATCTGATGAGACAGGAGGCCAGCAATGCTAGATACCGATGAAAACGTGGTTGAGTACCTGGAAGAGCATTTCAAGGATGTGCGCGTCAGTTGCGAACCTCGCCCTGACGGCGCGTTGCTGGTGACCTTGCGTAATAACCAGGGCAAGCGCCTGATGAGCCGGGCGATCTCCGGCCAGGAGCAGAGCAGCCCGCTGTTGCTGAACCAGGTGCTGGAACGCATCCGCCGGGACCTGATCATCGACCAGGGGCCGTTGCAGACGCGCGACAGCGACTATTTCCGCAAGCGCATCGACCTGCTCACGTTCCGCGACAGCGACAACCAGCATCTCACTCATCGCAAGGTCCTGGTCGCCGGCGGCAAGCTGCGTACCATGAGCCTGGCTCGCTGAGCAGGCTGTTTCAGCTCCGGGTCGGTCAGTCGCCGACCCGGCCTTCCGACGCATGGTCCGAACCAAATCCGTCTTCGCCCCCTCCATCTAGAAGTCATCCCTACGATGGAGGCGGACATGCGTTTTCCCACTTCTGCATCATCGGGCGCGACAGCGACCACTCCACGCAACCCCTCGAGGGATCCGGACGAATATCCGGTTCCTGACCACGAAAGCCACGTCCCCCAGGAATTCCCGGAAGAGATTCCGATGGAACAGCCCAACGAAGAGCCCCTCTCGCCCATACCGGAGCCCTGAATGCCCGGTTTCCATCCAGGAGGAGCGGAACATGAGCGCAGACCCTCGGCAGAGACTGGTGGTGGCCCATAGCGTCGATCCCGCGGCCGCCGAACATGAAGTGCAGGGCAACCTGGCCCTGGCGCGCTGGCTGGCGGAAGTCCAGAAGCTGGAGTTCGGCGGCCGCTACGAACCCGAATTGCACCAGCGAGGCCCCCTCTACCTGGTCCCGACCCGCACCCTGGTCGGCAGGGAGACCGCCGTGCGCCTGGGCGTGAACAGTGACGAAGATCTGCTCGGCGGTTTCGTCGAGCACGCGTTCATCGCCGGCAAGGCCATCGTCCATCCGCTGCCGCGCGGCGGCGTGGCGCCGGAAGGCTGGAACCCGCTGTTCGCGGAGAAGGTCCGCGACGTCGTGCTCAACGGCGTCAGCGTCTTCAGCCTGGCCGACGCACACCGCGCCGGCGCCCGCCTGCTCGCCGAAGGACCGGTGCGGGCCAAGCTGGCGGAGGCCTGTGGCGGCCTCGGCCAGTACGTGGCGCACGACCTCGACGAACTGGACGGCTGGCTCGGCGGGCTGGAGGAGCGCCAGTTGGCGCAGGGCCTGGTACTGGAAGCCAACCTGGACGGGGTCGTTACCCATAGCGTCGGCCAGCTCCGGGTCAACGGCTTCCTGCTGAGCTACCACGGTCAGCAGCACCAGACCCGCAACGCGCGCGGCGAACTGGTCTACGTCGGCTCTGACTTGCTGGTGGCGCGCGGTGGCTATGCCGAGCTGCTGGCCCTGGACCTGGCCCGCGAGGTGCGCCAGGCCATCGAGTACGCGCGGATCTTCGACACCGCCGCGGCGATCTTCTTCCCCGGCTGCTTCGCCTCGCGGCGCAACTACGACATTGCCCAGGGCCGGGACGGCAACGGTCGGGAGCGCTTCGGCGTGCTCGAGCAGTCCTGGCGGGTCGGCGGCGCGAGCAGCGCCGAGATCGCCGCGCTGGAGGCCTTCCGCGCCGACCCGGGACTGCCCGCGGTGCGCGCCGCGTCGTTCGAGATCCACGAAGACAAGCGCCTGCCGGACAACAGCCGGGTGATCTATCGCGGCCCCGACGAACACGGCGACTTCCTGCTCAAATATGCGATGACGGGGGAGGCATGACGGCGAACAGCGAACGCATCCGCATCGGGGTCGGCGACGACCGGATCGAAGGCACCTTCCTCAGCCCCCGGGCGAAGGTCCCCGGCGTGCTCTTCGTGCACGGCTGGGGCGGCAGCCAGCAGCGCGACCTGAAGCGCGCCCAGGGCATCGCCGGGCTCGGCTGCGTGTGCCTGACCTTCGACCTGCGCGGCCACGGCGCGGAAAGCGGGCGCCAGGCGCTGGTGACGCGCGAGGACAACCTGCAGGACCTGCTCGCCGCCTACGACCGGCTGGTGGCCCACCCGGCCATCGACAGCGAGGCGATCGCGGTGGTCGGCACCAGCTATGGCGGCTACCTGGCGGCGATCCTCAGCCAGTTGCGCGCGGTGCGCTGGCTGGCCTTGCGGGTGCCGGCGATCTACCGCGACGAGGATTGGCTGACGCCCAAGCTGCTGCTCGACCGCGAGGATCTCAGCGAATACCGCAGCAGCCTGATCCCGGCCGCCAGCAACCGAGCCCTGCAGGCCTGCGCGGGATTCCGCGGCGATGTGCTGCTGGTGGAGTCGGAGTTCGACAGCTATGTGCCGCACTCGACCATCATGAGTTTCCGCGCCGCCTTCCAGCAGACCCATTCGCTGACCCACCGGATCATCGACCACGCCGACCATGCGCTCAGCAGCGAGGCGGCGCAGGACGCCTATACCTCGATCCTGGTGGACTGGATCACCGAGATGGTGGTCGGCGAACGTCTCAGCATCACCCCGGCCTACGCCACCATCCATCCGGCTTTCTGAACGCTCCGCGACGGCGAGCCTCCCACCTTCCGTGGGCGCTGGTTGCTGCCCACGTTCCGTGCCGGCAGGCGCCGGCGCCGACAGACGCGAGAAATCCCGGACAGCTCCGGGCCAAGGAGAGCGAAATGAACCAGACCAACCTCGACGACACCCTCGACGTACTCAACGACCTGCTGCAAACCAGCAAGGATGGCGAGGCCGGTTTCCACGCCTGCGCCGAGGACCTGCGCGACCCGCAGTTGAAGGCGGCGATGCTGGAGCAGAGCCGCGACTGCGCCGCGGCCGCCGACGAGCTGGAGCGGATCGTCCTGGAACTGTGTGGCAAACCCAAGGACAGCACCAGTTTCGCCGGTGACCTGCATCGGCGCTGGGTCGACCTGAAGTCACTGGTCACCGGCAAGGACGAAGAGGCGGTGCTCAACGAATGCGAGCGCGGCGAGGATGTCGCCAAGCACCGCTACCAGGCGGCGCTGGAAAAATCGCTGCCGGCGGAGATCCACCAGGTGATCGAGCGCCAATACCAGGGCGTACTCCGTCACCACGACCGGGTCCGAGCCCTGCGCGACGCCCGCGCCTGAGCCGACCCCGCGAGGAGGAGCGCGCCATGAGCCAGTCCCTGGCTTTCCTGCTCATCGGCCTGGCCACGCTGGTGGGTTTCTACGACCTGTGGGCCTTCGTCAGCGTGTTCCGCAGCGATCGCAGCGTGAATTCGAAAGCCCTGTGGTCGTTGCTGATCGCGGTGCTGCCGGTGCTCGGCGTGCTGATCTGGGCGGTCGCCGGCCCGCGTGCGGCGACCGCCCGTCCTCGCGACTGAACTCGGCGGAGGAACGCGCGCTCAGCCAGAGAGAGTGCCGGAGCACTCGGATAACAAACCGATGAGGAGCGACCATGAACGCCATCGAATTGCTGGTCCATGACCACGAGACCGTGAAGAAACTGCTCAACGAACTCAGCGAGACCACCGAACGGGCGCTGAAGAAGCGCAGCGAGCTGCTGGGCAGGCTGGAGCTGGAACTGATGCTGCACACCGCCATCGAGGAAGACATCTTCTATCCGGCGATCAGGGAAAGCGGCGGCAAGGAAGAGCTGAAAATGTACTACGAGGCCAAGGAGGAACACCGCACGGTGGATTCCCTGGTCCTTCCCGACCTCAAGCGCACCCGCCCGGATACCGTGCAGTTCGCCGGCCGGGTCAAGGTGCTCAAGGAACTCCTCGAACACCACATCGAGGAGGAAGAGGGCGAACTATTCCCACGCGCCCGGCAATTGCTCGACGCCGCCGCCCTCAAGCAACTCGGCCAGGCCATGCAGCAGCACAAGAAAGAGCTGAAAGCGCGCCTGGAAAAACGGGCGGCCTGAGGCATGCGCGAAGAAGACCGCGCCTTGCTCGAGGAACTCCTGCTGGCACGTGGCCCCGGTGGCCAGGAAGACGAGGTCAGGGCCATCTGCCAGCGGGAACTCGAGGGCTGTTGCGACGAGGTCGGCAGCGATGCCGCCGGCAACCTGGTCGCGCGCATCAGCCCGCCGCACCTGCCGCGCGAGCAGGCGCGGCGGGCCGCGGTGCGGCTGCTCGCGCACCTCGACGAGATCGCCATGATCGTCAAGCGCGTCGAGGCCGACGGTACCCTGCGCGTAGTGGCGCTCGGCGGCGCCCAGCCGGTGAGCTTCGGCGTCTGTCCGGTACAGATCCTGGCCGGCGAGGCGGTACTCGACGGCGTGCTGTCCTACGGCAGCATGCATGCTACCGGCGAGTCGCCGCAGGGCTCCGACGTGCTCTCGGGCGCGGTGCACTGGCGCGACGTACACGTGGTCACCCGGCGCAGCGCCGAGGAGCTGGCGAACCTGGGCGTGCGACCGGGTACCCGCGTGGTGCTCAACCGTCTGTGGCGGCGCCCGTTGTACTTCCAGGATTGCGTCGCCGCGCACTTCCTCGACGACCGCGCACCGCTGCTCGCAGTGCTCGGCGTGGCTCGCGAGATCGCCCGGCGCCGCGATGAGTTGCACGGCGACCTCTACCTGGTGCTCACCACCATGGAGGAGGAGAGTAACGCCGGCGCGCTGTTCGCCGCGCGCCGACTGCCGGGCGACATCAGCATCGCGGTGGAAGTCGGCCCAACGGTAGCCGAATACGGCACCCGGCTGTGCCGCGACCCGATCGTCAACAGCGGCGACTCCAAGGGTTATTACAGCCGCCATGTCACCGACCGCCTGTTGCGCGCCGCCGAACGCTGCCAGTACCAGCCGCAGGCGGCGCTGCTGGTGGACTTCGCCTCGGACGCCAGCGCGCTGCTGAGCCACGGCGAGGCCGCGCAGGTCGGCTGCATCGGCATTCCGACCGAGAACACCCACGGTTTCGAGATCGTCCTGGAAGAGGGCATCGAGGCTTGCCGGCGGACGCTGGTCGAGTTCCTCGTGCAACCGCCGGACGACGAAGCCTGACCGATAACCGAAGCAAGGAGAATTCCATGAACGAATACCTGCCGACTTCGACGGCCAATGGCCTGCCGCACAACCTGCAGCGCGGCGAGCGACTCGCTTCCATCGGCGCCGGACTGGTCCTGGCCGGCTTCGGCCTGGCCCGCGGTGGCTTGCCCGGCGCCTGCAAGGCGGTCGCCGGCGGCCTGCTGGTCAGCCGCGGGTTGAGTGGGCATTGCCATGTCAAGGGCCTGCTCAATGAACCGCGGGAAGAGTTGCAGTTGCTGCGCGAAGAGGTGCAGCACCTGACCCGCCGCCTGCAGCGCCTGCAGGAGCGCCAGCGCGACGACTCGCGGCAGGACGCTGCGCTGGACGCCGAACTGCCGCCGAACCTGCCGTGATAGCCATGGGCCCTGCGCCTGGCGCAGGGCCCATCGAAGAGAGGAGGGCGAGACGATGGCCAGCCATCTGTTCCTGATCAGCTACATCCTCGACGACCAGCCGATGACCTGCGAATTGCACAGCGAGGCGGATACCCTCAGCCGCGAGGAGGCCCGCCGCCACTTGGAGGCACTGCATCGACCGCACGACGCCGAGGCGATCAGCGATATCCAGGTCAGCAAGGTGGAGCGTACCCATGAACCGGGCACCACGCCGGGACACTACCAGCAGCCCTGACGGCGGGAGGGGGAAAAAGAAGGGGGGAGGGGCTCAGCCGGTGCCGGTCTGGAGTTCCGCCTCGAACTCGCCGAAGCGCCTGATTTCCTCGCGCAGGTTGAGGATGAAGGCGCTGAGGTCGCTGAAGCTGCTGCTCTTCAGGAAGTCGCTGTTGGGCACGATGTAGAGCGCGCCGTGGGGGCCGTCGACGCGGCAACTGATGGTCACCGTGAAGTCGGGGTTCAGTTGGCACTGGCAGTCGTGGTCGCGCAGTTCCTCCTCGAGGATCTTCTTCAGGTACAGGTAGGAAAGGTTCATCTGGTCAGGTCTCCCCAGTTCGCGAAGCGCAAGAAAAAGATCCACTCCGTCCCTGGAGCGGGATTAGCCTGAATCAGAGAGAAACCGTCGATACGTACAACGGTAGGGATAACTATAGGGGGAACCGCAGAATTCGGAAAAAATCGTACGCTAAGCTAACGGTGTTCTCGTGACAGCTCTTTGACTAGGCTTTCTAAGGCCATTCTGATAGCCCTGACTTCCTGAAAAGCCATGGCTAAAATTTGTGCGGCTAAAAGGGATAACCGATGGTAAAGTAAGTTATCCCTGTCGAGATACTGAAAAGCGTTATCCTCGTTTTTCCCAAAACTGTTTTGCCAGTTCGCTCAGAGCGCTAGTTAACTGAGCGACAGATTTCGCACTTTGCAAATTATTCTGCCCGGTCTGTACATTGGTATCAGCAGCATCGCGTATATTGATAATACTGCGGTTTATGTCTTCACTTACTGCTCCCTGCTGCTCGACCGCAGTCGCTATTTGCGCGTTCATGTCGGTAATTTCGTTAACGCGTTGGCCAATTCCATCAAGAGCTGTAGCTGCTTCCTCTGCGTGAGCTACACTCGTGTGCGCTTGCCGACTACTTTGCTCCATGACTGTAACAGCGGATTGCGCTCGCTCTTGTAGAGCGCTGATCATGCTTTGAATATCCGTTGTCGATTGCTGTGTGCGAGCAGCAAGACTGCGAACCTCATCGGCGACAACAGCAAAACCACGCCCCTGCTCACCAGCACGCGCGGCCTCAATTGCTGCGTTGAGTGCCAACAAATTCGTTTGCTCGGCGATCCCTCGTATAACGTCAAGAACTTTTGATATCTCGTTACTTTGACCTTCAAGCTCATGAATAACCTGAGCGGCTTGCCTAATTTCACCTTCAGGGGCAGTGATTGACTGGCTTGTGTGGGCTACCAGACGCTGGCCAGATGCCGTCTCAGTGTCTGCTCTTCCGGCCGCATCTGCAGCATGCTGTGCATTGCTCGCAACCTCTTGAATGCTTGCCGCCATTTGGTTTACTGCCGTTGCTATTTGATCTGTCTCTGCCTGCTGCTCAACTGTAAGTACATTGCTTGACTCAATATCCTTTAGTAGGCCTCGGGTGTGTTCGCTAAGCCGATTTGATGCATCACCTATGCGACCTACTATGGCGCCTGTTTCAGCTTGCATCATTCGTAAAGCAAACTCTATTTGGCCAAACTCATCGGTGCGCCCAGTGTAGAGGGATTGACTTAATGGGTTATTGGAAATATTCCTGGCTCTTTCAACCAGTCTTCCAAGAGGAGAGAGAATAGCCAAAACACTAACAGAGCTTAAGCTTCCTGACATTAAAGT
>NZ_JBQENS010000008.1:0-241077 GCF_052044465.1 Pseudomonas sp. 22490 | reverse complement strand
TGCGGATTCCACGGTCATCTGGCCACCCATTCCATGAGCATCTGACCACCGATTCCACGGTGATCCGGCCACCCATTCCACGCGCATCCGGCCACTGATTCCACGGCCATCCGGCCACTCAACCGGGCAGGCAGTAACGCAGGATTTCTTCACTACCATCGACCTCTTTTTCGAAGCAGAGAGGTCGTCGTGGAGCGTTTATCCATGCGTAAGATTCGCGAAGTACTACGTCTCAAGTTCGAGGTCGGACTATCGGCTCGCCAGATTGCGGTCAGCGTGCAGGTCGGTCGTGTCACCGTCGGCGACTACCTCAATCGTTTTGCCGCCAGCGGTCTCAGTTGGCCCTGTTCGTTGTCCGATGCCGAGTTGGAGCAGCAACTGTTCCCGCCGGCCCCGGCGGTTGCCAGTGAGAAGCGGCCTTTACCCGATTGGGCATGGGTGCATGCCGAACTGCGCCGCCCCGGGGTGACCCTGGCGCTGCTCTGGCAGGAGTACCGCCTGAGCCAGCCTCAGGGCTTTCAGTACAGCTGGTTCTGTGAGCACTACCGAGCCTGGCAGGGCAAGTTGGACGTGGTGATGCGTCAGGAGCACCGCGTCGGCGAGAAGCTGTTCGTCGACTATGCCGGCCAGACGGTGCCGGTTATCGATCGCCACAGCGGCGAGATCCGCCAGGCGCAGGTGTTCGTCGCGGTGCTCGGCGCGTCCAGCTACACCTTCGCCGAAGCCACCTGGTCGCAGCAGCTGCCGGACTGGCTAGGCTCCCATGCCCGCTGCTTCGCCTTCCTCGGCGGCGTGCCGGAGATCGTGGTGCCGGACAACCTGCGCAGCGCGGTGAGCAAGAGTCACCGCTACGAGCCGGACATCAACCCCAGCTACCGCGATCTGGCCGAGCACTATGGCGTGGCGGTGGTGCCGGCGCGGGCACGCAAACCGCGCGACAAGGCCAAGGCCGAAGTCGGCGTGCAGGTGGTCGAGCGTTGGATCCTCGCCGCACTGAGGAATCGGCAGTTCTTCTCCCTGGATGAACTCAACACGGCCATCGCCGGGCTGCTGGAGCGGCTCAACCAACGCCCGTTCAAGAAGCTGCCGGGCTCCCGGCAGTCGGCCTTCGACAGCCTGGATCGTCCGGCGCTGCGCCCCCTGCCGGAGCAACCCTACGTCTACGCCGAGTGGAAGAAGGCGCGGGTGCACATCGACTACCACGTCGAGGTCGATGGGCATTACTACTCGGTGCCGTATCAACTGGTGAAGAAGCAGCTGGAGGTGCGCCTGACGGCGCGCACCGTCGAGTTTTTCCACGCCAACCAGCGAGTGGCCAGCCACCTGCGCTCAATGCACAAGGGCAGGCACAGCACGCAGGCCGAGCACATGCCCAAGAGCCATCGCGAGCATGCCGAGTGGACGCCGCAACGGCTGATCCGCTGGGCCGAGCAGACCGGGCCGAACACCGCCGGCGTGATCCGGCACATCCTCGAACGGCGCATCCATCCGCAGCAGGGCTACCGGGCCTGCCTGGGCATCCTGCGCCTGGGTAAAACCCACGGTGAGGCGCGTCTGGAGTTGGCCTGCCGTCGCGCCATCAGCCTCGGCACGTGCAGCTACAAGAGCCTCGAATCGATCCTGCGCCAGGGGCTGGAAAACCTGCCGCTAGCTCAAACCAACCTGCCGCTGCTGCCGGACGACCACGCCAACCTGCGCGGATCCGCCTACTACCACTGACCCCAAGGAATCCCACCATGCTGCCCCATCCGACCCTGGACAAGCTGCAAACCCTGCGCCTGCACGGCATGCTCAAGGCGCTGAATGAACAACTGAAAACCCCGGACATCGACAGCCTGAGCTTCGAAGAACGCCTCGGCCTGCTGGTCGACCGCGAGCTGACCGAACGCGATGACAAGCGCCTGAGCAGCCGCCTGCGCCAGGCCCGGCTCAAGCACAACGCCTGCCTCGAAGACATCGACTACCGCAGCCCGCGCGGACTGGATAAGGCGCTGATCCTGCAACTGAGCAGTGGCCAGTGGCTGCGCGACGGCCTCAACCTGATCATCGGCGGCCCCACCGGTGTCGGTAAAACCTGGCTGGCCTGTGCCCTGGCCCACCAGGCCTGCCGGGAGGGCTACAGCGTGCGCTACCTGCGCCTGCCACGTTTGCTGGAAGAACTGGGTCTGGCCCATGGCGACGGCCGCTTCGCCAAGCTGATGAGCAGCTACGCCAAGACCGACCTGCTGATCCTCGACGACTGGGGCCTGGCCCCGTTCACCGCCGAACAGCGGCGCGACATGCTGGAGCTACTGGACGACCGCTACGGCCAGCGCTCGACCATCGTCACCAGCCAGATGCCGGTGGACAACTGGCACGAGCTGATCGGCGACCCGACCCTGGCCGACGCCATCCTCGACCGCCTGGTGCACAACGCTTATCGGATCAATCTGAAGGGTGAATCAATGCGCAAACGGACGCAGAAATTGACGACGCCGGGCACCTCAGACTAACAATGCCACCCCTGCGTCGCTGCGCTCCGACTGCCCGGCCGGATGGCCGTGGAACAGGTGGCCAGATGGCCGTGGAATGCCTGGCCAGATGAGCGTGGACTGGGTGGCCGGATGGTGTGGAATCCGCATAGCGACTGAGTAGCGACAGATTCATCATGTCTCCAATCTTCAGGCTTCGGTTCAAAATGGTAGTCACCTTCTTCGAGGCGTCTACGACGGGTTCCCCCCGCGCTAACCAAGCGCTGATTATGGGAAACAAACGGGGATAGAAAGCAAGCTAATAATTGTGTCTGGATGGTCGAGCAGCCGAATGGTCGCCGGGAACTCTTTCCGGAGTTGCGAATTATTCTTATCGGAGTAATATGTAACTATATAACATTGTGTAGGAGGCATCCCCATGAAACCCGGCATCCATCCCGAATACCGTCCCGTCCTGTTCCATGACACCTCGGCCGACGTGTACTTCCTGATCGGCTCCACCGCGGAGACCGACAAGACCCATACCCATACCGACGGCAAGACCTATCCCTACGTGACGCTGGACGTTTCCAGCGCCTCGCACCCGGTCTACACCGGCGAACAGCGCAAGACCAAGAGCGAAGGCCGCGTGGCCGGGTTCAACAAGCGTTTCGCCGGCTTCGTCGGCGGCAAGGGGGCCTGATGAAAGTCCTCGCCTCGCTGAAACAGGCCAAGCTGCGCCATCGCGATTGCCAGGTGGTGAAGCGCCGTGGCCGGCTCTACGTGATCTGCAAGTCGAATCCGCGCTTCAAGTGCGTGCAGGGCCGGCCGAAGCCGAAGATCAAGCGCCGCTGAGCGGCGACGGGACGGTCGCCCGTCCCGTCAGCCCTGGGCCTGGAGGAACAGGCCGAACAGCTCGGACTGCGACTTGATGCCGAGCTTGCCGTACATGTGCTTGCGGTGGACCTTCACGGTTTCCGCCGAGATCGCCAGCTTGCGGGCGATCTCCTTGCTCGAGCAGCCGCTGAGCATCAGCCTGCCGACCTCCAGTTCGCGCGCCGTCAGTGGCGTGCCCATCTGCTCCGCGACCTTCTCCAGCGAACCCTGCCAGCCCGGCTCCGGCGCCGCGGGGCTGTTCAACACTTCGTCCTCGAAGGCCAGGCGCTGGCGCATCAGCCCGGCCACCCAGGGCCGCACCAGGCCGAGCACGGCGAGTTGCTCGGGGGTGAAGCGGCGCCGCGAGCCGAGCGACAGGCAGAGGGTGCGTTCGCCGGAGAGCTGGACGTTGATCTGGATTTCATCGGCCACCACGTTGAGGCGGAAGTAACGCTGGTAGTAATCGGTCTGCTCGAAGCATTCCGGTGCCACGTCGGCCAGACGGAACAGGCCGCTGCACGGGTTCTCGCGGCTGGCGATGTAGAACGGGTCGAGCAGGTAGAGGCCTCGCAGGTAGTCCTGGAACAGCGGATCCGGCCCGCCGTCGGCGCCCGGGCATTCGGCGAACACCTGTGGCCGGCCCTGGCTGAACAGCAGGGCCACCCAGCTGTCGAACGGAACGTACTGTTCGAGCAGGCGTACCAGGCGAATCCAGAAGTCCGGCGCATCCAGCGCCTCGACCAGTTGCCCGACGGAGCGGTGCCAGGCGATGTCCTGCAAGGTGAAACTCATCTTCTACCCCTGTTGGGTTAACCCTCGGACGTAATTATCGGCGCGGGGAACGCCAAGCATACTGTGCCGACCCCTGCATACGAACAGCGCGCGTGCCGAACAGCGCCGAGAACAACAAGGAATTCCGATGAAAGTCGAACTCGTCCAGATCGCCGGTCGCGATGGTGACACCGCGCACAACCTGGAACGCGCCCTGGCGGCCATCGCCGACTGTGCGGCGGACACCGAACTGGTGGTGTTCCCGGAAACCCACCTGACCGGCTTCCCCAGCGAAGACAACATCGCCGCCCTCGCCGAGCCGCTCGACGGCCCGACGGTCAGCGCGGTGCAGCGCGTCGCCCGTGAACGTAACGTTTCGGTGGCGATCGGCATCGCCGAGGCGGACGCCGGCCGCTATTACAACACCACCCTGCTGATCGCTCCCGACGGCATCGCCCTGAAATACCGCAAGGCCCACCTGTGGGCCTCCGACCGCGGCATCTTCACGCCTGGCGACCGCTACGCCACCGCCCTGTGGAACGGCATCCGGGTCGGCCTGCTGGTGTGCTTCGACATCGAGTTCCCGGAAAGCGCGCGGGCCCTCGGCCAACTGGGTGCGGAACTGATCATCGTGACCAATGGCAACATGGACCCCTATGGCCCGACCCATCGCACCGCGATCATGGCCCGCGCCATGGAAAACCAGGCCTACGCGGTGATGGTCAACCGCGTCGGGCATGGCGACGGCGGGCTGGTCTTCGCCGGCGGCAGCGCGGTGGTCGATCCCTATGGCCAGTTGCTCTGCGAGGCCGGGCGCGAAGAATGCCGGCAGATCGTCGAACTGGACCTCGGCCGGTTGCAGGATGCGCGTCGGGATTACCGTTACCTCGAAGAGCGTCGCCTGGTCCTGCCCGGCGAGCGCCGCGAGCACCCGGACGGCCTGCGCGAACTGCTGATTCCCTGATTCACCGCGGCGCGACAGGAGCGTCGCGTCGTCCTCCGTCCGCCAGCGAGCGGGCGAGGATCGGCCCGGAAAGCCGTAGCACAACGATGGGCGCCCAAGCGTCCGCCGGTCTCCCGGGTGAGGGGAGGCCCCTGCGTCCCGCGGCCTGGCCGGCTGCGGGCCACTGCCATAACAAACGATAATTCCGGAGTAAGCAGTAATGGCCAGACTCAAGCGCACCCTGTCGCTGGGTTCCGTGGTGCTGTTCGGCATCGCCTACATGACCCCCATCATCGTCCTCGGGACTTTCGGCATCCTCGCCGAGACCACCCAGGGACACGTCCCCGCCGCCTACATCGCCGCTTCCCTGGCGATGCTCTTCACCGCACTCAGCTACGGGCTCATGGCCGCGGCCTTCCCGGTGGCCGGCTCGGCCTATACCTACGTGCGCAAGGCCATCGATTCCCGGCTTGGCTTCATCGCCGGCTGGGCGGTGCTGCTCGACTACCTGTTCCTGCCGATGGCGATCTGGCTGATCGGCGCCGCCTACCTGCACTCGGCCTTTCCCGCGGTACCCAACGCGGTCTGGGTGCTGGCGTTCATCGGCGTGACCACGACGATCAACATCGTCGGTCTGCGCCTGGCGAAGAACGTCAATGGCCTGCTGATGCTGGTGCAGTTCCTGGTCCTCGGCGCCTTCGTCGCGCTCTGCGTGCACTACGTGCTGGGCGACCCGGGCAAGCCGCTATGGTCGCTGCAACCGTTGCTCGGTGGCGACCTGCAGGTACCGCTGGTGATGAGCGGTGCGGCGATCGCCTGCTACTCGTTCCTCGGTTTCGACGCGGTCAGCACCCTGACCGAGGAAACCCGCGACCCGCGGCGCAACATCCCGCGGGCGATCCTGCTGATCACCCTGCTGGGCGGGCTGATCTTCATCGTCACCTCGTACTTCGTGCAACTGGCGCACCCGTCGTTCGCCTTCGATAGCGCGGACTCGGCGGCCTACGAGATCGCCCGCAACATCGGTGGCGACCTGTTCGTGACCTTCTTCCTGGTCGGCCTGATCGTCGGCCAGTTCACCTCCGGCCTCTCGGCCCAGGCCAGCGCCTCGCGCCTGCTCTTCGCCATGGGCCGCGACGGCGTCCTTCCGCGGCCGTTCTTCGGGCGTCTCGGCAAGCGCTTCGAGACGCCGGTGAACAGCATCGTCCTGTGCGGCGTGGTGGCCCTGCTGGCGCTGCAGATGGACGTGACCACCTCCACCTCGTTCATCAACTTCGGCGCCTTCCTCGCCTTCAGCCTGGTCAACCTGTCGGTGGTCTTCCACTACTACCTTGGCGCCGAGCGCCGCGGCCCACGGGAAACCCTGTTGTTCCTGGTATTCCCTGGCATCGGCCTGGTCGCCGACCTGTGGCTGATGGCCAGCCTCGACCATCTGGCGATCATCCTCGGCCTCTGCTGGCTGGCGCTGGGCGCGGTGTACCTGGCGGCGATCACCCACGGTTTCCGCGAGCAGCCGCCGGAGATGCGTTTCGAGGAGGGCTGAGAAAGAATCGACGCCCGTTTCGCGGCGGCAAGGCGCAGGCTCCTGGCCTAGAGTGGCTATCCATCGCCTCCCTGGTTCCGGAGCCGGCCATGTCCGACGCAGCGTTGTTCCTTCCCCTTCCCGATGACGACACCCTGTATGCCGCGCTGTTGGCGCGCGACCCCGCCTACGATGGCTTCGCCTTCGTCGGGGTGAAGAGCACCGGGGTGTTCTGCCGCCTGACCTGCCCGGCGCGCAAGCCGAAGCGCGAGAACACCCTGTTCTTCGATTCGATCAAGGGCTGCGTCGAGGCCGGCTTCCGACCCTGCCTGCGTTGCCGGCCGCTGGAGCGGCTCGGCACGCAGGGGCCGCTGGTCAGCGACCTGCTCCAGCGCCTCGGTCGGCAACCGCAGCGGCGCTGGTTCGAAGACGACCTGGCGGCGCTGGGCTATGACCCGTCCACCGTGCGCCGTGCCTTCAAGCGCGAGTTCGGCGTGACCTTTCTGGAAATGGCTCGCCTGCGCCGTCTTGGCCAGGTCGCCGAGCGGCTGTCCTCGGGCGCGCGGGTGATCGACGCGCAACTGGATGCCAGCTTCGACTCTGACAGCGGCTTCCGTAGCGCCTTCGCGCGCCTGCTGGGCGAGCCGCCGTCGCAGTTGCGCGGGCGCGAGCTGCTCAAGGCGGACTGGCTGCAGACCCCGCTCGGCGCCATGCTCGCGGTGGCCGATGCGCAGGCCCTGCACCTGCTGGAATTCTTCGACCGCCCGGCGTTGAGCGGGGAGCTGAAACGCCTGCAGAAGAGCAGCGGATCGAGCATCGGTTTCGGCCGTTTCGCCTCCATCGACAGGATCGAGGCGGAACTCGCCGACTACTTCGGCGGTACTCCAGTGCGCTTCCAGACCCCCTTGGCGCTGAACGCCTCGGCCTTCACCCGCACGGTCTGGCAGGCGCTGCGCGAGGTACCGTGCGGCAGCACGCAGAGCTACTCCGGGCTGGCCAGGTCCATCGGCTCGCCGTCGTCGGTGCGCGCCGTGGCCCGCGCCAACGGAGCCAACCAGATCGCCATCGTGATTCCCTGCCACCGCGTCATCGGTTCGGACGGTTCCCTGACCGGCTATGGCGGTGGCCTGTGGCGCAAGCGCTGGTTGCTGGAGCACGAGCGGCGCATGGGCGCTGCCGGCTAGCCGGGATCGCCGCCCAGAAGCCGGGCGGGGGCGCGCAACACCGGTTCCCGCTCGACCGCTGCGGGCCGCTGCAAGTCCTCGGCGTCGGCGCGCTCGGCGGTCGACAGGTCGCTGGCGTGGAACCCGGTGATCCGCAACAGGGCCAGGGTACAGGCCAGCGAGACCAGCGCGTAGCAGGCCGAGGCCAGGGCCACGCCGACGATGCTGCCGGTACTGTTGAGAATCCACTGGGCCAGTACCGGCGTACCGCCGCCGACCAGCAGCGAGCAGAGCTGGTAGGCCAGCGACAGGCCGGTGTAGCGCACCCGCGCCGGGAAGGCTCGGGCGAGGATACCGCCCACCGCGCCGTAGAACATCGCGTGCGGCACCGTGGCCAGGCACATGCCGGCCGCGGCGATCCAGTAGACCTTGGTTTCCACGGCGAAGAACATCGCCGGCATCAGGATGAACTCCGGCAGCACCATCAGGCATGCCGCCTTGCGCATGTCGATGCGCGAAGTGAGCAGCGCCCCCAGCGGCTGGCTGAGGAACTGCACCACCAGCGCGACCACGATGATGCTGAGGAAGGTGCCCTGGCTGTAGCCGAGGGTCTTGGTCGCCCAGGAGAGGGCGAAGGTGCTCTTGAAGTAGGTGACGTGGATGATCGGCAGCACGCCGGCGCCGAGCAGGACGATCTTCCAGTGCTTGCCCAGCACCTCGGCGAGCGGCAGCTTCACCGTGCGCTTCTGCGCCAGCACACGCTTCATGTCTTCCGACTCCTCCAGCTTCAGGCGGATCACCATGCCGACGATGACCAGCACCGCAGAGAGCAGGAACGGCGCGCGCCAGCCCCAGAGAATGAAGTCCGAGGCGGGCAGGGCGCTGAGGGCGAAGAACGCCAGGGTCGCCAGCAGGTTGCCGGTGGGCGAGCCCTGCTGGGCGAAGGCGGCGTACAGGATGCCCTTGCCCTTGGGCGCGCTTTCGCTGGCGATCAGGATCGCGCCGCCCCACTCGCCGCCGACCGCGATGCCCTGGACGATACGCAGCGCCACCAGGGAGATCGGCGCCCAGATGCCGATCTGCGTATAGACCGGCAACAGGCCGATGCAGGTCGTGGCGATGCCCATCATGATCAGGGTGATCACCAGGGTGGTCTTGCGGCCGATGCGGTCGCCGAGATGGCCGAAGATGATCCCGCCCAGCGGGCGAGCGATGAAGCCCGACCAGAGGGTGACGAAGGACAGCAGGGTGGCCAGGCCCGGATCCATGTCGGCGGGGAAGAATACCTTGCCGAACACCAGGGCGGCGGCCAGGCCGTAGATGTAGAAGTCGTACCACTCGATGGTGGTGCCGATGAAGGAGGCGATACCGGCCCTGCGGGCCTTCTTGTGCAGGTCGGCGTCTTCGGGAGAGGGCGTGCGCGGCATGGGTCGAGTCCTGTTTATTGTTGTTCTCGCCGACACGCCGCTCCCTACCGCCCTTCGCTGAAAGGCGGGGCGGAAACGCTGGTTTCCGTGGAGGGAGAGCGTGCGTCGGTGTTGACCCGGGTGCCTCGGAGTCTAGGTGGCACCCCCGCAAATCAATAGTCTTTTAATCTTATGGCTCGATAAGGGATTCCATATCGACGTTTTCCGTCAGCCCTCGCTCAGGCGTCGTCCAGGCCGCTCTTCAGCGTCGCCAGGAACGCCTGCGCCGCCCGGGAAGGTTCGCTGGCCGGAAGGATCGCGTGGATCTCCGAACGCGCGCCGGCCGGCTCGATCTCCAGGTAGCGCACCTCGTTCCGCCAGGCCAGGCAGAGGGTCTCCGGGATCAGCGCGACGCCCATGCCGAGACCGACCATGGCGGCGACGGTCTGCCACAGGCGCGCCTCGTGGCGGATGCGCGGGCTGAAGCCGGCGTCCACGCAGCGGGCGATGATCAGGTCGTGGTAGTGCGGGGAGACATGGCGCGGGAAGAGGATGAAGTCTTCGTCGCGCAGTTCGGCGAGGTCCAGACGCGCCTGGCCTGCCAGGCGGTGCCCGGCGGGCAGGCAGCAGAGGAACGGGTCGCTGATCAAGGGTTCGGAGACGATTTCCGCCGGCAGCCTGCCCCAGTGCACGAAGCCCAGGTCGATCTGCCCGCGCTGCAACGCCTGGGCCTGCTCCGCGCTGTTCATTTCGCCGAGCACCACCTCCATGTTCGGGTGCTCCCGTTCGAAGCGGGACATGGCCCTGGGCAGGCCGCGGTAGAGCATGGAGTTGACGAAGCCGACGCGCAGCTGGCCGACGTCGCCCTCGGCGGATAGCTGGGTCAGGCGTTTCACCTTCTCTGCCTGCAGCAGCAGGTTGCGCGCTTCCACCAGCAGGACCTGGCCGGCGCCGGTGAGCTTCACCGACTTGTTGTTGCGCAGCAGCAATTGGGTTCCGAGCTGTTCCTCCAGCTTCTTGATGTCGAAGCTCAGCGCCGGCTGGGAGATGAACAGGCGAGCCGCGGCGCGCCCGAAATGCAGTTCCTCGGCGACCGCGATGAAGTAGCGAAGCTGTCTGAGATCCATGGCAGGCACCTGGTTCTACGATCTGTTTTTCTTATCGTCGATGATTTTTTTTGTATTGGATGCTTATCGAACCACTCGCCTAGTCTCGGCGCAAGACAAGCAGGAGCCGCGCCATGACCGCCATGCCCGAAGTACTTCGCGAAGATACGCTGAACATCCCCGACAGCCGTGGGCTGAATCTCTACACCTGCGATCCGGCCCTGGAGCGGCTGCTGGAGGTATACCTGCCGCCGGCGTTGCTCGCCGAATGGCGGCCGCTCCTCGAACGGCTCGGCGCCCGTGCCGGCGGCGAGCTGGACGTGCTGGCGCTGGCGGCGGACAAGAACCCGCCGGTGCTGGCGCCGCGCACCCGCCGCGGCGAGGATTTGCAGAGCATTCGCAAGCATCCGGACTACGTCGCCCTCGAACGGGTGGCCTATGCCGAACTCGGCCTGGCTTCCATGAGCCATCGCCCGGACGGCCCGCCGCCGCTGGTGAAGTATGCGCTCACCCACCTGTTCGTACAGGCCGAGTTCGGCCTTTGCTGCCCGGTCAGCATGACCGACTCGCTGACCCGCACCCTGCGCAGGTTCGGCGCGCCGGAACTGGTTGAGCGCTATCTGCCGTCCCTCGCCTCGCGGGATTTCGACGAGCTGTTCCAGGGCGCCATGTTCATGACCGAGCAGGCCGCCGGCTCCGACGTGGCGCGGACCCGTACCGTGGCGCGGGAGGAGGGCGGCGAGTGGAAGCTCTACGGCGACAAGTGGTTCTGCTCCAACCCGGACGCCGACCTGGCGATGGTCCTGGCCCGCCCCGAAGGCGCGGCGGAAGGAATGAAGGGCGTGACCCTGTTCCTGTTGCCGAAGGTCCGCGAGGACGGTACGCGCAACGCCTATCGCATCGTCCGCCTGAAGGACAAGCTGGGCAGCCGCTCCATGGCCAGCGGCGAAGTCCGCCTGGAAGGCGCCAGCGCCTACCTGATCGGCGAGATCGGCCGCGGCTTCCAGCAGATGGCCGACATGGTCAACATGTCGCGCCTGTCCAACGGCGTGCGCGCCGCCGGGCTGATGCGCCGGGCGCTGAGCGAGGCGCTGTTCGTCGCCCGCCATCGGCGCGCCTTCGGCAAGCACCTGATCGACATGCCGCTGATGCAGAAGCAGTTGCTGAAGATGATGCTGCCCACCGAACAGGCGCGCTCGATGTTCATGCAGATCGCCACGCTGCTGCCGCGCGCCGATGGCGGCGAGGTCGAGGCGCAGAAATGCGTGCGGATCCTCACCCCGCTGATCAAGTTCCGCGCCTGCCGCGATGCGCGACGGGTCACCGGCGACGCCATGGAGGTGCGCGGCGGGGTCGGCTACATCGAGGAGTGGAGCGACCCGCGGCTGGTGCGCGACGCCCACCTGGGGTCGATCTGGGAGGGCACCAGCAACATCGTGGCGCTGGACGTCGCCCGTGCGGTGAGCCGCGAACAGGCGCTCGAACCCTTGCAGCGCCACCTGCGCCGGCTGCTGGATGACAGCGACCTGCCAGGGGACGCCCGCGACCTCTTCGACGAACTGCTGGTGCGAGTGGTCGCGACCATGGCCGACGTCGCCGAGCGCCGCCAGGATGAGCAGGTGCGCCAGGCCGGCAGCGCCCTCTATCACCTGTGCACGGCGATCTTCATGGCCTGGGAGGCCAGCCGCCAGGCACCCGACCAGCGCCGCCTGGCCCTGGCCTTCCTGGTCGCCCGGCACAAGCTGCTGCCGCGCGACCCGCTGCGCCTGGAGGGCTGGACCGACCAGGCCGAACTGCTGGCCAGGGTGGTCGGCGAGGTGCCGCTGAGCCAGGCCGAAGCCATGCAATTGCTGCCGGCCTGACTGCCCGCATTCCCGCTCACAACAACCAGAGAGTCGCCATGACCAATCAGACGGGCGCCCTGCGTGGCCTGAAAATCATCGATCTCAGCCGGGTCCTCGGCGGACCCTACTGCTCCCAGGCGCTGGCCGACCACGGCGCCGAGGTGATCAAGCTGGAACCCCTCGGCGGCGACGAGACCCGTGGCTGGGGGCCACCCTTCGAGGGCGACACGGCGTCCTACTTCAAGGGCGTGAACCGCAACAAGAAGGGCATCGCCGTCGACCTGGCGACGGCGGAGGGCATCGAGCTGCTGCTGCGCTTGCTGGAGGACGCTGACGTACTGCTGGAGAACTTCAAGCCCGGCACCCTGGCGCGCTGGGGGATCGGCTACGAGGAGGTGCTTCGCCAGCGCTTCCCGCGGCTGGTCCACTGCGCGGTATCGGGCTTCGGCGCCGACGGCCCGCTCGGCGGCCTGCCCGGCTACGACGCGGCGATCCAGGCGATGGCCGGACTGATGAGCGTGAACGGCGAGGCCGGCGGCGACGCGTTGCGCATCGGCCTGCCGATCGTCGACATGGTCACCGGGCTGAACGCCATGGCCGGCATCCTCCTCGCCCTCCACGAGCGCCAGGTCAGCGGGCGCGGGCAGTCGGTGGACATCGCCCTGTACGACTGCGGTATTTCCCTGCTGCACCCGCACCTGCCGAACTACTTCGCTTCCGGACGTACGCCCCGGCGTAGCGGCAACGCCCATCCGAACATCGCGCCCTACGACAGCTACCGCACCGGTACCGAGCCGATCTTCCTCGCCGTCGGCAACGACCGCCAGTTCGCCCGCCTGTGCGAGTACCTGGGAGCCGATGAACTGCCGGGGGACCCGCGCTTCGCCGACAACGGCAAGCGCTCGGTCAACCGCGAGGCGCTGAAGCGCGCCCTGGAGGACTACCTGGCGGCCCACGACGGTCGCGAGCTGGCCGAGCGGCTGATCCGTCTCGGCGTGCCCTGCGGAGCGATCGCCACGGTGGATCGGGTGGTGGAACACCCGCACACCCGCCATCGCGGGATGGTCGTCGAACTCGAGGGCTATCGCGGCATCGCCTCTCCGGTGAAGCTTTCGCGCACCCCGGCCAGCTACCGCGCCACGCCGCCGGTACTGGGCAGAGACACCCGGGAAGTCCTGGCGGAACTGGGATTGAGCGCCGAGGCGATCGACGCGCTGGTCCGGCGCGGCATCGTCCGCGCCTGAAACCCCGCACGGCACGGCCTGCGCCGTGCAACTCAATCCCCGAGCAATTGGAGATGGCCATGGATTCCTCCCCTGGGGCGGTGAGCCCCGAACTCGTGCTGCTGGAGCGGCCGGAGCAGGGCGTGGCCCTGTTGCGACTGAACCGCCCGGCAGTGCTCAACGCCCTGAACATGCGCCTGCGCGAGGCTCTGGCGGAGCACGTACGGCGCCTCGACGAGTGCGCCGATACCCGGGTCATCGTCCTCACCGGAAATGGCACGGCGTTCGCCGCCGGCGCCGATCTCAACGAACTGGCGGAGGCGTCCGCGCTGGAGATCCAGCAGCGCGGGGTGGAGCGCCACTGGCAGGCGCTCGCCGCCTGCCGCAAACCGCTGATCGCCGCCGTGGAGGGCCATGCCCTGGGCGGAGGCTGCGAGTTGGCGATGCACTGCGACCTGATCGTCGCCGGTGCCTCGGCGCGCTTCGCCCAGCCGGAAATCCGTGTCGGCGTGATGCCCGGCGCCGGCGGCACCCAGCGCCTGGTGCGAGCGGTGGGCAAGTTCCAGGCGCTGCGCATGCTGTTTACCGGTTGCACGGTAAGGGCGCTGGAGGCCCTGGCCATAGGGTTGGTCAGCGAGGTGGCGGCGGATGGCCAGGCATTGGATCGCGCCCTCGAACTGGCTCGCCAGATCGCCGGCCTGCCGCCGCTGGCGCTGGCGCAGATCAAGGAAGTGGTCCTGGCCGGCGCCGACCTGCCGCTGGACCAGGCCCTGGCGCTGGAGCGCAAGGCCTTCCAGTTGCTGTTCGACAGCCACGACCAGAAGGAGGGCATGCGTGCCTTCCTGGAAAAACGCACAGCGGAGTACCTGGGAAAATGAGCGAGCCATCGATCGTTCTCATCGGTATCGTCGGTACCGGTGCCATGGGCCAGGGCATCGCCCAGCTCGCTGCCTGTGCCGGGCTGTCGGTGCTGCTCTACGACAGCCGCCAGGGGGCGGCGCTGCAAGCGCGCGAGCAGATCGCCACGGTCCTTGCCCGGCAGGTGGAGCGGGGCCGGCTGGAGGCGGAGGCTGTCGAGCGCGCGATGGGCAATCTGCGGGTGGTCGAGGACTTGCGGATCCTGCGCGGCTGCCAGTTGGTGATCGAGGCGATCGTCGAGAACCTGGAGGCCAAGCAGGCGTTGTTCCGCCAATTGGAAGAGGTGGTCGGCGACGAAGCGATCCTCGCCAGCAATACCTCCTCGCTGTCGGTTACCGCGATCGCCTCGGCCTGTCGCGATCCTGGCCGGGTCGCCGGTCTGCACTTCTTCAATCCGGTGCCGCTGATGCGTCTGGTGGAGGTGATCGAGGGTCTCGCCACCCGCACCGGCATCGCCGAGCGACTGTGCGCCCTGGTGGCGACCTTCGGCCACCAGGCGGTGCGTACCACGGACAGCCCCGGCTTCATCGTCAACCATGCCGGACGGGCCTTCGGCACCGAGGCGCTGCGTATCCTCGGCGAGGGCGTGGCGCCGGTGGCGGCGATCGACGAAGTCCTGCGCGAGGGCGCCGGCTTCCGCATGGGCCCGTTCGAGCTGTTCGACCTGGTCGGGTTGGACGTCAGCCTGCCGGTGATGGAGTCGATCTACCGGCAGTACTACGAGGAGCCGCGTTATCGTCCGCATCCCTTGCTGCGCCAGATGCTCGCCGCCGGCCGCCTGGGGCGCAAGAGCGGCCAGGGCTTCTACCGCTACGACGGCGCTGGGCAGGTGCCCGTCGCCGCCCCGGCGGTTGCGCCAGGCGCGGCGTTGCCGCCGGTGTGGCTGGGCGTCGACGACGAACATGACCGCGCGCCATTGCTGACGTTGCTACAACGTCTGGGCGCCGAGGTGGAGAGCGGCGAGCGTCCTTCCGGGGCGGCGTTGTGCCTGCTTGCGCCGCTGGGCGCCGACGTCAGCGCCGCAGCGCGGCGGTTCGCCGTCGATCCGACGCGCAGCCTGGCCATCGACGTGCTGTCGGACCTGGAGCGACACCGCTGCCTGATGGCCTGCCCGGCGACCCGAGCGGAGCTGCAGCAGGCGGCTCGCACCCTGTTCGCACGGGACGGCGTGGGCGTCACGCTGATTCGCGACAGCGCCGGGTTCATCGTCCAGCGCACCCTCGCCTCGATCGTCAATCTCGCCTGCGACATCGCCCAGCAGGGTATCGCTTCGGTGGAGCACATCGACCTGGCGGTGCGCCTCGGTCTCGGCTATCCGCTGGGGCCGCTGGAGTGGGGCGACCGAATGGGTGCCGGGCGCGTGCTGCGCATCCTCGAACGCCTGCATGCGCTCAGCGGCGACCCGCGCTATCGCCCCAGCCCCTGGCTGCGCCGGCGCGCCCAACTGGGCCTTTCCCTGCGCCAGCCGGACAGCCCGTTGGCCTCCTGATCCCTTGGCGGAGAAACACACCATGCTCGATGCCTATATCTACGCCGGCCTGCGTACGCCTTTCGGCCGGCATGCCGGTGCACTCTCGACGGTGCGTCCGGACGACCTGGCCGGCCTGCTGCTGGCGCGTCTCGCGGAAACCTCCGGGTTCGCCGTCGACGACCTGGAGGATGTGATCCTCGGTTGCACCAACCAGGCCGGCGAAGACAGCCGCAACCTGGCGCGCAACGCGCTGCTCGCAGCCGGCCTGCCGGCGCGGCTGCCCGGGCAGACGGTCAACCGCTTGTGTGCCAGCGGACTGTCGGCGGTGATCGACGCGGCGCGCGCGATCAGTTGCGGCGAGGGTCGGCTGTACCTGGCCGGCGGCGCCGAAAGCATGTCCCGGGCGCCGTTCGTCATGGCCAAGGCGGAGAGCGCCTTCAGCCGCACGCTGGAGGTCTTCGACAGCACCATCGGCGCGCGCTTCGCCAACCCCAGGCTGGTCGAGCGCTATGGCAACGACAGCATGCCGGAGACCGGCGACAACGTGGCCCGCGCCTTCGGCATCGCCCGCGAAGACGCCGACCGTTTCGCCGCTTCTTCCCAGGCGCGCTACCAGGCTGCGCTGGAGGAGGGCTTTTTCCTCGGCGAGATCCTTCCGGTGGAGGTGCGTGCCGGACGCAAGGGCGAGACGCGGCTGGTGGAGCGCGACGAGCATCCGCGACCGCAGGCCGACCTGGCGGCCCTGGCGCGCTTGCCGGCGTTGTTCGCCGGTGGGGTAGTGACCGCCGGTAATGCGTCTGGGATCAACGACGGGGCGGCGGTAGTGCTGCTGGGCGATCGCGCGATCGGCGAGCGCGAGGGCATCCGGCCGCTGGCGCGGATCCTCGCCAGCGCCAGCGTCGGCGTGGAGCCCCGGTTGATGGGCATCGGCCCGCAGCAGGCGATCCTCCGCGCGCTGCAACGCGCCGGCATCGACCTGGACGAGGTCGGCCTGATCGAGATCAACGAAGCCTTCGCGCCGCAGGTCCTGGCCTGCCTGAAGTTGCTCGGCCTGGACTACGAGGACCCGCGGGTCAATCCCCATGGCGGCGCCATTGCCCTCGGCCATCCGCTCGGCGCCTCCGGTGCGCGCCTGGTGCTCACCGCCGCCCGCGGGCTGCAACGCATCGAGCGGCGCTACGCGGTGGTCAGCCTGTGCGTCGGGCTCGGCCAGGGCGTGGCGATGGTGATCGAGCGCTGCCGATGAGACACCGTTCCCCCTAGAAAAAGAGGCGCCCAGGCGCCCGTTCGGAGTGCGTATGAACAACAACAAGAAATGCGCGTTTTTCCTGCTGCCGATCCTTGCCGGCGATAGCGTTCCCGCCTTGGCCGAGGGCTTCCTCGAAGACTCGCGGGCCAGCCTGGCCTTGCGCAACTTCTACATGAACCGCGACTTCCGCGATGGCGCGGGACGTGCGAAAAGCGAGGAGTGGGCCCAGGGCTTTCTCTTCGACTACCGCTCGGGCTATACCGAGGGTACCCTCGGCGTGGGTCTCGACCTGCTGGGCAAGCTCGGCGTCCGACTCGATTCCGGCGCGGGGCGTAGCGGCACCGGCCTGCTTCCGCTTCGCGACGATGGCAGCGCGGCGGGCGACTACGCGCGGCTGGACGCCACCGCCAAGCTGCGCCTGTCGCGCAGCGAACTGAAGGTCGGCGGCCTGGTGCCGAAGCTACCGACCATCCAGCCCAACTACGGGCGGCTATTCCCCCAGGTGTTCCAGGGCGCGCTGCTGACTTCCGGCGAACTGAGCGGACTGAGCCTGAACCTGGGACGGCTGACCGAGGTCAGCCAGCGCAACGAGGCGGGCACCAGCGACCTGGCGCTGTTCAACCGCAACCGGCGTTTCGCCGGCGCGGCGCAGGCGGACCGTTTCGACCTGGCCGGCCTGGACTACCGTATCGCCCCGGACTGGACCGGCAGCTACCACTATGGCGAACTGGAGCAGGTCTACGCCCAGCATTTCCTCGGTCTCAAGGGGCGCATCGGCGTCGCTGCGGATAGCCTGGAGAGCGACTTGCGCCTGGCGCTCAGCCGGGATACCGGCGGCGCTCGCGGCGGGCGCATCGACAACCGTTCCTTCAGCGGGTCGCTCACCTACCGCCTGCGCAACGGCCAGGCCTTCGGCCTGGGCTACCAGCGGATGAGCGGCGACCACGGTTTCCCCTACCTGGAGGGAACCGATCCGTACCTGGTCAATTTCGGCCAGTACAACGACTTCGCCGAGGCTGGCGAGTCCTCCTGGCAACTGCGCTACGACTGCGGCTTCGCGCCGCTCGGGGTGCCCGGCCTGAGCCTGATGACGCGCTATTTCAGCGGCCACGGCGCGAAACCGAAGGGCGCCGACGGCAGTCGCGAGTGGGAACGCGACAGCGACCTGCGCTACGTGTTGCAGGGCGGTGCGCTGAAGGGACTGGGGCTGGTCTGGCGCAACGCTACCTACCGTTCGGCCTTCAGCCGCGACATCGACGAGAACCGCTTGTACCTGACCTATGAGCTGCCGCTGTTCTGAGCCGCTCAGCCCTTGGCGGCGCTGACCCCTTCGAGGGTGGCGAAGGAGGTGTCCTTGGCGGTGAGCAGGAAGTCGCGCATGAATGGCGCATCGAACATGTCCGTGCGGATGGCGGCGAAGAGCGTGCAGTACAGGCCCTTTTCACCGAGGCGCCGGGCCGTCACGTAGCCGCGCGAGCTGTACTCGTGCAGGGCCCAGTTCGGCAGGCAGCAGACGCCGCGACCGGAGGCCACCAGCTGCATCATCATCACGGTCAGCTCGGCTATGCGCACCTGCGCCGGCTCCACGTCGGCGGGGTCGAGGAAGCGGGTGAAGACGTCGAGACGATCGCGTTCCACCGGATAGGTGATCAGGGTTTCCCGCTCCAGGTCCTCCGGGACGACGTACGGTCGACCAGCCAGGGCATGCTGGTTGGCCACCGCCAGCAGCGCTTCGTAGGTGAACAGTGGCACGTAGGTGATGCCGGGCAACTCGATCGGGTCGGCGGTCACCACCAGGTCGAGGTCGCCGCGGGCCAGGGCCGGCAGCGGCGCGAAGGAGAAGCCCGAGGCCAGGTCCAGTTCGACTTCCGGCCAGGCGTCGCGGAACTGGTCGATGGTCGGCATCAGCCACTGGAAGCAACTGTGGCATTCGATGGCCATGTGCAGGCGTCCGGCGGTACCGCCGGCGAGCCGCGCCAGGTCGCGCTCGGCGGTGCGCAGCTGGGGCAGCAGCGAGTCGGCCAGTTGCAGCAGGCGCAGCCCGGCGCTGGTGAAGCGTACCGGCTTGGTCTTGCGCACGAACAACTGCATGCCCAGGCGCTCTTCCAGTTCCTTGAACTGGTGCGACAGCGCCGACTGGGTAAGGTGCAGGCGCTCGGCGGCTTCCACCAGGCTGTCGGCTTCGCGCAGCGCGTGCAGGGTCTTGAGGTGGCGAAGTTCGAGCATGGCGGCCTCTGTATGAGCAAAACTTGATAGCGGTGCGGATTCGTTGAGTTTGTCTCATACGCCAGGGGCTGTCGACAAGCGATGGCCTCGATCCCGCAGAGCGTGCGATCGTGGAGCGACGGGGAGAAGAGCCCGGCACACGGGACGGCGGCACGGAGCAGCGGCGCAACGCCGCAGAGCCACAACGCCACGACCGCCTGGCGGCATTCATCAAACTGTCACGCTACTGTGGCAGCGCGCTGGACGAAATTTAATCAGAATCGCGCTCCACTGGGGTTTTGCGTTCTGGGTTTTCTTCATGCGTGCTTTCATCTTCCTGGCCGCCTTGTTGTGCAGCCTCTCCTCCTTTGCGGCGGCGCGTTGCGACGCACGCGTACCTACCGAGACGGTCGAACTGGGCGACGTGCGCCTGGCCTACCAGAGCATCGGCCGCGACAGCGATCCGGCCCTGCTGCTGGTGATGGGCCTGGGCGGGCAACTGATCCACTGGCCGGACGAGGTGGTCAGCGCCCTGTGCGAGCAAGGCTTCCGGGTGATCCGCTACGACAACCGCGACGTCGGCCTGTCGGCCTGGAACGTGCCGGTGCCCAGTTCGCGGCTGACCTACGAAGTGGTGCGTTATCGCCTCGGCCTGCCGGTCAGCGCGCCCTATACCCTCACCGACATGGCCGGCGATGCCCTGCATCTGCTCGACGCGCTGGATATCCCCCAGGCCCATGTGCTCGGCGCCAGCATGGGCGGGATGATCGCCCAGCACATCGCCGACATGGCGCCGCAGCGCCTGCTCAGCCTGACCCTGGTGATGACCAGCTCCGGCGCCGAAGGCCTGCCGGCGCCCAGCGAGTCGCTGCTGCGCCTGCTGGCGCGGCGCGAGGCGGCCAGCCGCGAGCAGGCGGTCGAGCAGCAGGCCGACCTGCTGGCGGCGCTGGGCAGCCCGGAAGTGCGCGACGATCGCCAGCAGCTCCTGTTGCAGGCCGCACGTTCCTACGACCGCGCGTTCAACCCGGAAGGCGTGCAGCGGCAATTGCTGGCAATCCTCGCCGAACCCAGCCGGGTGCCGCTGCTGAACCGTCTGCAGGTGCCGACCCTGGTGATCCATGGCACCGCCGATCCGCTGCTGCCGGTGATGCACGGCGTGCACGTGGCGGCGCATATCCGTGGCTCGGAGCTGAAGCTGATCCCCGGTCTCGCCCATCGCTTCCAGGAAGCCTTCAAGGAGCCGTTGCTGGCGGCGGTGGTGCCTTACCTGAAGGCCCATCGGCAGGCCAGCGTCGTCCAGCTCTGAAGCCGCGCTCGCGGTCTCAGGCGTGCAGGCGTACCCAGAGGCCCACCAGCACGCTTGCCGCCACCAGCCAGGCCAGCGCCGCCAGGGCCAGCGAGGTCTCCAGGCGGAAGCGCTCGACCAGCAGGTAGAGCGCGGCGAGATAGACGAAGTAGGGGATGATCGACCACATGCCGAAGACGATGGTGGTCTTCAGGTCGTCCAGCGAACGGCCCTTGCCGACGATGTAGTGGGCAATCAGGGCGAAGGTGGGAAACAGCGGCACCAGGCCGGCGATGTAGTAGTTGCGGGTCTTCGACAGGATGGCGAGGAGCACGACCACGGCGGCGCCGATCAGCGCCTTGAACATCAGGTCCACGGGATTCTCGACTGCGGCGGCGCCACCGGCTTGGTGGCGTCGCGCATTATGCCCGGATCGTCCCGTACCCTTCCATAACGAACGAGGCCCGCAAAAGCGGGCCTCGACGTTTCTGGCTGGCGATCAGGCCGCATGCACCCGCGGGCGATGCGGATGCTCGCTCTGCAGGTACTGGCTGAGGCGCACCTGCTGGCTCGGCGAGAGGAACAGGCCGAGCTTGCTGCGGCGCCAGAGGATGTCCTCGGCGTCCTGGGCCCACTCGTGCTTGCACAGGTAGTCCACTTCGCGGGCATACAGGCCGCCGCCCAGGTGCTCGCCGAGATCGGCTTCGCCATTGACCCCGTCCAGCAGGCGCCACACCCGGGTGCCGTAGGTGCGCGCCCAGCGCAGCGCCAGTTCGCGGTCGAGCCAGGCGTAGCGGTTGGCCAGTTGCTCGGTGAGCGCCTCGACGCTCTGCATCTGCTCGCCGCCCGGCAGCGGTGCCTTGGCGGTCCAGGCCGGGCCGAGATTGGTGAAGAACGGCTGGAGCTGCGCCAGCGCCGATTCGGCCAGCTTGCGGTAGGTGGTCAGCTTGCCGCCGAACACCGAGAGCAGCGGCGGCTCGCCGTTGCCGGCGGAGAGCGACAGGGTGTAGTCGCGGGTGATCGCCGAAGGCTCGTCGGACTCGTCGTCGCACAGCGGACGCACGCCGGCGAAGCTGTGCAGGATGTCGGCGGCCGCAAGCTGCTGCTTGAAATGGGCGTTCACCACTTGCAGCAGGTAGGCGGTTTCCTCTTCGCTGATCGCCACCTTGGCCGGGTCGCCCTGGTACTCGCGATCGGTGGTGCCGATCATGGTGAAGCGGTCCAGATAGGGGATGGCGAAGACGATGCGGCGGTCTTCGTTCTGCAGGATGTAGGCGTGCTCGCCTTCGTACAGCTTCGGCACGATGATGTGGCTGCCCTGGATCAGGCGGATACCGTAGGGCGACTTCTGTTTCAGGTCGTCCTGGATGAAGCGCGCCACCCAGGGGCCGGCGGCGTTCACCAGGGCGCGGGCGCGGATCGAATACAGGCTGCCGTCGCTGCGCTCCAGGTGCAGGTGCCAGAGTCCCTTGCTGCGACGGGCGCTGACGCAGCGGGTGCGGGTATGGACGTGGGCGCCGTGCTCGCGGGCGGAGATCGCGTTGAGCACCACCAGGCGCGCATCGTCCACCGCGCAGTCGGAGTACTCGAAGCCGCGGCGGATCTCGGCCTTCAGCGGGCTGCTGCCGGTGAAGCGCAGGCCGCGCGAGGCGGGCAGCTTCTCGCGCTTGCCGAGGTGATCGTAGAGGAACAGGCCGGCACGGATCATCCAGGCCGGGCGCAGGTGCGGACGGTGCGGCAGGACGAAGCGCAGCGGCTTGACGATGTGCGGCGCCTTGGCCAGCAGGACCTCGCGCTCGGCCAGGGCTTCGCGGACCAGGCGGAATTCGTAGTGTTCGAGGTAGCGCAGGCCGCCGTGGATCAGCTTGCTGCTGGCCGAGGAGGTGTGCTGGGCCAGGTCGTGCTGTTCGCAAAGGAACACGGACAGGCCGCGCCCGGCTGCGTCGGCGGCGATCCCTACACCGTTGATGCCACCGCCGACCACGGCGACATCGTAGACTTCGGCGAGTGGAGCGGAGGGGGTGTGCGCTTGACTCATGTGAAAGGCCCTGAAGTCGAAAGTGAACGTAGTTTTGTTCGAATTCGAAAATAGCTTAGTCGATTGCGCAGTTATTGACCAGCCCGATTCACCAGGCTTTTTCAATTTCGAAGGGGGGCCCGGGCGCTACCGGTTTGCCCGTCCGCGCTGGAACAGCCCCTCTTCCGCATGCGGGAAAGCGGCCACCGAGGGTCGTGGCGCATGGGCAGGGGTCGGCAGGTGGCTTTTCTGAAACGAACATTCACGGCGCCGAACGGCGCCGTGGCAGGGGAAATGCCTCAGACCAGGTCCAGGTGAACCTTGTGCTGTGCCATCAGGCGGGCGATGGCGGCGGGCGGCGGGCTGTCGCTGATGACCCGGTTGACCAGCGAGATCGGTCCCAGGCGGACCACCGCGTTGCGCCCGAACTTGCTCGAGTCGGCGGCCAGGAACACTTGCCGCGCGTTGTCGATGATCGCCTGGGATACGCGCACTTCCTGGTAGTCGAAGTCGAGCAGGCTGCCATCCTCGTCGATGCCGCTGATGCCGACCAGGGCGAAGTCGACGCGGAACTGCTGGATGAAATCCACCGCGGCCTGGCCGACGATGCCGCCGTCGCTGCGTACGGTGCCGCCGGCGACCAGCACTTCGAAGTCTTCCTTGGCGCTGAGGGTGGCGGCCACGTGCAGGTTGTTGGTGATGATCTTCAGGTTGCGGTGGTTGAGCAGGGCGCGGGCGATGGCCTCGGTGGTGGTGCCGATGTTGATGAACAGCGAGGCGTTGTCCGGCACCAGGCTGGCCACGGCTTCGGCGATGCGCTGCTTCTCGTCGCGCATCTGGTCGGCGCGCATGGTGTAGGCGGTGTTCTCGATGCTCGAATCGTAGGCCGCACCGCCGTGGTAGCGGCGCAGCAGTCCCTGTTCGGCGAGCTGGTTGATGTCGCGACGGATGGTCTGCGGGGTGACCGCGAACATCTGCGCCATCTCCTCGATGCTCAGGTAACCGCGCTCGCGGACCTCCTCGATGATGCTTTGCTGTCGGGGGGGCAGGTTCATGGGTTGTTCTCGTGCTGCCGGGCCGGGACCCTGGAAAGTCGCCAAGAATGCCGCACGCGGGGGGCCGTTGTCAGCCGTGCATGAGTCGTAGAGGGCGCCGCGGCGGCACCCGGCCGCCGCGCGCAAACGTTACCCAGGGCATGCCAGAGCGGCGCCCGGGAACACGCCATTCGCCGCATTGCGGCGGACGAATGGCGCCAGCTCGTCACAGTTCGCCGTCGTCCCAGCCGCGAGTGCGCTCCACCGCTTTCTTCCAGCCGGCATAGAGCTTTTCGCGCCGGGGCTCGTCGCACTCCGGCTCGAACACCCGCTCGATCACCGCCTTGCTCTTCAGCTCGTCGAGGCTGCTCCAGAAGCCGCAAGCCAGGCCGGCCAGGTAGGCGGCGCCGAGGGCGGTGGTCTCGCGCATCACCGGACGTTCCACGCGGGTGCCGAGGATGTCGGCCTGGAACTGCATGAGGAAGTTGTTGGCCACCGCCCCGCCGTCGACGCGCAGGGCGCGCAGGCGTTCGCCGGCATCGCGCTGCATGGCGTCGAGCACGTCGCGGGTCTGGTAGGCGATGGATTCCAGGGTAGCGCGGATCAGGTGGTCGGCCTTGACTCCACGGGTCAGGCCGAACACTGCGCCGCGCGCATAGGGGTCCCAATAGGGCGCGCCGAGTCCGGTGAAGGCCGGTACCAGGTAGACGCCGTTGCTGTCCTTGACCTTGGTGGCGAAGTATTCGGAATCGAAGGAGTCGTTGATCACCTTCAGTTCGTCGCGCAACCACTGCACCGTGGAGCCGCCGTTGAACACCGCGCCCTCCAGGGCGTAGCCGACCTCGCCGCGCGGACCGCAGGCGATGGTGGTGAGCAGGCCATGGGTGGACTTCACCGCCTTGTCGCCGGTGTGCATCAGCAGGAAGCAGCCGGTGCCGTAGGTGTTCTTCGCCTGGCCCGGTTCCACGCACATCTGGCCGAATAGGGCGGCCTGCTGGTCGCCGGCGATCCCGGCGATCGGCAGCTCGCCGCCGCCGACCCCGCCGATCCGGGCGTTGCCGTAGACCTCCGAAGAGTTGCGCACCTCGGGTAGCATCGAGCGGGGAATGTCGAGCACCTCGAGCATCCGTGCGTCCCAGTCGAGGCTGTGGATATTGAACAGCATGGTCCGCGAGGCATTGGTGTAGTCGGTGACGTGGACCTTGCCTTCGGTGAGCTTCCAGATCAGCCAGGTGTCGATGGTGCCGAACAACAGGTCGCCGTTGCGCGCGCGTTCGCGGGCGCCTTCGACGTTGTCGAGGATCCACTTCAGCTTGGTCCCGGAGAAGTACGGATCGGTGACCAGCCCGGTGGTTTCGCGGATGTAGTCTTCCAGCCCGTCGCGCTTGAGCTGCGCGCAGATCGCCGCGCTGCGCCGGCACTGCCAGACGATGGCGTTGTGGATCGGCCGACCGCTGTGACGGTCCCAGACCACCGTGGTCTCGCGCTGGTTGGTGATACCGATGGCGGCCACCTGGTCGTGCTCGATGCTGGCCTGGGCGAGGGCCTCGACCAGGGTCGAACTCTGCGTGGCCCAGATTTCCATCGGGTCGTGCTCGACCCAGCCGGCCTGCGGATAGAACTGGGCGAACTCGCGCTGGGCCTGGCTGACCACGTTGGCATCGCGGTCGAAGACGATGGCGCGGGAGCTGGTGGTGCCCTGGTCCAGGGCGACGACGTATTTCTTGTTGTGCTTGTCGGTCATGGCTGTGGCCTTGTGGCTATGGCAGGAAAGAGCGGGCGGTCAGGAAGCGCGAACCTTCTCCGGCTCGGCTTCGGCGGGCGCCGCGGCGCTCGGCAGATGGCGCGCGATCAGTACACGATAGCCGCCGGCGCCGAGGCAGGCACCGAGGATCGGGGCGAAGATCGGCACCAGAAAATAGGGAATCTCGCGGCCGCCGGTGAAGGCGATGGGCCCCCAGCCGGCCAGGTAGGTCATCAGCTTGGGGCCGAAGTCGCGCGCCGGGTTCATCGCGAAACCGGTCAGCGGGCCCATGGCGCTACCGATCACGGCGATCAGCAGGCCGATCAGCAGCGGCGCCAACGGACCGCGCGGCAGGCCGTTGCCGTCGTCGGTAAGGGCCATGATCACCGCCATGAGGATGGCCGTGATCACCACTTCGACGAGGAACGCCTGGCCGACCGACAGCGCCGGGTGCGGATAGGTGGAGAACACCGAGGCCAGGGCCAGGCTGTCCTGGCTGCCGCGGACGATGTTCTGCGCCTGTTCGAACTCGATGAACAGGCTGCTGTAGAGGGTGTAGACCAGCGCTGCGGCGCAGAACGCACCGGCCACCTGGGCGGTGATGTAGAACGGCAGCTTGCGCCCCTCGAAGCCGGCGAACAGCCACAGCGCGATGCTCACCGCCGGGTTCAGGTGGGCGCCGGAGACGCCGGCGCTGAGGTAGATCGCCATGCTCACGCCGCCCCCCCAGATGATGCTGATTTCCCACAGGCCGAAGCTGGCGCCGGCGACCTTCAGGGCCGCGACGCAACCGGTGCCGAAGAAGATGAGGAGGGCGGTGCCGAGGAACTCGGCCAGGCATTGGCCGAACAGGGACGGGGTCGGGGCGGCGGTGGTCATGGGGCCTCTCTTGTCTGTTCTTGTAATTATGGCGGGCAGCCGTGAAAATTGTTCAGTTTCGAAAAAATATATTCACAAAGGAATGCTGTCAAAGCGCGAAGATGAACGTTTGTCCGAAAAACGACCCTCCGGTTTCGTTTTCGCGGCCAATCGAATATCGCTACCGAGGCACGCGGGCCGCGGCATCGGCGCCCGTGCAGCAGGGGCGGCGATGGCTTAAGGTAGGCGCCGGTTTTCAGCCAACGTTCTTCTCCGGGAGTGACCATGACCCCTGCCATCGACCTGCTGAAAAAGGCCCGCGCCGCGCACAAGGTGCTCAGCTACAGCCACGACCCCAAGGCACCTTCCTATGGCCTGGAGGCCGCGGAAAAGCTTGGCCTGGACCCGCAGCGGGTGTTCAAGACGCTGCTCGCCGCCACGGAGAAGGGCGAGTTGCTGGTGGCGGTGGTGCCGGTGATCGGCAGTCTCGACCTGAAGGCCCTGGCCCATGCGGCGGGGGCGAAGAAAGCCGACATGGCCGATCCGCAGGCGGCGCAGCGGGCCACCGGCTACCTGGTGGGCGGGATCAGCCCGCTGGGGCAGAAGAAGCGCCTGCGTACCTTCATCGATGAAAGCGCGCGGCAGTACCCGAGCATCCATGTCAGCGCAGGACGGCGCGGGCTGGAAGTGGAGCTGGCGGCCGAGGTGCTGGCCCAGCTGACCCAGGGTTCGTTCGCCGCCATCGGCCGCGAATGAGCCGCTAATCCCGCCGGCCTAGCGGTCGGCATTCGTCTTACTTTTCAATCTGTCAGGTTTTCCATGTCCCACTATCTCCTCGCCATCGACCAGGGCACCACCAGCTCCCGCGCCATCGTGTTCAGTGCCCAGGGCTTGCCGGTGGCGAGCTGCCAGCAGGAATTCAAGCAGTACTTCCCGAAGGACGGCTGGGTGGAGCACGACGGCGAGGAAATCTGGCTGACCACCCTCCAGGTCTGTCGCGACGCGCTCGCCCGCAAGGGCTTGCGCGCGGCCGACATCGCCGCCATCGGCATCACCAACCAGCGCGAGACCACGCTGGTCTGGGATGCCGCCAGCGGCGACCTGATCCACCCGGCCATCGTCTGGCAGGATCGTCGTACCGCCGACTACTGTGCCGAACTCAAGGCCGCCGGCCACGAGGCGAACGTCAGCGCGCGTACCGGGCTGCTGATCGATCCGTATTTCTCCGCCACCAAGCTGCGCTGGATCCTCGACAACGTGCCCGGCGCCCGCCAGCGCGCCGAACGCGGCGAGCTGCGCTTCGGCACCGTCGACTGCTTCCTGCTCTGGCGCCTGACCGGCGGCCGCTCCCATCGCACCGACGCGACCAACGCTTCGCGCACCCTGCTGTTCAACATCCACAGCCAGGACTGGGACGAGGAATTGCTGGCGCTGTTCGAGATCCCGCGCAGCCTGCTGCCGGAGGTACTCGACTGCGCGGCGGAGTTCGGCGTCAGCGAGCCGTCGCTGCTTGGCGCGGCGATCCCGGTGCTGGGCATGGCCGGCGACCAGCAGGCCGCGCTGATCGGCCAGGCCTGCTTCCAGCCGGGCATGGTGAAGAGCACCTACGGCACCGGCTGCTTCATGATCCAGAACACCGGCGAGCAGCCGGTGACCTCGAAGAACCGCCTGCTCACCACGGTCGGCTACCGCCTGGACGGCAAGGTCAGCTACGCGGTGGAGGGCAGCATCTTCGTCGCCGGCGCCGCGGTGCAATGGCTGCGCGACGGCATCAAGCTGATCGACCACGCCCACGAGAGCGAAGCCCTGGCGATCCAGGCCGGCGACTCCAACGGCGTCTACCTGGTGCCGGCCTTTACCGGCCTCGGCGCGCCCTACTGGGACCCGAAGGCGCGCGGCGCGATCTTCGGCCTGACCCGCGACACCGGAATCAAGGAGATCGTCACCGCCGGTCTGCAATCGGTCTGCTACCAGACCCGCGACCTGCTCGAAGCGATGCGCCAGGACGGCACGCCGCCCAGCGCGCTGCGGGTGGACGGCGGGATGGTGGTGAATAACTGGGTGATGCAATTCCTCACCGACATCCTTGGCGTCACCGTGGAGCGCCCGGAAGTCACCGAGACCACCGCCCTCGGCGTGGCCTACATGGCCGGGCTGAAGGCCGGCTTCTATCGCGACCTGGACGACATCGCCAGCCACTGGCACCTGCAGCGCCGCTTCGCCGCGCACATGGCCGAGGAGCGCCGCGGCGAACTCTACGCCGGCTGGCAGAACGCGGTGCGACGGGTGCGCAGCGAGGCCTGAGCGGCGTTTCGCGGAAAAAGGCGGCGTTTTTGCCGGCGGCTTCACAACGCCGGCAGGTCGCCGCAAACGCCCGCTCGGGCAATGGGTCGAAGGCAGGGCGAAGTCCCACTGTTACGATCGGAAAAGATCGCACTGTATCGCCCATCCCGGAGCCTGCGGCGGCATGCTGTGGCGATCGTTCCCAGGAGGTCTGCCATGCAGCTCGAGTTCCACCAGGTCGACGCGTTTTCTTCCCGCCCGTTCAGTGGCAATCCCGCCGTGGTCTATCGCCTCGACGCCTGGCTGGCGGACGAGCTGATGCAGATGATCGCGACCGAGCACAACCTCTCCGAGACCGCCTTCGTCGTTCGCGAAGGAGAGGCCTGGCGGATCCGCTGGTTCACCCCGAGCGTCGAGGTGGCGCTCTGCGGCCACGCCACACTGGCTGCGGCCCACGTACTGTTCGAGGTCTACGACGAGCCGGGCGAGCGCCTGGAATTCATCTCGCGCTCCGGTGCGCTGCGGGTCAACCGCGAGGACGAGCGGCTGGTCCTGGATTTCCCCGCGCAGTATCCGAGCGAGGTCGGTAGCACCGTCGAGCTGGAGCAGGCCCTGGGCCTGCCGCCGGTGGACGTGCTGGGCTCCACCGACAAGCTGCTGGTGCTGCTCGAGTCCGAAGAGGCGGTGCGCGCCTGTCGCCCCGACTTCGCGGCCCTGGCGCGGCTGCCCTGGCGTGGAGTGATCGTCACCGCGCGGGGCCTGCAGAAGGATTTCGTCTCGCGCTTCTTCGCCCCGGCGATGGGCGTCGACGAAGACCCGGTCACCGGCTCCGCGCATTGCAGCCTGATTCCCTACTGGGCCCAGCGCTTGAACAAACTGTCGCTGACCGCCCAGCAGTGCTCGGCGCGCGGCGGCGAGCTGTGGTGCCGGTTGGAGGGCGAGCGGGTGAGTATCGCCGGGCATGCGGTGCTGGTGGCGAGCGGAAGGATTCGATTGGGCTGAGGGGCGCTTCAGGAGGGGGATGACCTCGTGCATGCCAGACTTCCACATACCGAAGCCCTGATCCGTAGAGTGAATGACCGCTTGCGGTTATCCGCCCTACGGATCGGGTTCCTGGCATGCACGAAGGGAGGTTTGCCCTCCAAGTGGTGGGGCGGCAAACCCGCCCCGTCAGGAGGCCGAGCGGAATCGTTGCGGAGGGGGACGAGTGGCAGGATGCAGGGGCGAGTCTTTTGGTTCCTTTTGGACGCTTGCAAAAGGAACTCGCCTGGGAAGGCGAAACAAGAGGTCAAGGCAGGCACAGAAAACAGCTTGACCACCAAACATGACGCCCGCTCAAGCGCTAAGCAACAGCGCCCCCCCTCACTGCCGTGTAGCTAAGAAATCGCGAGCGATATAGTCCCGTAGGGCGAATACCGCCACAGGCGGTATCCGCCGATGCCCCGGACAGCCGGCGGATAACCGCAAGCGGTTATTCGCCCTACGGATCGGGCTCCTGGCATGCCCTCCGAGTAGTGGGGCGAGTCTTTTGGACGCTTGCAGAAGGAACTCGCCTGGAAAGGCGAAACAAGAGGCCAAGGCAAGCACGACAAGCAGCTTGACCGGCAACCACGACGCCCGCTCAAGCGCTAAGCAACAGCTTCCCCCCTTAGTGCCGTGCAGGCAGCGACGGGAGCTGGGGGCCAGTCACGCATTCACGGCCCGCCAGGCAGTCCCCGTGCACCCGGTGCCGAAACGCCACCTTCGTGCCCTGAGTCATGGCCAATGCTCCACGGCAAGTCGCTACCCCTCAGTACCCATCCGCCACCGGTGCCAGGTAGAGCCCGCCCGCACCGAGGGTAATGCGCAGGTTGCGGATCTCTCCGGCGCGCAGGGTCAGGGTCTGTCCGGCGAGGATGGTCATGCCGTTCCGGCAGGCGTCGCCAGGACCGTTCGGCGCAAGACGCACGTCAACCGCGCCGGGTTGCAGGTTCAGGGCCAGGCTGGCGCCCGGTTGCAGGTTGCCGACCAGTTCGTCGTGGACGTACAGGCCGATATCGCAGGCAGTGCCGGACTCGACCCGCTCGCGGGAAACGTTCAGCACCGCATAGCCGATCGGCGCCGGGTCGGGTTGCGCCCAGCCACCGCTGGCCGGTTGCGGGTCCGCGGCGAGCGCCGGGAGGGCGCAGGCCAGGGCGGCGGTATGGAGCAGCGGGCGAAGAATGGGGAACATGGCGGGCCTCGGCGGCGGGGGCGTAGGGAAAAGCTTGGCCGAAGCCGGGGCCCGGGACAAGTCGGGACGGGCATCCGCGTGCCCGTCCGTCGCTGGGGTCAGGCGCCGCGTTGCGGCAGCATGGCGCGCAGTACGTCGTCCTTCTGCACGCGGTGGTGCCAGATGGCCGCGGCGGCGTGGCCGAGGATCAGCGCGAAAAGCAGGTACTGGACGGTGACGTGGGTGCCGCCGGCGAACGCCTTGAAGGCTTCCGGCAGGTCGAACGGGCCGATCTGCACCAGCCAGAACAGGTCCAGCGGACGCTTGCCGGCGAGCATGCCGGAGAGCGGCATGACGATCAGCACCGCGTACAGCAGGAAATGCCCGGCCTTGGCGGCCGCGCGCTGCCAGTCCGGGTTCCCCTCCAGGGTATCCGGGACACCTTGGACGCGGCGCAGCGCCAGGCGTGTCAGGGTCAGCAGGAGTACCGCCACGCCCAGCGACTTGTGCAGGGTGAAGACGTTGCCCTTGCCGCCGAGCAGGCCGGCGAAGAAGTCGGCGCCGTAGGGCAGGGCGATGATCAGCAGGACCGCGACGGCGCTGAGCCAGTGCAGGGCGATCTGTGATGGGGAATAGCGGCGGATGGACATGGTTCTACCTCGTGAAGAACAAGGTGAACATGTTAACCATGTGCTTTGTAGGGTTTAAGCCTCTTTACTCCGCCTTTACCCGTTCTTGACGCTTTGTCGGTTACCGGATATTTCGAGGATTGACCTTGACACCATGTCAAGGTCGAAAATCGCCCCATCGATGACCAACAGGAGGCAATACCATGCAAGTCTTCAAGGTTCAGGGCATGACCTGCGGCCACTGCGTACGGGCGATCACCCATGCGGTGCAGGCGAAGGATTCGGCGGCGGACGTCCAGGTGGATCTTGGCGCCGGCGAAGTCCGGGTCGCCAGCCGGCTCGACAGCACCCAGGTACTCGAGGCGATCCGCGAGGAGGGCTACGGCGCCGAGCTGGCCTGACCCCAGTCGCGCACCAGGCCACGGAACATCGGCTCCAGCAGGTGTTCCGCGTCCGTATCCGGATCGAACAGGCGCGGGTCGCGCAACCAGTCGTTGAACAGGCCCAGGATCAGCGCGTGCAAGGCGCGCGAGGCGATCCTGCAGCCGCACACGGCATTCGTCGCGGGCGAACAACTGCTCGCAGAGTTCGATGAACATCTGCACGAAGGCGTTGTTGCGTTCCTGCGCCTCGCGCAGTTCCTCGGTGAATTCGCAACGTTGCATCAGGATGGTCAGGATGCGGCGCTTCTTCTCCTGCGTCAGCAACGATTGCACGGCCTCCAGGCAGAGGTCGTAGAGCGAGCGCAGCGGGTCGCTGCCATCGCAGCCGGACAGGCGCTCGGTGAGTTGCTCCGGCGGCAGGCGTACCTGGTTGAGCATCTCGTTGAACAGGTGGGCCTTGTTCTGGAAGTGCCAGTAGACGGCGCCACGGGTCACCCCGGCGGCCCTGGCGATCTGTTCCAGGCTGGTATGGGACACGCCCTTTTCCAGGAACAGTTCCTCGGCGGCCAGGAGGATGGCCGTACGGGTTTTTTCAGAATCTTCCTTTGTGCGTCGCATGCTGTGCTGGGTAGTCGAATCGGTCTCGGCAACGGGGCGGGGAGTGTACCGATTTTAGCCGCGCTCGGGCGGACTCGAAGTATTTCGACACCACCTTTGTCTAATGCTGCTCATTCATGAGTCGTGGATTCCGCGGTTCCACGGTCTCCGGCCATGATCGGCGGGCGTCTTCGGTGTTATGCTGCGCGCTGCTTTTTCGGCGACTCCCCGGCTGTCCGTAGCATCTTCCCGCCAGTACCGGCCTTCAGGCCTGGAGCCGCCCGCCCTCACAGACGATTCAATGATAGGCGTCGTCGTCCCGCTTGCCGGGAGCCGCGCAGGGAAGTGCCTTGCCTGCCACCGACGCGCCCCGTGCCGAGCGATCCATGAACCTGCGCATCCTGCTGATACTGGGAGCCCTGAGCGCCTTCGGGCCACTGGCCATCGATTTCTACCTGCCGAGCTTCCCGACCCTGGCCAAGGCCTTCGCCACCGACGTCGAGCACGTCCAGCTGAGCCTGGCCGCCTACTTCGCCGGCCTGTCCATCGGCCAGTTGCTCTACGGCCCGGTGGCCGACCGCTATGGCCGGCGCCTGCCGCTGCTGGTGGGGGTGAGTATCTTCACCCTGGCCTCGGCCGCCTGCGCCCTGGCGCCGAGCCTGGAGTGGCTGATCGCCGCGCGCTTCGTCCAGGCCCTCGGCGGCTGCGCCGGGATGGTCATCTCGCGGGCAGTGGTGCGTGACCTGTGCGATCCGATCGGCGCCGCCAAGGCGTTTTCCCAGTTGATGCTGGTGATGGGCCTGGCGCCGATCCTCGCCCCCGTGGCCGGCGGCCTGCTGCTGGACTGGCAGGGCTGGCAATCGATCTTCGTCTGCCTGACCCTGTTCGCCGCCCTGGCCGGCCTCGGCGTGGCGTTGTGGCTGCCGGAAACCATCCCGGCCGACGGCGAGCGACCGCCGCTGTCCGGCGCGCTGGGGCAGTACCGGCGGCTGTTCGCCGACCGCCTGTTTCTCGCCTATGGCCTTTCCGGCGGGGTGGCGATGGCCGGGATGTTCGCCTACATCGCCGGTTCGCCCTACGTGTTCATCCAGCTCTACGGGATTCCCGCCGAGCACTATGGCTGGCTGTTCGGCAGCAATGCCGCGGGCTTCATCGTCATGGCACAGGTCAACGCGCGGCTGCTGCGCTATCGCGGGCCGGCGTTCTGGCTGCGGCGGATCATCTGGGGCTACCTGGCGTGCGGCCTGGCCCTGCTGGGCATCGCTTCGCTGCAACCGGCCACGCTGTGGCCGCTGCTGGTTCCGCTGTTCGGATGCGTGGCCAGCCTCGGCTGCATCATTCCCAACGCTTCCGCCTGCGCCATGGCCGGACAGGGACAGCACGCCGGCAGCGCCTCGGCGCTGATGGGCAGCCTGCAGTTCAGCGTGGCGGCGGGCGCTTCGGCGCTGGTCGGCGTGCTCCACGACGGCACGGCGATCCCCATGACTCTGGTGATCGCCGTCTGCGGCGCGGTCGCGACCCTGCTCGCCTGGCAGACCGGGCGCCTGGAGCGCCAGGCCGCCTGAGCGCGGATCAGGCCGTTCGCTGTTTCAGTTCGGGCAGCACATGGGGCGCGCGCAGGCGCGCCTCGAGGCGGTCGACGAAACGCCGGGCCTCGCTTTCGCTACGGAAGTTGACGGCCTGCTGGTCGAGGCAGACTTGCCAGCATTGGCCTTTCGGGGTTTGCGACGGGCGGACGAGGATGTTCATGGCGATTCATCCATCGGGGCTGGAAAGGGAGCTTCAGTCTAGTCCTGTCGGCCCGGAAAACACTGACCGGGATCAGTTTGCCGACAACTGGTCGCCGCTTCGTTTACAGCCCCGCCGCAGAGCGCTTCAGGCTCCTCCCTCGCCCTGCCTTACCCGCTGCCGGTAGGCGCTCGGCGACAAACCCATGACCTTGCTGAACAGGCGCGAGAAGTAGTAGCTGTCGTCGTAGCCGACCGCCTGGCCGACCCGGGCCACGCTCTGGTCGCTGCTGTCTAGCAACTGGCAGGCGTACTCGATCTTCAGGTGCAGGAAGTGCTGGATAGGCGTACGGCCGGTGATCGCCTTGTAGCGACTGACGAAATGGAACTTCGACAGGTTGCAGAAGGCCGCCAGGCGTTCCAGTTCGAGGCGCGCATGCAGGTGTTCGCGCATGTAGGCGTGCAGCCCGTCGAGGTCCAGGCTGCCCTCGCGCAGCGGGCGCAGCAGCGGTAGCTGGCAGAGCAGGCTGCGCAGGCGGCTGGCGGCGAGCAGGAAGTGCTGGAAGCGGTAGCCGCTGTGGCGCACCTCCAGCAGTTGCTCGAAGCCGCCGAGCAGGGCGTGTTGCAGGCCCCAATGGCGCAGCGGGGTGTCGCGGTAGCCGGCGCTGTGTTGCAGCCAGGTGGCGCTGTCGCCGCGCAGGTGGGTCCAAAAGATGGTCCAGGGTTGGCGGTCGTCGGCGGCGTAGTCGTGGGCCATGCCCGGCGGCAGCCAGAGCAGGTCGCCGCTGCCGACCCGGTATTCGCGCCAGGCCTCGCCCTCGCGCACGCGCAACAGGCCCTGGCCTTCGCTGCAATAGATCAGCAGGTGCTCGTCATGGCGCTCGCGGCTCATGCGGTGGTCGCGGGCGCGCCGGTAGTGGCCCAGGGAGGTGGGGTAGAGGTCGCGGCTGAGCGGGTGGACCGCCAGTTTCTCCAGCAGCGCCGCCGGGATCGGCAAGCGCAGGCTGTCGGCCGGCAGGGGCCAGTCGGAGGTGTGCGACATGTCGGTAGCCGGCTCCGCAATATAGTCCATGAACAACACAATTTAGTCGATCTCGCGACCTTCCGCCCAGTGATAGCTTCTTGGCCAAAGCGAGGTCCGAATCGACCTCGTACCAGTCCGCCACAACAATAAAAGCCGGCCTGGCCGGTGCAGGAGGGTTCATGTCAGTCCCAGTCCGCCACCTCATCGCGGGAGCCTTCGTCGAAGGTCTCGGCGCCCAGCGCATCCCGGTCAGCAATCCCCTCGACAACAGCACCCTGGCGGAGATCGCCTGCGCCAGCGCGGAGCAGGTCGAGCAGGCGGTGGCCAGTGCCCGCGAAACCTTCGCCAGTTGGAAGGAAACCCCGGTTTCCGAGCGTGCGCGGGTGATGCTGCGTTACCAGGCGTTGCTCAAGGAACACCACGACGAACTGGCGAAGATCGTCTCCAGCGAGCTGGGCAAGACTTTCGAGGACGCCAAGGGCGACGTCTGGCGCGGTATCGAGGTGGTCGAGCACGCCTGCAACGTGCCCTCGCTGCTGATGGGCGAGACGGTGGAGAACGTCGCCCGCAACATCGACACCTACAGCATCACCCAGCCGCTGGGCGTGTGCGTTGGCATCACCCCGTTCAACTTCCCGGCGATGATCCCGCTGTGGATGTTCCCGCTGGCCATCGCCTGCGGCAACGCCTTCATCCTCAAACCTTCCGAGCAGGTGCCGCTGACCAGCGTGCGGCTCGCCGAGCTGTTCCTCGAGGCCGGTGCGCCGAAGGGCGTGCTGCAGGTGGTGCATGGCGGCAAGGAACAGGTCGACCAGTTGCTCAAGCACCCGCAGGTGAAGGCGGTGTCCTTCGTCGGCTCGGTCGCCGTCGGCCAGTACGTCTACCACACCGGCACCGCGCACAATAAGCGCGTGCAGAGCTTCGCCGGGGCGAAGAACCACATGGTGATCATGCCCGACGCGGACAAGGCACAGGTCATCAGCAACCTGGTCGGTGCCTCGGTGGGCGCGGCCGGGCAGCGCTGCATGGCGATCTCGGTGGCGGTGCTGGTGGGGGCCGCCCGCGAGTGGATTCCGGAAATCCGCGACGCACTGGCCAAGGTCCGCCCCGGCCCATGGGACGACAGCGGCGCCAGCTACGGCCCGGTGATCAACCCGCAGGCCAAGGCGCGCATCGAGCGTCTGATCGGCCAGGGCGTGGAGGAGGGCGCGCAACTGCTGCTGGATGGCCGCGGCTACAAGGTCGAGGGATACCCGGACGGCAACTGGGTCGGCCCGACGCTGTTCGCCGGGGTGCGCCCGGACATGGCGATCTACCGCGAAGAGGTGTTCGGCCCGGTGCTCTGCCTGGCCGAGGTCGACAGCCTGGAGCAGGCGATCCGCCTGATCAACGAAAGCCCCTACGGCAACGGCACCTCGATCTTCACCAGCTCCGGCGCCGCGGCGCGGACCTTCCAGCACCACATCGAGGTCGGCCAGGTGGGCATCAACATCCCGATTCCGGTACCGCTGCCGTTCTTCTCCTTCACCGGTTGGAAGGGCTCGTTCTACGGCGACCTGCACGCCTACGGCAAGCAGGGCGTGCGCTTCTACACCGAGACCAAGACCGTGACCGCGCGCTGGTTCGACAGCGACAGCGTGGCCGGGACCAACTTCTCGATCCAGATGCGCTGAAAGGGAGACGGACCGATGACCGACATCGCATTCCTCGGCCTGGGCAACATGGGTGGGCCGATGGCCGCCAACCTGCTCAAGGCCGGCCACCGGGTGAATGTCTTCGACTTGCAGCCCAAGGCCGTGCTGGGCCTGGTCGAGCAGGGCGCGCAGGGCGCCGATAGCGCCTTGCAGTGCTGCGAAGGCGCCGAAGTGGTGATCAGCATGCTGCCGGCCGGGCAGCACGTGGAAAGCCTGTATCTCGGCGACGACGGCCTGCTCGCGCGGGTCGCCGGCAAGCCCCTGCTGATCGACTGCTCGACCATCGCCCCGGAGACCGCGCGCAAGGTCGCCGAGGCCGCCGCGGCGAAGGGCCTGACCCTGCTCGACGCGCCGGTTTCCGGCGGCGTCGGCGGCGCCCGCGCCGGCACCCTGAGCTTCATCGTCGGCGGCCCCGCCGAAGGCTTCGCGCGGGCCCGGCCGATCCTCGAGAACATGGGCCGGAACATCTTCCACGCCGGCGATCACGGCGCCGGCCAGGTGGCGAAGATCTGCAACAACATGCTCCTCGGCATCCTCATGGCCGGCACCGCCGAGGCCCTGGCGCTGGGGGTGAAGAACGGCCTCGACCCGGCGGTGCTGTCCGAGGTGATGAAGCAGAGTTCCGGTGGCAATTGGGCGCTGAACCTCTACAACCCCTGGCCCGGGGTGATGCCGCAGGCGCCGGCGAGCAACGGCTATGCCGGCGGTTTCCAGGTGCGCCTGATGAACAAGGACCTCGGCCTGGCGCTGGCCAACGCCCAGGCGGTGCAGGCCTCGACGCCGCTCGGCGCGCTGGCGCGCAACCTGTTCAGCCTGCACGCCCAGGCCGATGCCGAGCACGAGGGGCTGGACTTCTCCAGCATCCAGAAGCTCTACCGCGGCAAGGACTGACCCCTACGACCAAAGGTTGATGGCGGGTGCCCGGCGCCCGCCCATACTCCAAGGCTCACTCACTGCTTCATCCCTAATAAGAACAATCAGAGGGCTGGAACATGACGTACCTGCAGCAGCACGCCCGCTCGATCGCCGAGCCGGCCGCGTTCTGGGCCGAACAGGCCCGTTCCCTGGCCTGGTACCAGGCGCCCGCGAACATCCTCGAAAGCCTGCCCGACGGCACCCATCGCTGGTTCGCCGATGGCCGTCTGAACAGCGCCTACCTGGCCCTCGACCGGCAGATCGAGGAGGGGCGCGGCGAACAGACCGCGCTGATCTACGACTCGCCGGTGACCGGCACCCAGGACCGCTACAGCTACCTGCGGCTGCGCGACGAAGTGGCGCGCCTGGCCGGCGCCCTGCGGGCCCTCGGGGTCGGCAAGGGTGACCGGGTGATCATCTACATGCCGATGGTGCCGCAGGCGGCCATGGCGATGCTCGCCTGCGCGCGCCTGGGCGCGGTGCATTCGGTGGTGTTCGGTGGCTTCGCTCCCTACGAGCTGGCCCTGCGCATCGACGACGCCACGCCGAAGCTGGTGCTCACCGCTTCCTGCGGGCTGGAGTTCGATCGGGTGATCGAATACAAGCCGCTGGTGGACAAGGCCCTCGAACTGGCGATCCACCAGCCTGCCCACGTCATGGTCTGGCAACGCCCGCAGGCGCCCGCGCGCCTGCACCCGGGCCGCGACCTGGACTGGCAGGACTGCCTCGCCGCCGCCGAGCCGGCCGATCCGCTGCCGGTGGCCAGCGGCGATCCGCTGTACATCATGTACACCTCGGGCACCACCGGTAAGCCCAAGGGTATCGTCCGCGACAACGGTGGCCACGCGGTCGCGGTGCGCTACGCGGTCCGCACTATCTACGGCATGCAGGCCGGCGACGTCTGGTGGGGGATCTCCGACGTCGGCTGGGTGGTCGGCCACTCGCTGATCGTCTACGGCCCGCTGATGTGCGGCTGTACCACGGTGTTCTACGAAGGCAAGCCGGTGCGCACGCCGGACGCCGGCGCCTACTGGCGGGTGATCGAAGAGCACAGGGTGAACAGCCTGTTCTGCGCGCCGACGGCGATCCGCGCGATCCGCAAGGAAGACCCGCATGGCGAACGGGTGAAGCGCTACGACCTGGGTTCGCTGCGCCACCTGTTCCTGGCCGGCGAGAAGCTCGACAGCAGCACCCAGCACTGGCTGGAGGAGCACACCGGGCGGCCGGTCCACGACCATTGGTGGCAGACCGAGACCGGCTGGCCGGTGACCGCGCCCTGCATCGGGATCGCCGGCCACGACCTGCGGGCCGGCTCGACCAACCGCGCGGTGCCCGGCTACCACGTGCAGGTGCTGGACGACGAAGGCCGGCCGCTGGGAGCGAACCGACAGGGCGCGATCGTCATCGCCCTGCCGTTGCCGCCGGGCTGCGCGCAGACCCTCTGGGGCGACCACCCGCGCTACCTGCAGGCCTACCTGGGCAACTATCCCGGCTACTACCACACCGGCGACGGCGGTTATCTCGACGAGGACGGCTTCGTCTACATCATGGGGCGCACCGACGACGTGATAAACGTTTCCGGGCATCGCCTCTCCACCGGCGAGATGGAGGAACGCGTGGCGCAGCACCAGGCGGTTGCCGAGTGCGCGGTGATCGGCGTGCGGGACGAACTCAAGGGCCACGTGCCGCTGGGCCTGGTGGTGCTCAAGGACGATGCCGGGATCGCCGCCGAGCAACTGCAGCGCGAGCTGGTGGCGCTGGTCCGCGAACAGATCGGCGCGCTGGCCTGCTTCCAGCGGGTGGTGGTGGTCAAGCGGCTGCCGAAGACCCGCTCCGGGAAGATCCTCCGCGCGGTGCTGCGCAAGATCGCCGATGGCGAGGACTACGCGGCGCCATCGACCATCGACGACCCGACGATCCTTGGCGAGATCGAGGCTGCGCTGAGGGTGCGCAAGGCGGGATAGCAAAGGCCAGGGGCACGGCGGTAGGGTGGAAAACGCCGCGCCCCGTGGTCCTGCCGTTCAGAACCCTTCGAGAACGATCTTGCCCTTGGCCCGGCCGCTCTCCAGCAGCGCGTGGGCGCGGCGCAGGTTGGCCGCGTCGATGCGGCCGAAATGCTCGCCGACGGTGGTCTTCAACACGCCTTCGTCGATCAGCCCGGCGACCCGCTCCAGCAGCCGGTGCTGCTCGATCATGTCGTCGGTCTGGAACATCGAGCGGGTGTACATGAACTCCCAGTGCAGCGACAGGCTCTTCTGCTTCAGCTTGCCGATGTCCAGCGACGCCGGGTCGTCGATCAGCGCCAGGCGGCCTTGCGGGCGCAGCGCGGCGACGATCTGTTCGAGGTGCTGGTCGGTGTGGGTCAGGCTGGCGACGTGGCTGACCTCGGCGACACCGATCCGCTTCAGCTCTTCGGCCAGCGGCTTGCCGTGGTCGATCACATGGTGCGCGCCGAGGTCGCGGACCCAGGCCTGGGTCTCTGCGCGCGAAGCGGTGCCGATCACGTTCAGGCCGGTCAGTTGCCGGGCCAGTTGGACCAGGATCGAACCGACCCCGCCGGCGGCACCGACCACCAGCAGGCTCTGGCCCTGGTCGGCCTTGCCTTCGGCGATCTGCAAGCGCTCGAAGAGCAGTTCCCAGGCAGTGATGGTGGTCAGCGGCAGGGCCGCGGCCTGGGCGAAGTCGAGGCTTTTCGGCAGGTGCCCGGCAATGCGCTCGTCGACCCGATGCAGCTCGCTGTTGCTACCGGGGCGGGTGATGTCCCCGGCGTACCAGACCCGATCGCCAGGACGGAACAGGCTGACCTCGCTGCCGACCGCGCGCACCACGCCCGCCGCGTCCCAGCCCAGCACCTTGGCCTGGCCGGCTTCCGGCTGGGCGCGCTGGCGGACCTTGGTATCCACCGGGTTGACCGAGATGGCGCGAACCTCCACCAGCAGGTCGCGCGGGCCCGGCGTGGGCTCGGGCAGTTCGAGGTCGAGCAGGGCGTCGGGATGGTCGATGGGCAGGGATTGGTAGTAACCGACAGCTTTCATGGGAACTCCGGGAAACGGGCCTCAGGCGAGGCGATAGAGTTGGTCGATCTTCACGTTCTGCAGCAGGGCTTCGTTGCCGCGGCTGAAGCGCAGGAAGTGTTCGGTGTTCTGGTGCCGCTCCAGGGCGGCGTCGTCGCGCCACTGCTCGATCATGTAGAACAGGTGGGAGTCGTGGCGGTCCTGGTGCAGGTCGTACTGCAGGCAACCAGCCTCGGCGCGCGACGGGGCGACCAGGGCGCGCAATTCGCGTTCCAGGGCCTCGGCGTGGCCGGGGGCGGCGGTGATGGTGGCGATCAGGGTGAGGGGTGTGCTCATGGTGGGTTCCTTCGATGGGGCGGAGTCAGGATGGGCTATTTCAAATCGCTGAAAAACAGGCTATCAGGGAAGACTCTTTCAAAGGAATCTTGAAAATGCTGCGTTACGACGACCTCCAGGTGTTCGTCCACACCAGCGACAGCGGCTCGTTGTCCGCCGCCGCGCGCCAGTTGGAGATTTCCCCGGCGGTGGCCAGCGCGGCGCTGAAGCGCCTGGAAAGCGAGCTGGAGGTACGCCTGTTCGCCCGCTCCACCCGCAGCCTGCGCCTGACTCCCGAGGGCGACGCGTTCCTCCTGCATGCCCGCGCCTCGTTGCGCAGCCTGGAGGAGGGGCGCCGGTTGCTGCAGGGCGGCAAGGACCAGATCGCCGGGGTACTGCAGCTTTCCGCGCCCTCCGACTTCGGCCGCAACCTGCTGCTGCCATGGCTCGACGAGTTCCAGGCGCGCTATCCGCAACTGAGCCTGCGCCTGCTGCTCGGCGACCGGGTGACCGATCTCTACCGGCAACCGGTGGACGTGGCGATCCGCTACGGCGCACCGGCCGACTCCAGCCTGGTCGCCCTGCCGCTGGCGCCGGACAACCGGCGAGTGCTCTGCGCTGCGCCGGGCTACCTGGCGGAGCGCGGCGAGCCGCGCCAGCCGGACGACCTGCGCGAGCACAATTGCCTGCTCTACCAACTCGGCGGCCGGGTACACGACCGCTGGGCGTTCCAGCGGGGCCGCCGCAGCCTGACCCTGACGGTCGCCGGCGACCGGGTCTGCGACGACGCTGACGTGGTGCGGCGCTGGGCCCTGGCCGGCAAGGGGCTGGTCTACAAGTCCTGGCTGGACGTGGCCGAGGACGTGCGCGCCGGGCGCCTGCGCCTGCTGCTGCCGGACTGGCAGGGCGAGGCGACGCCGATGAACCTCTTGTGTACCCACCGCGCCCAGTTGACCCGCCCGGTGACCCTCTTGCGCGCGTTCGTGCGCGAGCGTTGCGACGCATTGCTGGCGGAGGCTCCATGGACGAGGAACTGAACCGGGCGGCGAGCCTGGCCATCGAGCTGGCGGACGTGGACAGCGCCGCGCGCTTGCACGAGGGGAAACCGCAGAATTCGGAAAAATCCTACGCTAAGGTTTCTGTGAGCCTGAGAATATGCTCTTCAATGAGTCAGCCTGGGGCGCAAGCCGAAACCGCCGAAAACTCTGCAAGCCAATTAAATGGACTCGTCAGGGCTAGAGTCAGTAGCGTCCAGAAAAATAAGGAAAGTCTCTCAAAAAACAAGCCCCGTCGGAACGGGGCTTGTTGGTGGCTAATTAGCCAGCCTTGAAGCCAGGGAGGCCGTTGGCGGCACGCCACTCTTTGACTTCTTTCACTATGCCTTCGGGCGTTTCAAAGCCAGGTTTCGGATGGAAAATTACCCCACTCTTTCGTGGGTGAGAAGTAACTTCCTCGAAGTGCTTGACCAGTTTATCCATTCTCTTTTCTAGCTCACTACCCTTTAGTCCTGATTTGTTCTTGAAGAACTCTTCAATGATCTCCAGGAACTCACTTTCAGTATAATCGGCAAGGTTATTTTTAATATCCATTATTATTTCTCCTTACGTTTAAATTTCAGTTCTTTATGAATTTCGCTGTGGCGTTTCGGAGTGACGATAACAAGATTGTCTGTATTGTAAAGAGCGCCGCCGCTTTCCAGAGGGACTACATGGTGAATCTCAAACTTTTCTTTGCTACCCAGATGCTCCTCTGGCACAGCATAAGGAGCAAGGCCCTGACTGACAAAGTACCTATTACTGGGGGAGAGGTTTTCGAGAACTGATGGGTCTTTGCTAACGGCCATCCAAAACTGCTCCCGAAAGTCTCGCCAACTCTTGAATTCCTTGCCGCGCAACTGATCGGCGATTTGGCTCGGAATCGGTACTCCGTTACCCTGTGAGGCGCCGGCCAGCCAGTTCCCAGTGACCGGCTGGCCATTACCGGTAGCAACGCCGGGCTCATCCCGCGGATCCCGATAAACAATATAGAGTGGCGGAATACCGCTGTCTTCCGGGTAGACGTAGATCCCGTCGTTGAACTCCCGTTGTTCGAGTTCTGGATAGGACTCGATCTGCGGTTCCTTCGGAATCAGCAGTGTGCCGGGCATGATCAGCGGGCCATGGGGCACTGCGGGTGTCGAAGACGACGGATCGATCTGGCCAGGTGGAGTATCCGGGGTGACTAGGATGGTGCCGCCGCCAGGGCCGGTAGTCGTGTATTTGTAGGTCCCCGAGGCGGAGTCCAGAGTCAGCGCCCTGACGGGGACCGCCGCACTACCCGGCTCGGTGGGTACGGCGATGATTTGAATCGACCCATCGACATTGAGGGTTTTCAGCCGGTAAGGTAGGTCCACCGTTCCTTTGGCGGCGGCAATGGCTTGCCAGTCAACCGCCAGGGGCGGAGACAGTTCCGCAACCGGAATGGCAAAGGAGGCCTGCCGTTCACCATTGTTCAGTTTCGGCCAGAAGGAACTGACCGCCATAGTGGCGATGACAGCGGCTACCTGACCCAACATTGCACCAGGGGGCTTGCGAGCCACCGAAAGCAAATCCACTGCGGTCTTGAGAGTCCTGGAAACGCTGGCGGCACCACCCCCTGCCGGGGCCAGAGGTTTGGGCGCTACCGGTACGCCGACGCCTGGAAAACTAGGGAAGGTGGGGAAGTCGGGAAAAGTAGGAACCAACGCGCCAAGATCCCTCCTTGGCTGGTCGGGAATTTTCGGGTCACGCCGGTCAGGGATTGAAACACTGCTGACATCGACCGGGCGCGCCGTGATGCCTCCTTGTCCAGTACCCGTATCAACATCCCGACCGGAACCGCCCGTTGCTCCAGTTTCTCCTCCAGAGGTCACACGGGTTCCGGTATGGGTGAGTGCGTCATCGACCCGAGAGCCGGCATCGACTGCGGGAGGTGTAGTGACGGTGGGGTTGCTGATTATGTCCTGTTCTTCCAGACGCTTGTAGATTTCCTCGATGCGCTTGGCCTCACTTTCCGATACGACAATGGCCTGAAGCCGCGCATTGATTTCGTCTTGACGCTTTTTCTCCGCCTCTGCGACTCGCTTGGCCTCTGCTTCGGCCAAGCGTTGCAGTTCGGCTTGTTGCTGAGCCTCGGCCTGGCGACGAGCCTCTTCGGCCTGCCGTCGGGCTTCAGCTTGACGTTGCTCTTGCGCTAAGCGCTCCGCTTCCGTCTGCCGGGCGGCCTCTGCGGCGCGCTGTGCGTCCTCCAGCCGCTGAAGCCGGGTCAGTTCGGCGACCTTGCCATCCAGGGCGGAGGAGCGGCTATTGAGGACGCTGATTTCCGCTTCGATCAAGCGGATCTTTTGTGCGGCTGAATAAGACTTCGACCAGTTGTCGAAACTGAAATCTTTATCTTCGCGGCGGCCGTAGATTTCATTCATTACATTGACATAATTGACCGTGAGAGGGTCATAGCCAAAGAATGCATTTGCAATGGTTCGTGCGTCAGCCAGTTCCTTCTGTTTGGACGCAAGCAGTTCCACCGCCGCGGCCTTTTCAGCAGTGGCCATCTGCAAGGGTGTCGCCCCGGTAGGATTTAATTTTTCCTTTTTCTGGCTAGCAAGATACGCCAGTTCGCCATCGACAATCGATCCCACATTGGCCAAGGCAGTGTTCGTGGATTTTTTGATCTCTTCCTGTACACCACGAATCATGATCGCAGCGGGGACTTGAGACCTTTCATATTGGTATCGCTTGATAAGATCCTTGATTTTTGCCCCTTCAGGAAGATCAAATTTATTTATGCCGGGACGGGCGATATAGGTAAGGTATGGGATAGGGGTGGGTGGCGGAGGTGTGTAGAAAGAGTACTGACCAGTAGCGGTTGCTACTGTGGTCATGCTTCCAAGGTCAAAAACGTCGCTCATGATATTTTCCTTAAGAATCCCCGTAAAGAGAACTTGCTTTTACTACCTGCCTGGTAGGCAATTGGGATTCTTCGGGTTTGCTGCGGAGCATTAAAGATAGTGACCATGAATAAGCTTTAATGCACGAGCGATACACGAAAATAAACTACAATATCTCCTCTTGCTGTCGCAGTAGCCGTGTATTCGCTTTCATCGTTACCGAGTTAGCTTGGCGCTGCCGCATCCTAAGTTCTCGCGATGTCAAATTGGGCTACGCCCTAACTGGGCGTCAGAGCGGCTGGGCAATGTCAGGGTAGGGTTTATCCATGCATTTTCTGACGCCTCGCCTGCTACCTCTAGGGCCTCACTGGCAGGCTGCACGCTTAGCGTACGATCTTGTCTTTGCTAGCTATCGTCCCCCACGAGCGCCTGTGCGAGGCCCTGGCGCTGCAGCAATGGTAAGGGCGCAACTGGGATGTTTAACTCCTGCGCGACGCTTGATCAGTCCCAGCCGAACAGCTCGGCGGCGTTGCGGCTGCTGCTCGCCGCCAGTTCCTCGGCGTCGACCCCGCGCAGCTTGGCGAGGGCGCGGCAGATGTCCGGCAGGTGCTCCGGACTGTTGCGCTGGCCGGGGTGCATCGATGGCGCCATGTCCGGCGCATCGGTTTCCAGCACGATGGCGTCGGCCGGCAGCTCCGCCGCCACTTTGCGCAGGCGGTTGGCCTGCGGCCAGGTCGGCGCGCCGCCGAGGCCGAGGCGGAAGCCGAGCTTGAGGTACTCGCGGGCTTCCTCGCGGCTGCCGGCGAAGGCATGGATGATGCCACGGCGCTCCAGGCGGATGCGCTTGAGGGTGGCGATGGTCGCCGCGTGGGCGCGGCGCACGTGGATCAGCGCCGGCAGGCGGAATTCCGCGGCCAGCCGCAGTTGGGCCTCGAACAGCGCCTGCTGGGCGTCGCGGTCGAGATGTTCCAGGTAGTAGTCCAGGCCGATCTCGCCGACCGCGCAGAGCTTGGTTTCGCCGCGCAGGCGTTGCAGCCACTGGCGCAGGTCGTCCAGGTGCTGCGGGCGGTGCCGTGCCAGGTAGACGGGGTGCAGGCCGAGCGCCGCGTACAGGCCATCCTCGGCCTGCGCCAGGTCCCAGACCCGTTGCCAGTTCTCGCGGTAGACGCCGAGCACCACCTGGCGCTCGACGCCCAGCGCGCGGCTGCGTTGCAGCAGCGCGGCGCGGTCGGCGTCGAAGTCCGGGAAGTCGAGGTGGTTGTGGGTGTCGACCAGGCGCATGGCGGCGGCTCAGTTGCGCAGCTTGAGTTGCCGGGGGACGGCGTGCAGGCCCGGCCGGTAATCGTTCTCCTCGACCGCGCGGAGCGCCAGTTCGAGGGCGTTGGCGGCGATCAACGCATGCTGCTGGTAGATCGAGTTGACCTTCAGCGGCACGAAGTCGAGCAACTGGGTGTCGCCGAAGGTCGCCACCCGCAAGCTCTCGGGCCAACCGTCGGCGCGCGCCTGGAACACGTCGAAGACGCCTTCGAGGAGTACATAGGCAGTGGTCACCAGGGCGTCGGGCAGGTAGCCCAGGCGTTCGAGCAACTGTTCCATGAGGCGGCGTCCGCACTCGCGGCTGAACACCTCGGCATGCTCGACGATGACCTCGCCGCGGAAGTCCTTCAGCGCCTGGCGGAAGCCGGCGGCGCGGTCGTGGCTGATGATCAGGTCCGCCCGCGCGCCGAGCAGGGCGATATGGCGCGGCGCCGGTTGCAACAGGGTTTCGGTGAGGCGGCGCGCGGCGTCCTGGTCGTCGCTGATCACCGAGGCGAAGCGCTGCGGGTCGAGCTGGCGGTCGATGGCCACCACCGGCAGGCCTTCGGCGACCAGCCGGGCATGGGTATCATCCCCGGCCGGCAGGCAACTGGCGACGATCAGCGCGTCGCAGCGGCGCGCGCGGAACAGGTTGACCACCTGGCGCTCGGTCTCCGGCTCGTCGTCGGAGCAGGCGATCAGCAACTGGTAGCCGCGCGCCCGGGCGCCTTGTTCGAGTTGCTTGGCGAGGCGGGCGTAGCTGGGGTTTTCCAGGTCCGGGAGGATGAAGCCGAGGGTGCGGGTCTGCCCGCGGCGCAGGCCGGCGGCCTGCTGGTCCGGCTGGTAGCCGTGTTCCTCGACCACGGCAAGCACGCGCTCGACGGTGGCGGCGCTGATGCGCCGCTGGGCGGCCTTGCCATTGATGACGTAGCTGGCGGTGGTCACCGAGACCCCGGCCAGGCGGGCGATATCACTGAGTTTCAAACCGATCTCTACTGGAGGCGACGACAAGTTGGGCTTCAAGGATCAATCATTATCGGGTAACGTGCCAATTTAATTAAGTGAATCGATTCAGCAAAAGATTCCGGCGAAGCCGGCGCCCCCTGCCCCAGGCTGCCTCGCGCAGCCCGAACGCGGCGCCGCCTACGCTATGGCAGGTCAATGACAACAAGCGGATCACCGCCCCAGGCTGTACGGAAGGCTCCCGCGAGCCGCTTTCCGCTACCGCCGGCACATCCCGCGCCCGCGCCTCGGCGCGGCGGGACGATCCGGACGTGAGACGGGGAGCCGTTCGCTCCTGAGGAGGTTTCCATGCTCGAACTCGATACCCGGCAGATCCGCATGGGCCAGCGCGCCGCGGACAAGGCCGAAGCCCTGCGCCTGCTCGGCGCGGCGCTGGTCGCCGACGGCCTGGCCGCGCCCGGCTATGCCGAGGGCCTGAAGGCGCGCGAGGCACAAGGCTCCACCTACCTCGGCCAGGGCATCGCCATACCCCATGGGACCCCGGATACCCGCGAGCTGGTCTTCAGCACCGGTGTGCGCCTGCTGCAATTCCCCGAGGGAGTGGACTGGGGCGATGGCCAGCAGGTCTACCTGGCCATCGGCATCGCGGCGAAGTCCGACGAACACCTGCAGCTCCTGCAATTGCTCACCCGCGCCCTCGGCGAGGCCGACCTGGGACCGGCGCTGAGCGCGGCCGCCAGCGCCGAGGAAGTCCTCGGCCTGTTGCAGGGCGCGCCGCAGGAACTGGCGCTGGACGCACAACTGGTCGGCCTCGGCCAGAACGCCGAGGACCTCGACGAACTGGCCTGGCTCGGCGCGCGCCTGTTGAAGAAGGCCGGCTGCGTGGAGAACGGCTTCGCCGCCGTGCTCCAGCAGACCGAACCGTTGCCGCTGGGCGACGGGCTGTGCTGGTTGCACAGCGAACAATTGGTGAAGCGCCCCGGGCTGGCCTTCGTCACTCCGGCGCAACCGTTGCAGCACCAGGGGCAACTGGTCACCGGGCTGTTCTGCCTGGCCAGCCTGGGCGAAGCGCACCAGGCGCTGCTCGAACGCCTGTGCGACCTGTTGCTGGAAGGGCGTGGCGCCGAGCTGGTGCGCGCCACCAGCAGCCGCAGCGTACTCGCGGCGCTCGGTGGCGAGCTGCCGCCGGACTGGCCCAGCGCGCGAGCAGTCCTGGCCAACCCGCATGGCCTGCATGCCCGCCCGGCGCAGGCGCTGGCGCAGCTGGCCAAGGGCTTCGCCGGCGAGATCCGGGTACGCCTGGCCGACAGCGAGGCGGCCCCCGTCTCGGCGAAGAGCCTGAGCAAGCTGCTCGCCCTCGGCGCGCGACGCGGCCAGACGCTGGAGTTCAGCGCCGAGCCGGCGATCGCCGAGGACGCGCTGCCAGCCTTGCTGGCCGCGGTGCGCGAGGGGCTCGGCGAGGAGGTCGAAGCGCTGGCGGAGGAGGCCTTGCCCGATGCCGTCGGCGAGGCGGAAGAGGATGCCCGGCCGGCGCCGCTGCGCGCCGGCGAGCGCCTGCAGGCAATCGCCGCGTCGCCGGGCATCGCCAGTGGTCCGGCGCATGTCCAGGTGGCGCAGCGCTTCGAGTTCCAGCCGCGCGGCGAGTCGCCGGCCCATGAACGCGAGCGCCTGCTGCGGGCCAAGCGGGCGGTGGACGAGGAGATCGTCGGCCTGGTCGAACGCAGCACGGTGAAGGCGATCCGCGAGATTTTCGTCACCCACCGGGAGATGCTCGACGATCCGGAACTGGCCGAGCAGGTGCAACTGCGCCTGAATCGCGGCGAAAGCGCCGAAGCGGCCTGGAGTCGGGTGGTGGAAGACAGCGCGGCGCAACAGGAGGCGCTGCACGACGCGCTGCTCGCCGAGCGCGCCGCCGACCTCCGCGACCTCGGCCGGCGGGTGCTGGCCAGGCTCTGCGGGGTGGAGGCGCCGCGCGAGCCGGAGCAGCCGTACATCCTGGTGATGGACGAGGTCGGCCCCTCCGATGTCGCCCGCCTCGACGCCCAGCGGGTCGCCGGCATCCTCACGGCGCGCGGCGGCGCCACTTCGCACAGCGCGATCATCGCCCGCGCCCTCGGCATTCCGGCATTGGTCGGCGCCGGCGCGGCGGTGCTCGGCCTGGAGCCGGGCACGGCACTGCTGCTGGATGGCGAGCACGGCTGGCTGCAGGTGGCGCCGAGCACCGAACAGTTGCAGCAGGCCGCCGCCGAGCGCGACGCCCGCCAGCAGCGCCAGGCCCGCGCCGACGCGCAGCGGCTGGAGCCTGCGCGGACCCGCGATGGCCACGCGGTGGAAGTCTGCGCCAACCTTGGCGACACCGCCGGCGCCGCGCGCGCGGTGGAGCTGGGCGCCGAGGGCGTTGGCCTGCTGCGCACCGAGTTCGTCTTCATGAACAACGCCCGCGCGCCGGACCTGGCGACCCAGGAAGCGGAATACCGTCGGGTGCTCGACGCCCTCGACGGACGTCCGCTGGTGGCGCGGACCCTGGATGTCGGCGGGGACAAGCCGCTGCCGTACTGGCCGATTCCCCACGAAGAGAATCCCTATCTGGGCCTGCGCGGTATCCGCTTGACCCTGCAGCGACCGCAGATCCTCGAGACCCAGTTGCGCGCGCTGTTCCGCGCCGCCGGGGAGCGGCCGCTGCGGGTGATGTTCCCGATGGTCGGCAGCCTCGACGAATGGCGCCAGGCGCGTGACCTGGCGCTGCGCCTGCGCGAGGAAATCCCGCTGGCCGACCTGCAACTGGGGATCATGGTCGAGGTGCCCTCTGCGGCGTTGCTCGCGCCGGTGCTGGCCCGCGAGGTGGACTTCTTCAGCGTCGGCACCAACGACCTGACCCAGTACACCCTGGCTATCGATCGCGGCCACCCGAGTCTTTCGGCCCAGGCCGACGGTCTGCATCCGGCGGTGCTGCAACTGATCGACATGACCGTCCGCGCCGCCCACGCCGAGGGCAAGTGGGTCGGCGTCTGCGGCGAACTGGCGGCCGACCCGCTGGCGTTGCCGCTGCTGGTCGGCCTGGGAGTGGACGAGCTGAGCGTCTCGGCGCGCAGCATCGCCCTGGTCAAGGCCGGCGTGCGCGAACTGCAGCTGGTCGCTGCGCGCGGCCTGGCCCGCAAAGCCCTGGGCCTGGCGAGCGCCGCCGAGGTCCGGGCCCTGGTGGAAGCGGAGGTGCAGTAATGGCGCGGATCCTGACGATTACCCTGAACCCGGCGCTGGACCTCACCGTGCGCCTGCGCCAGCTGGAACTGGGGGCGGTTAACCGCAGCGAGGCGGTGCTGACCCAGGCCGCCGGCAAGGGTCTGAACGTCGCCCAGGTGCTTGCCGACCTCGGCCATCGGTTGACGGTCAGCGGCTTCCTCGGCGAAGACAACCAGCCGCCGTTCACCGCCATGTTCCAGCGTCGTGGCTTCGCCGATGCGTTCGTCCGGGTGCCGGGCGAAACCCGCAGCAACATCAAGCTGGCCGAGCGCGGCGGGCGCGTCAGCGACCTCAACGGGCCGGGCCCGGAGGCCGACGAGCGAGCCCAGGCGGCGTTGCTCGAACGCCTCGACCGGCTTGCCGGGGAGCACGAGCTGGCGGTGGTCGCCGGCAGCCTGCCGCGCGGGGTCGAGCCGGAATGGCTGGGCGAACTGCTGCGGCGCTTGCGGCGCCTCGGCCTGAAGGTCGCCTTCGACAGCAGTGGCGCGGCCCTGCGCGAAGGTGTGAAGGCTGCGCCGTGGATGATCAAGCCTAACCTCGAGGAACTGGCCGACCTCTGCTCGGCGCCGATGGACGACCTGGCCGCACAGCGCCAGGCGGCCGAACGCCTGCGCCAGGACGGGGTAGGCCAGGTGGTGATTTCCCAGGGCGCCGCGGGGGTCAACTGGTTCGCCGCCGAGGGTGCCTGGCAGGCGCGGCCGCCGGCGGTGGAAGTGGCCAGCACGGTGGGCGCCGGCGATTCCCTGCTGGCCGGCATGCTGCACGGCCTGGCCAGCGGCTGGCCGGCCGAGCGGGTGCTGCGTCAGGCCACCGCCATCGCCAGCCTGGCGGTGACCCAGTTCGAGTTCGGCATCGGCGATCCGCAGCGCCTGGCGCGGATCGAAGCGGGCGTCGTGGTGCAGCCATTGGTCGAGGAGGCCTGAGATGAAACTAGCGATCGTCACCGCCTGCCCTGGCGGACAGGTCACCAGCGTGCTCGCCGCGCGCCTGCTGCGGGGCGCCGCCGAGCGCCTGGGCTGGGAAACCTGCGTCGAGGCGAATGCCGGGTCGAGGCCCGAGGGCGAACTGAGCGCCGAACAGATCGCCGAAGCCGACTGGGTCCTGCTGGTCGGCGTCGAGCCGCTGGCGGCGGCGCGTTTCGTCGGCAAGCCGGTGTATCGCGCGCGTCCCGCCGAGGCGCTGGCCGATCCGCGCGCCTTCCTCCAGCGGGCCGCCGCCCTGGCGAGCGTGGAGGTCGCCGGGGACGAGGCCGGCCTGGTTGCGCCGGAGGCCGGAGCGGCACCGCGGATCGTCGCGGTGACCGCCTGTCCGACCGGCGTGGCGCACACCTTCATGGCCGCCGAGGCGTTGCAGCTCGCGGCGGGGCAACTGGGCTTCGCGTTGCAGGTCGAGACCCAGGGCTCGGTCGGCGCGCGCAACCCGCTCGACCCGGCGGACATCGCCGCCGCCGACGTGGTCCTGCTGGCCGCCGACATCGACGTGGACACGGCCCGTTTCGCCGGCAAGAAGATCTACCGTTGCGGCACCGGCGTGGCCCTCAAGCAGGCCCGCGCGACGCTCGAGCGGGCGCTGGCGGAAGGGCAGGTCGAGAGCGCGGGCGCAGCCAGCGCGGTGGTCGCCAGGGACGAGAAGCGCGGGGTGTACAAGCACCTGCTGACCGGGGTGTCGTTCATGTTGCCGATGGTGGTCGCGGGCGGCCTGCTGATCGCCCTGTCGCTGGCCTTCGGCATCGATGCCTACAAGCAGCCGGGCAGCCTGGCGGCGGTGCTGAGGACGGTCGGCGACACGGCTTTCGTCCTGATGGTGCCGATGCTCGCCGGCTACATCGCCTATTCCATCGCCGACCGCCCGGGCCTGGCGCCGGGCATGCTCGGCGGCCTGCTCGCCGGGACCCTCGGCGCCGGGTTCATCGGCGGGATAGTCGCCGGCTTCATCGCCGGCTATGCGGCGCGGGCCATCAGCCACGGGCTGAGGCTGCCGGCGAGCCTGGAAGCGCTGAAGCCGATCCTGGTCATCCCGTTGCTGGCCAGCCTGGTCACCGGCCTGCTGATGCTCTACGTGGTCGGCAAGCCGGTGGCCGGGATGCTCGCGGCACTGACCGGGTTCCTCGACGGCATGGGTACCTCCAATGCCATCCTCCTCGGCCTGCTGCTCGGCGGGATGATGTGCGTCGACCTCGGCGGACCGGTCAACAAGGCCGCCTACGCCTTTTCCGTCGGCCTGCTCTCGTCGCACAGCTACGCGCCGATGGCGGCGGTGATGGCGGCGGGCATGGTGCCGCCGATCGGCATGGGCCTGGCGACCCTGCTGGCGCGGCGCAAGTTCGCCGAGAGCGAGCGGCAGGCCGGCAAGGCAGCCTCGGTGCTGGGGCTGTGCTTCATCTCCGAAGGCGCCATCCCGTTCGCCGCCAAGGACCCGTTGCGGGTGATCCCGGCGAGCATCGCCGGCGGCGCGCTGACCGGCGCCCTGTCGATGTATTTCGGCTGCAAGTTGCAGGCGCCTCACGGCGGGTTGTTCGTGATGCTGGTGCCCAACGCGATCAACCACGCCCTGGCGTACCTGCTGGCGATCGTCGCCGGCAGCCTGCTTACCGGGCTGCTCTACGCCGTGCTCAAGCGCGGCGCCGAGCCGGGACTGGCGTTGGGGACCTCGTCCTCGCGGGAGCCGGCGGCTGGCGGATAGCCGCGAGGCGGTCATGCGCCCTACGCCACCTGAGCTACGTGGCAGAGGGTAGGGCGAATAACGCCGCAGGCGTTATCCGCCGAGACTCCGGAGAACCGGCGGATAACCGCAAGCGGTTATTCGCCCCAGCGGTCGATCCGACCTGGGGCGGCCTCAGGCCTGGCGCAACAGGCGCATGCCATCTTCCTGTGCGAGGCTGGCCTCGTTGATCGGCAACGAGCAGGACTGCCCGCGTCCCATCGGGTAGTAGTGGAAGCCGTGGCGGGCCATGCGCTCGGGGTCGTAGAGGTTGCGCCCGTCGAAGATCACCGGGGCCTTCAGGCGCTCCTTGAGCAGCTCGAAATCCGGTGCCTTGAATTGCTGCCACTCGGTGCAGATGACCAGCGCATCGGCGCCTCCCAGGGTCGCCTCGGGGGTGCCCATCAGGCTCAGGCGTTCGTCGTGGCCATAGAGCCGCTGGGTTTCCTGCATGGCTTCGGGATCGTAGGCGCGCACCTGCGCGCCGTGGCGCCAGAGCGCTTCCATCAGTTCGCGGCTGGGCGCGTCGCGCATGTCGTCGGTGTTCGGCTTGAAGGCCAGGCCCCAGAGGGCGAAGGTCTTGCCGCGCAGGTCGCCGTCGTAGAACACCCGGATGCGTTCGAACAACTTGAGCTTCTGCCGCCGGTTGATCGCTTCCACTGCCTGCAACAGGTCGCTGGAGCAATGCGCCTGCTCGGCGCTGTGGATCAGCGCGCGCATGTCCTTGGGGAAGCAGGAGCCGCCGTAGCCGCAGCCGGGGTAGATGAAGTGGTAGCCGATCCGCGGGTCGGCGCCGATGCCCTGGCGCACCGCCTCGATGTCGGCACCGAGGTGTTCGGCCAGTTCGGCGATCTGGTTGATGAAGCTGATCTTGGTCGCCAGCATGCCGTTCGCCGCGTACTTGGTCAGTTCGGCGCTGCGCAGGCCCATGAACAGCATGCGGTCGTGGTTGCGGTTGAACGGCTCGTAGAGTTCGCGCATCACCTGGCGCACCTCTTCGTTGTCGCAGCCGACCACGATGCGGTCCGGGCGCCGGCAGTCGGCGACGGCGGAGCCTTCCTTGAGGAATTCCGGGTTGGAGACGATCTCGAATTCCAGCTCGCGTCCGTCGGCTTCCAGGCGCCGCTCGATGTGCGCGCGCAGGCGGTCGCCGGTGCCTACCGGGACGGTCGATTTCTCCACCACGATGACGGGCTTGCGGCGATGCTCGGCGATGGCATCGGCCACCGCGAAGACCGCGCCGAGATCGGCCGCGCCGTCCTCGCCAGGCGGGGTGCCGACCGCGATGAACTGCACCCGGCCGTGTTCCACGGCCAGGCGCGCATCGCTGCTGAAACGCAGGCGGCCGCTGTCCAGGCCTTCGCGCAGCAAGGCGTCGAGCCCGGGTTCGTAGATGCTGGCGAGGCCCTGCGCGAGGCGTTCGACCTTGTTCCGGTCGATGTCCATGCACAGTACATCGTGGCCCACTTCGGCGAGGACGGCGGCCTGCACCAGTCCTACATAGCCACTGCCGAATACGCTGATCTTCATGGTGCTTTCCTCGACGGATGATGCGCGGGCGCGGCAGCGGTGCGGCGGGCGTTGACGGTCAACACGCCGAGCACCACCAGGCCTACGCCCAGGGTCTTGCTGGTACTGAAGGTTTCATCGAACGCCGGCAGGCTCGCCGCCAGCAGGTAGACCAGCGCGTAGCTGGCGCTCAACAGGCTGTAGGCGCGGCCCAGCGGCAGGTGGCGCAGGGCGGCCAGCCAGCACAGCAGGGAGGCGGCGTAGGCTGCCACCGCCAGGGCTACCGCGAGCAGCGCGGCGCGCTCCGGCGTTTGCCCGGCCCAGGCTTCCGGTAGCGGCAGGCGGCTCATGCCCCAGCGCATGCCGAGCTGGGCGGCGCTGGCCAGCAGCATGCTGCCCAGCGCCGCCAGCCAGCCGCGTAGCGCGTTCATGCGCTCCTCCCGAGCAGGGCCACGCCGGCGACGATCAGCAACAGGCCGGCGAGGTGGCGGCGATCCACCGGCTCATCGAAGACGAAGCGTGCCGCCAGGGTGACCAGGACGAAGTTCAGCGCCAGCATCGGATAGGCGCTGCCGACTTCCACCCGTTGCAGGAGCAGCAGCCAGCAGAGCAGGCCGAGCCCGAGGGCGAGCAGCGCCAGCCACGGCCACGGACTGCGCAGGCGCGCCGTCCAGCCGTCGGCGGCGACCAGGCGCCAGTGCTCCACGGTGAGCTTCTGCGCAACCTGGCCGAGGCCGGTCATGAGCAGGGTGGCGAGCAGCAGCGCGGCGCTCATGGGCGCACCTGCGGCAGGATCGCCAGGACCAGGTTGCCGTTCCGGTAGCGTTCGCCGTCGCCCGGCAACAGCGCCAGCTGGTAGCGGTCGCTGGCGCTGTTGATCCGCAGCAGCACGGCAACCGAGCCGTCCTGGCGTGCCTGCCAGAGCCACTGGCGGATGTCTGCCAAGGGCACGCTGCGCTGGCTGTGCTCGGGGTAGGAGAGGCCGTACTTCAGCTCGCCGCGCTTGTCGTAGAGCGTCACGTCGCTACGACGCAGGCGCCAGGCGAGGGCCGAGGCGGCGCCGAGGTCGTTGCTCAGCAGATGGCGGGCGCCGGTCAGTTCGTCGAGGTGTTCGGCGACGAACAGGTCGGGGGTCTTGTTCTGCACCACATGGTTGGGCATCGCTGCCGGCAGCAGCGCGATCAGCACCCAGCTCGCCAGCAGCGGCGCGGCCCAGGCGCGTAGCGGGTAGCGCCACTGGGCGAGGCCGGCGGCGGCCCAGGCGCCGATCACCAGCAGGACCAGGAACAGCTCGAAGGGTTCTTCCTGGTACACCGGCTTGCGCAGTTGCAGGTAGGCCAGGGCCGCCAGCGCGAGGAGCGCCAGGCCCAGGTTGAGCAGCCCGTTGCCGCGCAGCGCGACGCTGTTCCCCAGGCGCAGCCGCTGCACCAGGACGTGGCCCATGAGCAGTGCCAGCGGCAGCAGGCAGGGCATGATGTAGGTCGGCAGCTTGCCCCGGCTCAGGCTGAAGAACGCCAGCGGCAACAGCAGCCATAGCGCCAGGAAGACCACCGGCGCCTGGCGCCGCTCGTGCCAGGCCTGGCGCAGCGCGCTCGGCAGCAGGCCGCTCCAGGGCAGGCAGGAGACCGCCAGCAACGGCAGGTAGAACCACCACGGGCGAGAGTGCTGGGCGTCTTCGCCGGCGAAGCGGCGGATGTGTTCGTGCCAGAAGAAGAACCGCCAGTAGTCCGCTTCCCGCGCATGCACGGCGAGCGCCCAGGGCAGGCAGACGAGCAGCGCCGCCAGCACCGCCAGCGCGCCGTAGCCAAGCAGCTCGCGCCAGCGCCGCTGCCAGAGCATGTAGGGCAGGGCGACCAGCACCGGCAGCAGCCAGGCGAGGAAGCCCTTGGTCAGGAAGCCCATGCCGCAGGCGAGGCCGAGCAGGGTCCAGCCGAGCAGGCGCGCGCGGCGGCTCCCCGCGTCGAGGGCATGCCACAGCGCCACCAGGCTCAGGTTGACCCAGAAGGTGAATTGCGGGTCGAGGTTGGCATAGCCGGACTGCCCGGCGATCAAGCCGAAGCTGGCGTAAAGCAGCGCGCACGCCAGGCTGGTGCGTGGGTCGCGCCACAGGCGGCGGGCCAGCAGGTAGGCGAGCAGGACGCTGAGGGCGGTGGCGACGACCGAGGCGATGCGCACGCCGAACAGGTTTTCGCCGAAGACCGCCTGGCCGAGGGCGATCATCCAGTAGCCGGCGACCGGCTTCTCGAAGTAGCGCAGGCCGAGGAAGTGCGGCGACACCCAGTCGCCGCCCAGCAGCATCGCCTGGCTGATCTGCGCGTAGCGGGTCTCGTCGGGAATCCACAGGCCATGGTTGCTCAATGGAACCAGGTAGAACAGGCCGAAGGCGATCAGCAGCAGCGAACAGGTCTGGCGGCGGCTCATGGCTGGCGCACTCCCAGCCAGCCCTCGCGGCCGGCCAGGCGACCGCGCACCAGTTCGGCCAGCGGCAGGCTGCGCGGATCGTCCGGCAGCAGTTCGCCCAACGGGCGGAAGCGGATGCCGCGCCGTTCGGCGCGCCGCAGCAGTTCGCGGAACGCCGGGGCGAGGAGCAGCCCCTCGACCTCGGCGTGGATGGTGTAGACGTTGTCGCGGCCAGCGGCGAAGCGTTCCAGGATGAAGTCGTTGTAGGCCTCGCGCGGCAGGCCGGGACCGACCACCTCGTCGAAGGTCGGCAGGTTCACCGGCACCTGCGGGATGCCAGGGCTGCCGTCGGCCAGGCGCGGGCGGAACGCGCCGCGTCCGCGGCAGTCGCTGTTGTAGCGGAAGCCGAAGGGCTGCTTGGCCTCGACCACCCGGCCGTCGGCGCGCCAACCGGCGGCGGCGGAACAACGCACCGGCTGGCCGAGGATGTCCGCCAGGCAATCGCTGCCGCGGCGGATCTGCTCGCCGAGCTGCTGCACGCTCCAGACGCCGGCGTGGGTCTGCCAGGCATGGTGGTCCCAGGCGTGCAGGCCGACCTCGTGGCCGGCGGCCTGGGTCCGCCGCATCAGCGGGCCGAGTTCGCGGCCGATCGGCTTGCCCGGCCAGGCGGTGCCGGCCAGCAGGATGTCCCAGCCATACAGGCTGGCGGCGCGCGAGCGGAGCATCTTCCAGAAGAACGCCGGGCGCGCCAGGCGCCAGAGGTGGCGGCCCATGTTGTCCGGGCCGACGCTGAAGAAGAAGGTCGCCTTCAGCCCGGCTTCGTCGAGCAGCTCGAGCAGCCGCGGCACCCCGTCGCGGGTGCCGCGGAAGGTGTCGACGTCGATGCGCAGGCCGGCCTGGATCACGCCTGTGCCTCGCGCTCGCGGAGCGCTTCGTGGAGGAAGAAGTCGAGGGTCTTGCCGATGGTCTCGCGCAGTTCGATGGTGGGCTGCCAGTCGAGCAGGCGCCGGGCGTTGTCGATGCTCGGCTTGCGGTGGGCCACGTCCTGGTAGCCGTCGCCGTAGAAGCTGCGGCTCTCCACCTCGCGGAAGCCGGCGAAGGGCGGGAACTGCGCGCGCAGCGGGTGGGCCTCGAACTGGCGCAGCAGTTCCTCGCCGAGCTGGCGGATGCTCGCCTCGTTGTCCGGGTTGCCGATGTTGACGATCTGCCCGTCGCAGCGGCCGTCGCGGTTGTCGATGATCCGCGCGAGGGCCTCGATGCCGTCGTCGACGTCGGTGAAGCAGCGCTTCTGCGCGCCGCCGTCGACCAGGCGGATCGGCGTGCCTTCGACCAGGTGCAGGATGAGCTGGGTGATCGCCCGCGAGCTGCCGATCCGCGCCGAATCCAGGCGGTCCAGGCGCGGGCCCATCCAGTTGAACGGACGGAACAGGGTGAAGCGCAGGCCCTGCTGGCCGTAGGCCCAGATCACCCGGTCGAGCAACTGCTTGGACACCGAGTAGATCCAGCGCTGCTTGTTGATCGGCCCGACCACCAGGTTCGAGCGGTCTTCGTCGAAGTCCGGGTCCTGGCACATGCCGTAGACCTCGGAGGTGGAAGGGAACACCACGCGTTTGCCGTATTTCACGCAGTAGCGGACGATCCGCAGGTTTTCCTCGAAGTCCAGTTCGAACACCCGCAGCGGGTTGCGCGTGTACTCGATGGGCGTGGCGATGGCCACCAGCGGCAGGATCACGTCGCATTTCTTCACATGGTATTCGAGCCACTCCGAATGGATGCCGATGTCGCCTTCGACGAAGTGGAAATGCGGGTCGGCCTTGAGCCGTTCGATGGCGTCGGAGCCGATGTCCATGCCGTGGACCTCGTAGCGACCGTCGCGCAGCAGGCGTTCGGACAGGTGGTTGCCGATGAAGCCGTTGACCCCGAGGATCAGCACCCGCGTGCGGCGCTGCGGGCCGGACGCCGCGCCACGCAGGCGCGCGCCCTCGACCAGGCCCAGCTCGGTGGCCAGTTGCGTGCCGGCCAGGTACAGGCCGCGCTCGCCGCGCTGGCCGAAGCGCAGCACCAGCGAGTCCTCGCCGCAGGCGATCCGCAGCGGGTCGCAGGACAGTACGCTGCCCGGCTCGCGGCCGTGGTTGCCGGCGACCACCTCGGCGCTCCAGACGATCAGCTTCTGTTCGCCGACCTGGCAGAAGGCGCCAGGGTAGGGCTGGGTCACCGCGCGCACCAGGTCGTACAACTGCCGTGCCGGCCTGTGCCAGTCGAGCAGGCCGTCCGCCGGGGTGCGCCGGCCGAAGTGGCTGGCCTGGCTCTCGTCCTGCTCGACTTCCGGCAGCACGCCGAGGGCGAGCAGCGGCAGGCTGTCGCGCAGCAGGGCGCCGGCGGCCTTGCGCAGCTTGCCGTGCAGGCTCAGGGCGGTGTCCTCGGGGTCGATGGCGACGGCCTGCTGGGCGAGGATCGGCCCGGCGTCGGCGCGCTCGATCATGCGATGCAGGGTCACCCCGGTCTGCGTTTCGCCGTTGACCAGCACCCAGTTCGCCGGGGCGCGTCCGCGGTAGCGCGGCAGCAGCGAACCGTGCAGGTTGTAGGCGCCGCGTGCGGCGCAGGCGAGCAGCTCGGCGCCGAGCAGGCGGCGGTAGTAGAAGGAGAACAGGAAGTCCGGGCGCAGTTGGCGGATGCGCTCCAGCCACAGCGGATGGTTCAAGTCCTCGGGCGCGTGCAGCGGAATGCCGCGCTCGGCGCAGAGGCGTGCGACCGAGGCGTAGAAGGTGTTTTCCCGTGGGTCGTCGGCATGGGTGAAGACGGCGGCGATCTCGTAGCCGGCATTGAGCAGGGCTTCGATACCGGTGCAACCGATGTCGTGGTAGGCGAAGACGACGGCTTTCGAGGTCATGGCGTGGAAGGCTCGCTGGATGAAGAGGTGAAACCGACCCGCTGCAGGGCCGAGGGAAGCGCGGAGGGCGTTGCGCGGACCACGCGCTCGATGAAGAAGCGCGGCCGCGCGCGCACGTCGCTGTACATGCGCCCGAGGTACTCGCCGAGCAGGCCCATGCCGAGCAACTGCACGCCGCTGAACATGAACAGCACGGCGAACAGCACGAACAGGCCGTTGCCGGCCCAGGCGGCGCCGAAGGCCAGGCGCAGCACGAGGAGGAACAGGGCGAAGAGGAAGCCGGCCAGGGCCATGCCGCCGCCGACCAGGCTGAGCAGGCGCAGCGGCGTGGTGGTCATGCAGGTGACCAGGTCGAACATCAGGTTGAGCAGGCGCATCGCGCTGTATTTCGATTCGCCGTGGGCGCGCTCGGCGTGGGCGACGCGGATCTCGCAGGTATGCCGGGCGAAGCCGTTGGCCAGGATCGGGATGAAGGTACTGCGTTCGCGGCAGGCCAGCATCGCTTCGACGATGCTGCGCCGGTAGGCGCGCAGCATGCAGCCGTAGTCGTGCATGGCGACCCCGGTGGAGCGCTGCACCGCCAGGTTCACCAGGCGCGAAGGCCAGCGCCGCCAGGCCGAGTCCTGGCGCTCGGCGCGGATGCTGCCGACCACGTCGTAGCCCTGCGCGGCGCGCTCCACCAGGCGCGGGATTTCCTCCGGCGGGTTCTGCAGGTCGGCATCGAGGGTGATCACCAGGTCGCCACGGGACTGTTCGAAGCCGGCGAGGATCGCCGCGTGCTGGCCGTAGTTGCGGTTGAGGATCACCGCCACCACGGCGCTGCCGTCGCGTTCGGCGGCGGCCTGCAAGAGTTCCGCGGAGCGGTCGCGGCTGCCGTCGTCGACCAGCACGATCTCGAAGGCGCGGCCCAGCTCCAGGCAGGCGGCCTCGGTGCGGCGCAGCAGTTCGGGCAGGCTGGCTTCCTCGTTGTAGACCGGGATCACCACCGAGACCAGGTCGATCGGATAGGGCTTCATCGACGTTTCTCCAGGATCTCCTCGATGGCGCGGGCGACGCGCTCGATGTCGTCGTCGCGCATGTCGGGGAACAGCGGGATGGAGCACAGGCGGGCCGAGTTCCACTCGCTGTTGGGCAGGCTCAGGCGCGGCTGGCGCTGGCGGTAGTAGTGGTGCAGGTGACTGGCGATGAAATGGATGCCGCTACCGATGCCGCGCACCTTCAGGGCTTCCATGAAGGCGTCGCGGCCCAGGCCGCAGGCCTCGGCGTCGATGCGCAGGATGAACAGGTGCCAGGCGTGGCGCTGCTTGTGCGCGGGCAGGCCGAGCGGCGCCAGCGGCAGGCCGGCGAGGCGCTCCAGGTAGCGTTCGGCGAGGGCCTGGCGGCGCGCGTTGAGCGCGTCCAGGCGCTTGAGCTGGACCAGCGCGAGGGCGGCGTTGAGGTCGGCCAGGTTGTATTTGAAACCGGGCTCGATCACTTCCGCCTGCGGCTTGCGTCCATGGCTCAGGCGGTCGTAGGCATCGACCCCGAGGCCGTGGAACTTGAGGCGGCGGACCCGTTCGGCGAGGGCACTGTCGTCGCTGACGAACATCGCGCCTTCGGCGCAGGTCAGGTTCTTGATCGCGTGGAAGGAAAAGATCGCCGTGCCGCGGGAGCCTACCGGGCGCCCGCGGTATTCGCTGCCGACCGCGTGGGCGGCGTCCTCGACCAGGGCGATGCCGTGGCGCCCGGCGACCGTGCGCAGGCCTTCGAGATCCAGGGTGGAGCCGGCGTAGTGAACCGGCACGATGGCGCGGGTGCGCGGGCCGATGGCGGCTTCCACTGCCTGCGCCGAACACATCAGGGTGTCGCGGTCGACGTCGACGAACACCGGGGTGGCGCCGAGCAGGGTGATGACGTTGGCGGTGGAGACCCAGGTCAGCGACGGCGTGATCACTTCGTCGCCGGGGCCGATGCCCAGCGCCAGCAGGGTGACGTGCAGGGCGCCGGTGGCCGAGGATAGCGCCACCGCGTGGCGGCAGCCGAGGCGTTCGGCGAAGCGCTGTTCGAGCTCCTGGTTCTTCGGCCCGGTGGTGATCCAGCCGGAACGCAGGACCTGCTCCACGGCGGCGATTTCGTCCTCGCCGATGCTTGGCCGGGAGAATGGCAGAAAGTCCAGTGACATGTAATGAAGCCTCGGTACTGGGAGGGCGGTACGAAGAGGTTATTTATATGTCGCTGAATGCTGCCTGAACGTTTGTTAAGACTCGCTTAACAACGGCTGAATGAAGACTGAACGAACTCGAAGAAACTGGAGGATAAAGCCGGAAGCCTCGTTTTCAGGGGCTTGCAGGGTTGGTTGGAATGGATCTCGGGTGTTTTCTGAGTGGCTTTTATTAATAACCCGAGTCCTGTTTCTTTAAGGGTTCATTAATACTTGATGTCCGCTCCCCGTGAATATTCCGGAAACTTCATGGAAACATGGGGAGGGCCAGGGAAAGTCAATCCCGTAGGTTGTCGGAAAAAAACAACCCCCTGGCGGATCGCTCCGCCAGGGGGCCGGGTCGACGCTTCAGCGGCTGCCGGCGACCACTTGCAGGGCCGGTTCTGCGGTGCGCCCGTAGACGTCTTCCAGGCGCTCGATGTCGTCCTCGCCGAGGTAGCTGCCGGACTGCACCTCGATGATCTCCAGCGGGATCTTGCCGGGGTTGGCCAGGCGGTGCACGGAGGCGATCGGGATGTAGGTCGACTGGTTCTCGGTGAGCAGGAAGGTCTTGTCGTCGCAGGTCACCTGGGCGGTCCCGGAAACCACGATCCAGTGCTCGGCGCGGTGGTGGTGCATCTGCAGCGAGAGGCGCGCGCCGGGCTTCACGGTGATGTGCTTGACCTGGAAGCGGCCGCCCATGTCCACCGAGTCGTAGGAGCCCCACGGGCGGTAGACCTCGCAGTGGTTCTGGGTCTCGCTACGGCCCTGGGCGTCGAGGTCCTTGACCACGTGCTTGACGTCCTGCACCCGGTCCTTGTGGGCGATCATCATGGCGTCCTTGGTTTCCACCACCACGATGTCCTCCAGGCCGATCACCGAGACCAGCTTGCCGTTGCCGTGCACCAGGCAGTTGTGGCTGTCGTGGACCAGCACGTCGCCCTTGGTGACGTTGCCGTTGGCGTCCTTGGCGTGCACGTCCCAGATCGACGACCAGCTGCCGACATCGTTCCAGCCGGCGGACAGCGGCACCACGCAGGCGCGTGAGGTCTTCTCCATCACCGCGTAGTCGATGGAGTTGTCCGGGCAGCATTCGAAGGTGGCGGCGTCGATGTTCACCAGGTCGCCGTCGTGCTGGCTGCGCTCCAGGGCCAGCAGGCAGGTGTCGTAGATGTCGGCGTCGTGCTTCTTCAGTTCTTCCAGGTAGCGGCTGGCGCGGAACAGGAACATGCCGCTGTTCCAGTAGTAGCCGCCGGCGGCGACGAACTCGCGGGCGCGGGCTTCGTCGGGCTTCTCGACGAAGCTCTGCACCCGGCTGACGCCTTCCGGCAGTTGCGCATCGGCGCTCGCGCGGATGTAGCCGTAGCCGGTCTCGGGGCGGCTGGCGGGAATGCCGAAGAGCACCATCTCGCCCTTTTCGGCGGCGTTGGTGGCCAGCGCCAGGGCCTGCTGGAAGGCGCGCTGGTCCTCGATCACGTGGTCGGCGGGAAGGATCAGCAGCAGTTCGTCGCGGCCCTCGGCGACCAGTTTCATCGCGGCGATGGCCACCGCCGGCGCCGTGTTGCGGCCGAAGGGTTCGAGGAGGATCGCCTGGCTCGCCAGGTTCTGTGCCTCCAGCTGTTCCTGGACGATGAAGCGGTGCTCCTTGTTGCACACCAGCAGCGGTGCCTGCATGCCGTCGAAGGCCAGGCGCTTGATGGTCTGCTGGAACAGGGTGTCGTCGCCGGTGAGGGCGAGGAACTGCTTGGGGTACTGCTTGCGGGAAAGAGGCCAGAGTCGCGAGCCGCTGCCACCGGAAAGGATTACTGGGATCATGTTGTTTCTCCTTGAAGCGATGCGTCTGTCTAGGGATCCCGCCGCGCGGCGGGATATCTCGTTACCGGGCTCCACGGAGCCCCGGGTGACCTCTCCAGTGCGCTCCTTCTGCGGGAGCGCTGACGGTTGGTGCGCCGGTGTCGGGCCGGTCTTGTTGTGTGGAATGCCGGGAGGGGCGAGCCTCTCCCGGTCGGTCTCAGTCCGCCTTCACCGGGCGCTTGACCCAGACCGGCGCGAGCTTGCCGCCGCTGCCGGTGACGTACAGGCAGACCACCTCGCCGCGGGCCAGGGTGACTGGCTTCAGGTCGCTGACCTTCTTGCTGCCGTCGAACAGCGCCAGGTTCACCTTCACCGGGTTGATCTCGCGGTCGCCGTGGCTTTGCGGGCCGACGTCCTTGACCACGTCGGTCTTGCCGTCGGCGGTCTTCAGGGTCAGCTTCGAGCCGCTGAGGTTCTGCACCCGTACCAGCGCCTTCTGCTTGTTCTTGAACGGCGGCTCGGCCACCAGCTGCGGCTTGCCGCCGGGCTGGCTGACCAGGGTGTAGTAGCTGTCCGGGTCGAGCTTGACCGGCAGGCTCTGCTGGCCGACCTGGGCGGTGTAGCTGCCGGGGGGGAGGAACTTGAAGTCGCTGGAACCGAGCGGCGCGACGTCGTTCAGGCTGGTGCTGCCGACCGACACGTCGAGTTCGCTGTTGCCGGCGTTGTAGGCGCGGACGAAGGCCGAGCCCTTGGGTGCCTGGGGCCCGTACAGGGCGCCCTCGTCGGCCTGCGCGGCGAATGCGGCGACGCCGAGGGAAAGTGCGCAGGCCAGGCGGTTCCAGGTGTGGCGGCGGGTCATCGGGTTCATGGGTATTCCTCCGTTGCTTCTTCTTCAGCGGGGCGCTCGGCCCCGTGGGTAAACAGCCTTGGCTGTGTTCGTTCAATCGTTGCGGCTGGCGGCCAGGCGCTCATCGCGGCCGCCGCTGGCCTTCAGCTGGGCGACCCAGTCGGCGTCGAACTGGCTGAGGTCGCTGGCCATCGGCAGGTAGCGCTCGGGAAACTCCCAGACCAGCAGTTGCGGCGGGTCCTTGCGGAAGCCTTCGTCCTGCAGCAGTTCCAGCATCGGTTCGAGGGGGCCCTTGCCTTCCTTCGCGTAATTGATCAGGTCGGCGGACAGCGCCTGTTTCAGCGCGCCCTCGAAGTTCCACCTGGGGTTGGCGCTGTAGCTGGTGCCGACCAGCGCCAGGCGCGGTTGCTGGCTATCGCCGAAGAGGTCGTCGCCCGCGCCGGACTGCTGGCCGCCCGGCAGTGCCGGCGCGGCTTCGGTGGTGCGTTGCTGCAACTGCTCCGGACGCGGCAGCAGTTCGTCGAACAGCGGGTCCAGCGGCAGGAAGCTGAGCAGGTCGCCCTTGTGCGTGCGTTCTTCGCCGACGCGGGTGACGAAGTTCTGCGCCGGCACATCCAGCAGGTGCGTCTCGCGGATCTCCGCGCCGAGGCGCTGGGCCACGGTTTCCGCGCCGAGCGGCGACCAGTGGGTGTCGGTGCGCAGGAACACCGCGCCGTTGTCCTTGGCCTGGCGCAGGCTGCCGAGCAGGTCGGGACTGTCGATGCCGGCGGCGCGGGCGCGGGCCAGGAAGTCCTGGTAGAGGCTGTCGTGCAGCGCGGCCGGCTGCTCGCGGCCGATGTGCTCGGGATACAGGCGGGCCTTGGCCGGGATCACCGCGAGCACCAGCTTGACGCCGCGCCGGTTCAGCTCCCGCTGCACGCCGCGTACCAGTGCCCAGTTGTCTTCCAGTTGCTGGCCGCTCGGTGCCGGCTTGAACTCTTCGTCGGTGAACAGCCAGCCGTCCTTGCCGATCACCACGCCGGGGCGGCCTTCGTGGAACAGCGTGTAGTCGAGTGCGGCCCAGAGGTTGGTGCCCAGGCGCTTGATCGGGAATTCCTTGTCGTAGTGGGCTTCGAAGGCGTGCGCCAGCTTGCCGTTGAGCAGTGGCGTATCGGCCGCGGCGGAGAAGCCCGGCACGCTCTTCAGCGACCATCCGGCGAGCCCCAGCAGCAGCCCGCCGAAGGCGGCGATATAGGCGTATTGCAGGGGGCGGGAAATGCTCTGTGTCATGGCGTGGGCCTCGCTCAGAACTGGAAGTAGAGGAATGGCGAGTAGCTCTGCGCGGAGAGCTTCAGCACCGAGGCGGCGAACAGCAGGAGCAGCGCCAGGCGGGTGGCCAGGACGGGCAACTGGCTGAGCCAGCTCGGCTGGTAGACCAGCGCGCCGCTCGGCGAGTAGGCGATCGCCGCCGGGTCGCCGGCGGCCTCGCGCGGGGCGCGCGGCTGGGCACTGGCCGGGCCGTCGGCGGCCACTTCGTCGCTGTTCGCCGCGGCCTTGGGCGCCTTGGTCTGCAATGGCTGGTTGTAGAACTGGCGCAGGCCGAAGAACGCCAGCACCAGGTAGGCCAGGACCAGGGTGCCGACCTGCAGGCCGGTGAGGCTGGCGCGGTTCAGTTCGGAGAGCTGCCAGGTGCCGAAGCTGAACATGGCTTCGTACATGCGCCAGGCGACCTGCAGGTTCTCGGCGCGGAAGATCACCCAGCCGATCACCACCAGGAGGAAGGTGAACGCCCACTTCAAAGGGTTGAGCACGCGCGGCGCGGCGTTCACTCCGAGGGCCCGCTCGATCGCCAGCCACATGCCGTGCCAGGCGCCCCAGATGATGTAGGTGAAGTTGGCGCCGTGCCACAGGCCGCCGAGGAGCATGGTCAGGAACAGGTTGCGGTAGGTCTGGAAGGTGCTGCCGCGGTTGCCGCCCAGGCTGATGTAGAGGTAGTCGCGCAGCCAGGTCGACAGGCTGATGTGCCAGCGCCGCCAGAACTCGGTGATCGACTGGCTGATGTAGGGCTGGTTGAAGTTCTCCATGAAGCGGAAGCCCATCATCAGGCCGAGGCCGATGGCCATGTCGCTGTAGCCGGAGAAGTCGAAGTAGAGCTGCGCGGTGTAGGCCAGGGCGCCGAGCCAGGCGTCGCCGGTGGTCGGGTTCTGCAGGGCGAAGCAGTGGTCGGCGAGGGCGGCCAGGGTGTCGGCGATGAACACCTTCTTGACGAAGCCCTGCATGAAGCGGGTGCAGCCTTCGGCGAACTTGTCGACGGTGTGGGTGCGGTGGTTGAACTGGTCGACCAGGTCCTTGAAGCGCAGCACCGGGCCGGCGATCAGGTGCGGGAAGATCGCGACGAAGGCGGCGAAGTCGATCAGGTTGTGGGTCGCCGGGGTATCGCCGCGGTAGACGTCGATGATGTAGCTGATCGACTCGAAGGTGTAGAAGGAGATGCCGATCGGCAGCAGGATGTGGGTCAGCACGAACGGCTGCATGCCGAACGAGGTGATGATCTCGTTGAGGCTGTCGACGCCGAAGTTGGCGTACTTGAAGTACCCGAGCACGCAGAGGTCGACCACCACGCCGAGGATCAGCCAGCGTTGCGCGGCCCTGGTGCGTACGCCGGCGGCGCCGATGCGCAGGCCGATCCAGTAGTTGAAGACGGTGACCCCGGCGAACAGCAGGAGGAAGTCCACCCGCCACCAGGCGTAGAACACGTAGCTGGCGATCAGCAGCAGCAGGTTCCGGTAACGTTCGCCGCTCAGGTAGTACAGGCCGAGAAAGACCGGCAGGAACAGGAACAGGAACACGTTTGAAGAAAAGACCATGCCGTCTCTCTCTCTAGAGCGTCAACCATTCAGGTCGGCCCTGCCTTTCCGCGCCCTGGAGCGCTCGAGGAAAGGCGGGACGACCCGCCGTTTTCCTCCCCGTGGTGTTGCCTAAGGTGTTGCGCCCGCCCGCGTCTGTCGCGCATGGGTCGGGGTGTGGCGCCTGGTCGGCGAGCGGGGTAGAGGGGCGCGTGGCCCCCGGCCTGTGCGCCCGCTTCCCGCCACGCCCTCAACTTCCCCCTTCGCGGCTGAACACCCGCGTCACTTCGCCGCCGAGGCGGAAACTGTTGAACGGCTCGCGGTCCTTCTTCGCCTCGAGCATCTTCGGCTCGCAGCGGTAGAGGGCGCAGTAGGGCTCCAGCCAGGCGTACTTGTTGTCGACCTTGAGGTCGGTCATGTCCTGGTCCTCGCCGGTCTTCTCCTCGAAGGTTTCCTCGTCGTCGACTCCCTTCATCACCCGCTCGGCCAGGCGCTGCAGGGCGCCGTGGTTCTCCTGGCGCAGGTCGACGCCGTTGACCTGGGCGAACGCGGCGATCATCGCCAGCGGTGGCAGCGCATAGTTGTGGTAGGCGAGGGCGCGCTGGCGGCGCTTGAGTTCGTTGGGCAGGAAGCCCTGCTCGTCGACCTGGTTGGCGGCGACCTTGAACTCGCTCACCGCCCAGTCGAAGAGGTCGCGGCGGTTGGTCACCACCGCGGTGGACATCACCGACCAGGCCGCCCAGTAGGAATGGTTGTTGATCTTCTTCAGCGGCAGGCCGCTCCAGTCGCGGACTACCTGGGTGCCGAGCCGGGCGAACCAGTCCTCGATTTCCCGGCTCTGCTCGGCGTGGGCCGCGAGCGGCCGCGAGCTGGAGAACTTCAGGCGCATGTAGGCGCCGGAGAGGCTGCCCAGCGCCCATTTGCGCATGGACTTGCCGGTGTGGTTGAAGTCGTCGCTCTGCAAGGCGCCGGCGCGGGCCCAGGCGCTCATCCAGTTCAGTGCGCAGGCCAGGTCGCCGTCGCGGCCGCTGCGCATGTACTGGGTGACCAGCTTGGTGGCGCCGCGCTCCATGTCGGTGATGTCCTTGATCTGCGAGCGGAAGGTCTTCTCCGCCTTGACGTTGAGGGTCGCCCGCGCCGAATCGGAGCCTTCGTACTTGCTGGTGAAGACCAGGCTGCCGGTATACGGCGGCGGCACCGCGGGGCAGCTGCCGGCGTTGCCCTTGCGCTCGCCGACCGCCGCGTAGTAGCCGGGCGGGGGTACCAGGTCGGCGGCCTGGCTGACCTGGCTGGCGAGCAATGCCGCGGCGAGGGCACCGGGCAGGGCGATACGGATCAGGTGGGACGTTTTCATCGTTTACCTCCCGGCCACCGACTGGCTGGCCTTGGCGGGCGCCGCCTGGCAGATGCTGGCCTGGACCTCCAGGCCCTGGGGCATGTCCTCCGGCGCTTCGATTTCCAGGGAAAGGAACTGCTGGTCGGCCCAGTCGCTGTCGTTGCGCAGCTGGAAGACGTAGCGGCCGCCGGTATCGACGGCTTTCGACTGCTCGATCTTCAACTGCTCGCGGCGGCCGTTCATGTACCAGATGGTGTTCTTCAACTCGTGTACCGAAGGGTCGCTGTAGGTCACGTCGGCGACGTAGCTGCCGCTACGGATCGGTAGCGCGGCGCTGTTCAGCAGCACCTCGTTGCGGCCCTGGCGCAGCTTGACCTTGCGGCTGAGTACGGTCTTCCGGCCGGAGCAGCCGTTGTCCACCAGCGGCATGGCCTGGCGGTAGAAGCTCTTCTGCGCCATGTCGTAGTGGGTGGCGAATTCCCAGATGAGGATCTTCGGCGGGTTCTTGTGGAATTCCTCGCTGGTCATGTACGCCAGCAGCGAACTGTCGAAGCCGCCGCCGGACACCGCGTTGTTGAGGATGTCGGCGCCGCTGAACTCCTCCAGGAAGCCGGCGAAGTTGTAGGCCGGGCCGCTGTTGGAGGTGCCGACCAGGGCGATCTGCGGGTTGCCGCCGTCGCCGAACAGGTCGCCGCTGTCGCTGGCGCCCACCGGCTCGGTCTCGAAGCGGTCGACGTACTGGGTGGCGTAGCTGTTGCCGCAGAGTTGCGCGGCGGCCTTGTGGAAGGTGCCGAGCTTGGACAGCAGGCCGACGCGCTTGCTTTCGAACTGCTTCTTCGGGATCTCCTCGAAGCCGGGCACCTGCTTCAGCGTCTCGGCCACGATCTTCGCGCTGCGCCGGGCGCCATGGGGAGTCCAGTGGTGGTCGCCCTTGAAGTAGTAGGCGTGCTCCTCCTTCTCGTCGAACAGCGGCGAGAAGTCCGGGGTCCAGATGCCGGCCTGGCGGAAGCGGGCGATGGTCGCCAGGTAGTTCTTCTTCGCCAGCTCGTAGTCGAAGCCGGCCTTTTCCGCCGGGCTGAGCTTCTCGCGGTTCACCAGGCCGCGGGTCGGCTGGTAGACCACCACCAGCTCGATGCCCTTGCGCTTGAGTTCGTCGCGCAGTGCGCGGAGTTCGCGCCAGCCTTCGGCGCTGGTGCCGAAGTCGGTACGCAGGTCGTAGGTGGTGCGGAACAGCCAGTCGTCCTGGGCCTGCACCAGGTGGGTGAAGAAGCCCAGGTACTTGGTGTTGTAGCGCGAGTCGTCGGCGGCGGCCGGGCACAGGTTGCCGGCCGGCAGCGCCTGGTAGCTCGGCGCCGCGCCGGGGTCGGCGGCCAGGGCTGCCTGGGCCAGGCAGAGGCCGGCGGCCAGGGCGCTCAGGCGGAACAGTCGGGAAGTGCGGGTTTTCATGCGTCTGGGTCCTCAGTCCTGGAGTTCGGCCTGGCTTTCCACGGGGTCGATCAGCACCGCCTTGTCCTGGCGCACCAGCAGGTCGAGGATCTGGTCCTGCTTCTCGCCGAGAACGCCGGGCAGGCTGATGCCGGAGGATTTGGTCGGGGCGAGCATCGCCACCCGGTACAGTTCGAGGCTCAGCGGCGAATCCACCGAGAGCGGGCCGGAGCCGTTGCCGGCGAGCTTGCCGCCGACCACGATCAGCGAGACCTTGGTGTCGAATGGGTCGAGGGCGATGTTGCGGTCGGTGTTGGTGAGGTCCTTGATGTGGCCGTACACGCCGATCAGCTGGTTGCCCGCCGCGAGGTTCTCGTAGAGGCGGATGTTCACGCTGTTGCGCACGCGGATGCCGTGGCGGCGGTTGGCCAGGACCTGGTTGCCCCAGAGCAGGTTGTCGCCGCTCTCGTAGAGGGTGATACCGTCGGAATGGTTGCGATAGACCTCGTTGTAGGCCACCAGGTTGCCCTCGCTGTTACGGTCGAGGACGATCCCGGAAAGCTTGTTCTCGTAGCTGCGGTTGTTGAAGATGAAGCTGTCGTTGACTTCCCGCGAGACGATGATGCCGTGCTTCTTCCTGGTCCCGTGGACGGTGTTGTCGGCGATGATCAGGCGGTGCGAACGGTCGTGCGGGTCGATGCCGTAGACGATGTTGTCGCGGTAGGTGTTGCCCTTCACCACCAGGTCGTCGGCCTCGTAGCAATAGAAGCCGTACCAGCTGTCGACGATGGTCGAGTCGATCACCCAGCCCTTGGGGCGCGGGCGCTTCATCTGCTTGTCCATGCCCGGGCTGTACTGCGAGATGGAGATGCCGTAGGCCTTGGAGGCGTTGTAGCCGAAGCTGGTGAAGGTGCTGTTGCTCAGGTACACCTCGGCGCCGCCCCAGGAGATCAGGAACGGACGGAACTCGTTGGGCGTCTTGAACCAGGCCGGCTCCTTCTTCGATTCGCTCCAGCCGGTGACCTTGCTGTCGCGGACGAACAGCATGCCGTCGTTGACCAGGAACGCGCCGCGCTCCTGGGACAGGCGCAGTTCCTTGACCTGCTTGTCGATGTCGAGGGTCGCGCCCTGGCTGACCACGATCGGCAGGCGGGCGACGAACACCCCCGGCTCGACCTGTTCCAGCGCGCTGGCGGGAAGCTTGCCGGCGAGCTGGGCGAGGTTCACGTAGCCGCCTTCGATGAAGATCGCCTGGGGCATCTGGCGCTGGCGCTTGACCCATTCGGCGAGGCGGTTGCTGCCACCGGTGAACTCCTTCAGCGGCTGCTGCTGGACCATGCGCTGCACGCTGGCGTGGCCACCCGGCTTGCGCACGATCTTGGCTTCCACCGCGGCGGCGGTGTAGCCGGAGAGGTCGGGCAGTTTCGGCGGGTCCAGGTGCAACGGTTCGGCCGGCGCGGTGGTCACCGTGTAGTTGCCGGTTTCCTTCAGGCCCTGGGTCAGGCCCGGCTCGTTGCCGGCCTGCGCCGGGACCGGCTGCGGTTTCTCCACCGGCTGCGCCGCCCACGCCTGGCCGTGCAGCAGCACCGCGCCGAGCACTGCCGCGGCCAGCGGGCGCAGGCGCGGGAGCCGGCGGCGGGGGATCGAAAGGGAAATGTCGGGCATGTCCGGTTTCCTCGCGGGGCTCAGAAGCGCCAGATGAAGTCGACGAAGGCGCGGTGCATGGTCGAGTCGGTGCCCGGCCCGTAGGCGTCGCCCGGCTTGAACAGGCCGCCGCGGAAGCGGATCAGCGCCGAGGGCTCGTCGACGTACTGGCTCATCGAGGCCGGCAGCAGGCCTTGCTTGAAGTACTTGGTCACCACCAGGTCGAGTTCCTGGCCGATGTCCTTCTCGCCCGGTTGCAGGGCGGCGTTGATGCCGCTGGTACCGATGTCGGAGTCGTCGTCGACGCGCCAGAACTTGTGGTAGACCAGGCTCGCGTCGTAGTCCTCGCGCAGTTGCCAGGAGCCGAACAGGGTGGCTGCCTGGAGGTTGCTCAGTTCGCCGCGGAAGGCTTCGCCGAAGCGGTGCACGCGCGAGCGGGTGCCGGTGAAGTTGGAGCGATTGCTCTCCAGCCCGGTCTGCTGGAACTGCTCCTCGCCGTCCTTGCCACCGCCGCTGCCGCGGGCGTAGCCGACGCCGGCCTTCCATTGCTCGTCGATGTTCCAGCGCAGGCCGAGGTCGACGCCGAAGGCATTGACGTCGCCGCTCTGCTTGCCGGTGGCGATGCGCCGGTCGTCGACCGTGGTGGTGGTCAGGTTGTCGCGGTCGCCGGTCAGCCAGGTGGCGCTGGCCCAGTAGTTCAGCGGCATGCTCGAACGATAGTTGTAGGCATCGCCGGTAGCCTCGATGCCGAGCCAGGTGAGCTGGCCGGTATAGGTCTTGTCGAGGTTGTCGACTTCCTCGCCGGGGCGGCGCAGGTGGCCGCTGTCGTCGGCGTGGTGGATGCGCACGCCGATGCGGTGGTGCGGCGCCCACTGGGTGGAAATGTCGCCGAACACATGGGTGCGGTCCTTGTCCTCCGGAGCCAGTTCGTCGAGGTCGGTGCGGTATTCGCTGAAACGCTGGGCGACCCCGGCGTGGGCGTTGAGCAGGGTGGTCTCGAAGCTCCAGTTCAGCGCCTCGATGTTGGTGTCCTGCCACTGGCCGCTGTCTTCCCGCAGGCGCTGGCGGCCGAAGCGCAGGTGCTCGCCGGGGTAGGCGGTGAGGCCGGCGTAGTCGACCCAGAATTCGCGTGCGGCGAGGTAGCTCTTGTCCGGCTCGCGACCGTCGTTGCGGCTGTTGTTGCCGTCGTCGGTGTCCGATTGCAGGGTGTCGGTCTCGATGGTGTCGGTGGCGGCCACCGCCTGGCCCATGAAGTAGGCGCTCCAGTCGCCCCACTGGCCGAAGGCCCAGGGCCGCAGGTCGATACCGATGTCGTTGAGGGTGCCGCCGGGAGCGGTGCCGAGGTCGCGATCGTTTTCCGATTCGCCGGTGATCTTCACGTCCAGGCCGAAGTTCTTCGGCGCCTCGCCGCTGTTGGCGGCGAACGCCGGCGCGCCGAGCAGCAGGGCGATGGCCAGGGACAGGGCGCGCGGCGCGAAGGACGGCCGCGGGTTGACGGAACGGGAGCTGTTCATAGGCTTTCTGGCTCTTCTTCGTTGATCGGCGAGTCCTGGCTCTGCAGCAGGCTGACGGTGGCCTGCCAGTTGTTGCCGCGGCTCTGTTGTTCGCGCTTGAGCAATTGCTGCGCCTGGCTGCGTTCGGCCGGCGGCAGTTGCGCTTCGATCTGCCCGAGCAGGTCGCTGGCCTGCGGTACCTGCTGCTGCACGGCGAGCTGGCCGAAGACGTAGGCGTTGACCCGGTTCGGCTGGATGCCGCGGCCCTGCGACCAGAGCTGGGCCAGGGCCATGTCGGCGCTGGCCTGGCCGGCGCGGGCGGCGAGGATCAGGTGGTCGACGGCCTTCTGCGGATAGACCTTGCCGAGGAAGCCGCGGCGGTAGATCTGCCCCAGGTAGTAGTTGGCCTGGGGTTCGCTGGCGGCGGCCTTGAGCAGGTGCCGCTCGGCCTTGCGCGGGTCCTGCGGCGCCCACTTGCCGTCGTAGTAGAGGCGCCCGAGGAGCAGTTCGGCGCGTGGCTGGGCGGCGTCCTGGGCGTTCTTCAGGTAGCCGAGCATCTTTTCCAGGTCGCCCTGGTCGGGATAGTCGTAGAGCAGCTTGGCCAGGCTGACCCAGGCCGCGGGGTAGCTCGGCGCGATCTCTTCCAGCAGCGCCTGGGCGGTCTGCGGGTCGGGCTGGCCGAGTTCGCCGTCGGCGAGCACCCCGGCCACCGAGTCGACCCGCTCGCCGGGCACCCGGCCGGCCTTGTAGGCGGCGCGCAGCTGTTCGAGCAGGACCTTCTGCTTTTCCGCGTTGCCCTGCATCTGGTAGACCGTGGCCAGTTCGTACCAGCACACGTCCATGCGCCGCAGCCAGCGCTGGCAGACCTGCTCGATCTCGCCCAGGTGCTGGGCGTAGGTGCCCTGGGTGCGGTAGAGGATGATCTGCGCCAGGTCGGCCTGCGGCAGTCCGCGCGCGCGCCACTGGTCGATGCGCTGCTGCGGGTCGATTTCCGGCCAGGACTGCGGGTACTGCAGGTAGAGCACGATGAGCGGCACCAGGGCACTGTCCTCGCCCTGTTCGAAGGCCTGGCTGAGCAGGCGCTCGGCCTCGCGGTGCTCGGCGTCGCTGGCGCCGGGCTTGGCCGCCAGCCACTTGCCAAGGCGCGCGCGGGCCCGCGGCGAGGTCTGCGCGGCCTCGCGGTAGAGCTTTTCGGCCTTGGCCTGCTGGGCGCTGTCGCCGCTGGCGACCTGCATGTCGGCGAGGCCGACCTGGGCGTCGGCGTAACCCATCGCGGCCAGGGCCTGGTAGTTGCTCTGGGCGGTGGCGAGGTCGCCGCGCTCCAGGGCCTCCTGGGCCAGGCGCTGGTCGGGCAGCCCGGCGCAGCCGGCGGCCAGGGCGATGGCCGAGGCCAGCAGCAGGTGCCGGGACGCCAGGGGCAGGGGAGGGAGGATGGGCATCTTCATGGTCGGGTACCGGTCAGCGAGCGGTGGCCAGGGTCACGGCCTTGTTCAGCAGGGTGCGGCCGGGCAGGCCGCCGATGCTGACCTCGGCCGGGCGGCCGGCGTACTGGGCGTCGAGCGGCTGGTCGGGCTGGATCTGCACGCGGATTTCCGAGGACAGGTCGCCGTCCACCGGCGCGGTGTTGACGATGCGGCCGCTGCGGTTGACGCCGTCGCCGGCGACCTGGAAGTTCACCCGGGTGCCCGGCGCCAGCTCGGCGGCGTTGCGGTAGGGGAAGCGCGCCTCGATGCTGGCCACGCTGTCGCGCGGCGCGAGGGTGAAGATCACCTGGCCCTTGTTAGCGTATTGCCCGTCGGCTACCAGTTGCTGGACCACGCGGCAGTCGCAGGGGCTGGTCAGGGTCCCTTTCATCTGGTGGCCGAAGAGCTTCTCGATGTTGCCCGGGTTGAGCTGCTCCTCGGTCAGGTTGCCCTTGAGCATGTCCAGCAGGTTGGCCGAGAAGGTAGCGATCGGCGCGCCTTTGGCGACTTCCGCGTTGGGCCCAAGAAGGCTCTGCACGGTGCCCTCGCGGGGCATGGTGATCTGCTGGTTGGGGACGCTGACCACGCCGGAATCGGCATGGGTGACGAAGTACAGGTTGTACATCTGGTTGAGGATGAAGGCGAAGGCGCCGACCCCGACGACGAAGATCGCGGTGCTCAGGGTCACCGCCCGGACCCGGCCGAAGAAGCCCATCCCGCCGTTGCCGCCGCCCTGCTTGCGGGCCTTGGTGAAGTTCTCGCGCTGGAGGGTATTGAGCATGTCGCCGACGCCGATCACCTCGCCGGCCAGGTAGGAGGTGATCAGGTAGCGCAGGGCCGCCACCTCGCGCGGCTTGAGGTTCTGGAACTCGCAGCCGACGCGGCGGCTGGCGGGGTCCACCGAGCGCACCTGGAACTCCACTTCGAGGGAAAAGCTGATGCTGTCGACCTGGAACAGCAGCTTGCCCTTGTACAGGTCGCCGGGCTGGATCGGCGCGCCGCTCGCGGTGAAGGCGAAGCCGCCGGCGGAGAGATCCAGCAGGCGTGCGTCGACGCCTTCGCGGTTGGCGCCGATGTAGCGGATGCGCGCCGGCAGCTTGACCCGGGCGAACTGGCGCTGGGCTTCGGATTCGTGCACGACGTTGACGTTGACGGCTGTATTCATGGTGTCGGGTCCTGTTCGGTCCAATCTGGGTCGATTTGCGCGCGGGCCGCGGCCCTGGCGTTGTCCGTAGTCGATTCGGTGGTCATACGATGGTCAGCAGCACGGCGACGAAGATGCTGGCGGCAGAGAAGGTCATGGCCCGCGACGACCAGGCGTTGAACCAGCGCTGGAAGCTGGCCAGGCCGCGCTCCAGCTTGGTCGGCTGGCGGGTCCAGGACTGCCGGTCGAGGCGGAAGAACACGTAGATCTTCACCAGCGCGCCGACGATCTGGTTGTAATAGAGGATCAGCGGATAGGCCGGGCCGATGCGGTGCCCGGAGAGCGAGAGGAGCAGGGTCAGCACCAGGCGGGTGAGGCCGATCCAGAGCAGGTACACCAGCAGGAAGGCGATGCTGTACTTGAGGCTGGCGAGGATCGCCACCACCAGGCCGAGCAGGCTGGTCCACATCGAGACGCGCTGGTCGAACAGCACCAGCATGGTGAACCAGCCCAGGCGCCGCGCGCCGAGCTTGAGCGCGCGCGAGTTCTGCCGCAGGTTGTTGCCGTACCAGCGGTACATCAGCTTGCGACTGGCCTTGATGAAGCTCTTCTCCGGCGGGTGCTCGACCGTGTTGATCGCCGCGTCGGGCACGTAGAAGGTGTCGTAGCCCAGGCGCATCAGGCTGAACCAGCTGGACTTGTCGTCGCCGGTGAGGAACTTGAAGCGACCCAGGCGCCAGTGCTCCAGGTGGTCGTTCTCGACGTCGGTGATGAACTCGGGGTTGGTCACCACCCGGGCGCGGAACACCGACATCCGTCCGGTCATGGTCAGCACGCGCTTGGACAGGGCCATCGAGCACATGTTGATGTGGCGCTGGGCGAAGCGCAGCTTGTGCCACTCGCTCATCACGTAGCCGCCCTGCACTTCGCAGAATTCATTGGTGGTGAGGCCGCCGACGTTGGGGAAGAGCTTGAACCAGGGCACGGTCTTCTTCACCACGCCGTGGTCGAGCACGGTGTCGCCGTCGATCACCGCGACCACCGCGTCGTCGTCCGGCAGGTGCCGGGAAATCGCGCGGAAGCCATAGGCCAGGCCGTCGCGCTTGCCGGTGCCGGGAATCCGCACGAAGTCGAGGCTGACCCGGTCCGGCGGGTTCATCTTCTCCCACAGAGAACGGACCAGGACCTCGTCGGACATCTCGACGATGGAGCAGACCACGGTGGTCGGGTAGCCGCTGTCGATGGCTTCGCGGATCACCGAGCGATAGACCATGGCAGTGGTCAGGGCGTCGATGCGGAAACTGGTGACCATCAGGAACACGTGCGACGGGTCGGCCGCGCTGCCCAACTGGCGCACGCGCCGGCGGTAGTACGGGTAGACCACGTGGAGGAACAGCATGCCGCGCAGGAAGTGCACGCCGCCCATGGAGTAGCGCCAGATGCCGACGGCGCCGATAAGCAGGATGAAATCCTTGGAGTCGGCGTCGAACACGGTCTTCGGCACTGCCAGCGCGAGCACCATCAGCAGGCTGAGGAACACCAGCCAGCCGGTGGCTTCGGCGAGGCCACGTTTGTAAGTTTCCATCATCAGTTCCATCGGGCTGGGGACCTTGGCCTCGACGCCGGCGTGCGCTTGTTGTTGTTATGGCGCACGCCGCGGAGACGGCCTTCGGTCCGAGGGCGATAAAGAGGTTCTTTACCGGCTCACGGGGCCAGGGGGCGGCCCGCTACCAGCAGATGCCCTCGGCCTGGGCAGTGGTGGTGTGCGGCATGAAGCCCACCAGGTCGACCAGCTTCTTGCCGCTCGGGGTCTTGTTCACCAGGTCGACGAACAGCTCGTCGCCATTGCCCAGCACCAGCACATCGGAACTCGCCACCACTTCGTCGAGGTCGGAGACCAGCAGTGAGGAGACGTGCGGGATCTTCGACTCGATGTATTCCTTGTTGGCCCCGTGGACACGCGCGTATTCGACGTTGCGGTCGAAGATGCGCAACTCGTAGCCCTTGCCGATGAGCATCTCGGCCAGCTCCACCAGCGGGCTTTCGCGCAAATCGTCGGTGCCGGCCTTGAACGACAGGCCGAGCAGGCCGACCTTGCGGGTGTCGTGGCTGGTGATGAGATCGAAGGCCTTCTGCACCTGGTTGGAGTTGCTGCGCATCAACGAACCGAGCATCGGGTGCTCGACGTCCAGCTGGCTGGCGCGATAGGTGAGGGCGCGTACATCCTTGGGCAGGCAGGAGCCGCCGAAGGCGAAGCCGGGACGCATGTAGTAGCGCGACAGGTTGAGCTTGTGGTCCTGGCAGATCACGTCCATCACCTCGCGGCCGTCGACGCCGACCGCCTTGGCGATGTTGCCGATCTCGTTGGCGAAGGTGACCTTGGCGGCGTGCCAGACGTTGCAGGTGTACTTGATCATCTCGGCGACCTCGACGGTCTTGCGGATGATCGGCGCGTCCAGCTCGCGGTAGATTTCCTCGAGAAGGTCGCCGGTCTGCTTGTCCAGTTCGCCGATCACGGTCATCGGCGGGAAGTCGTAGTCCTTGATCGCGGTGCTCTCGCGGAGGAATTCGGGGTTGGTGCCGACGCCGAAGTCGACCCCGGCCTTCTTGCCCGAGCAGTCCTCGATCAGCGGGATCACCACGTTGTTGACGGTGCCCGGCAGTACGGTGCTGCGCACCACCACGGTGTGGCGTTCGGACTTCTCGCGGATGGCGAAGCCGATCTCGCGGCAGACGGTCTCGATGTAGCCCAGGTCCAGGTCGCCGTTCTTCTTGCTCGGCGTGCCGACGCAGATGAACGATACGTCGGAGTCCAGCACGGCCTTCTTGAAGTCGGTGGTGCCCGACAGCCGTCCGGTCTGCCGGCCTTGCTGCAACAACGCTTCCAGGCCCGGTTCGACGATGGGCGACTTGCCCTGGTTGATCAGGTCGATCTTGGTGCTGGAGACATCCACACCAATGACTTCATGACCGCGTGCCGACAGGCAGCCAGCACATACTGCACCGACATAGCCCAAACCAAAGATGCTGATTCGCATCGCATTCACCTCGATTGTTTGTCGCGCCGTTAATGAGGTGGCCGTATGGCCACTTCCCTATCTGGCGAGCCGTTACTACGAGCCCCGATCCAGAGCCCTTGATCCGCCTTCAGGCAGTTTCGAATAGAGTGCTTAGTTGTTCGGCACTCTAATAGGGCAAGTTATAAGTTCATGCCCTTTAATGTTTCAGGTGGGTTTCAATAACGGTGCATAACCCGACCTTGGATGCTTCGTTTTAGTTCGGTCCATAGAATTCAAGTTTCTAAAGGCCTTTAATTTCAACAGGTTGAGTTTGTCCCTCGGAGCGGAGTCCGATTATTCGAGACGGTTTCAAGTTGCTCTGCCCATAACTATCGATAGGCATCGCGGTGATAGGATGTTTTCTCTGCGAGGGAAGTTCCGGCCGTTTGTCCCGCTCGCGAAATATTTGGAAATATCCGTTTGATATCACTTGATACCAACTTGATGGCCTTTCCGTTAAATGCCTGCCAATGGCCACTAGTTGCAGAATGCATGGCGGCTGAAAGTTCCGCGTCACCGGAATGAAACAGAAGCCGCTTTTACCGCCTTAAGCAAACCTTAAGGATTCCTTAATCTTCGACCCATGCACTTTGCAATCGTAATTTGCATGTAATGGCGGGAGGCTGGTAATGGCCAATGGATTACGCCGGAGATGGCATTTCCGCCTTGAATTGGGGAAAAGTCTGTGGGCTGGGCGTGAAAAAGTGTGATGCAGTTCCGCATGACTTGCAGACGAACGGTTGAGTAGGCCTATTCGCCACAAGGGCTTTTCCGGGGAGAAAGGCGACGCAGCAGGGGTGTCGGAGGGACGAACGGTAGCGCCAGGAGGCGTCGGCGTGCCGAAAGAGGAGCGGCCCGCCAGGACGGCGGGCCGGGGAGATCAGTCTTGCGGGGCGTCCCTGAGGAATACCAGCTGATCCGGGCCGGATTGCTCGGCGCTGAAGTAATAGCCGTGGGCATTGAAGTCCTTCAGCCCGGCCGGGTCGCGCAGGCGCTCGCGGATCACGTAGCGAGCCATCATGCCGCGAGCCTTCTTGGCGTAGAAGCTGATGATCTTGTACTGGCCGTTCTTCAGGTCCTTGAACTCGGTGTCGATGACCCGCGCTTGCAGCGCCTTGCGCTTCACCGCGCCGAAGTACTCGTTGGAGGCCAGGTTGAGCAGCACGTCGTCGCCCTGGGCGGCCAGCGCTTCGTTCAGCCACTGGCTGATACGCTCGCCCCAGAAGGCGTAGAGATCCTTGCCACGGGCGTTGGCCAGGCGGGTGCCCATTTCCAGTCGATAGGGCTGCATGAGGTCGAGCGGGCGCAGCACGCCGTAGAGACCGGAGAGCATGCGCAGGTGATCCTGGGCGAAGGCGAAATCGTCCTCGCCGAAGTCTTCCGCGTTGAGGCCGGTGTAGACATCGCCCTTGAAGGCGAGCAACGCCTGCTTGGCGTTCTCCGGGGTGAACTCCGGATGCCAGCTGGCGTAGCGAGCGGCATTCAGGCCGGCGAGCTTGTCGGAAAGCTTCATCAGTTCGCTGATCTGCAGTGGCGTGAGCTGGCGCAGTTGCTGGATCAGTTCCTGGGCGTGGTCCAGGTATTGCGGCTGGGTGAAGCGGTGGGTGACCGGCGGGGTCTCGTAGTCCAGGGTCTTGGCGGGGGAAATCACCATCAGCATCGTTCAGGCTCCTCGAATCGTCGGGCGATTGTAGGGGCTGGAGACGTCCGGCTCCACCTATGCGGTCGATAGGGAAAGGCGCCGCCGACCGAACGGCGCCGAGGTATCAGGCCTGGACGGGAGCGAGGTGCGCGGCGACGCTGCCCCGGGCGGCGAACACCACCAGGTGGTCGGCGGCGACGCGGATACCGACGTCATCGCCCGGCTGGTGGTCGGCATGGCTGGGGAAGATCGATTCCAGCTGGGTACCGGTGGGCAATTGCAGGCGGTACAGGGTGGCGGCGCCGAGGAAGGTCTTGCCGACGATCCGCGCCTTCAGCTCGCCCTGCGGCGCGTGCACCAGGTCGTCCGGGCGCAGCAGGACGTCTACCGCGCTGCCGGAAGGCAGGCTGTAGGCGCGATTGCCGCGGATCACGCCGAGTTCGGTCTGCACCGTATCGGGGCTGAGCAACTGGCCGCGAATGAAGTAGCCCTGGCCGACGAAGCTGGCGACGAAGGGCGTCAGCGGCTCGTGGTAGAGGTTGTAGGGGGTGTCCCACTGTTCCAGGTGACCTTCCTTGAACACGCCGATGTGGTCGCAGACGGCGAATGCTTCTTCCTGGTCGTGGGTCACCAGGATCGCGCTGGTGCCGCGTGCCTTGAGGATCTCGCGAACCTCCTGGCTGAGGCTGCGGCGCAGTTCCACGTCGAGGTTGGAGAAGGGTTCGTCGAGCAGCAGCAACAGCGGTTCGGGCGCCAGCGCGCGGGCCAGGGCCACCCGTTGTTGCTGGCCGCCGGAGAGTTCGTGGGGGTGGCGCGCGGCGAGGTGGTCGAGCTTGACCAGCTCCAGAAGCTCGCGCACCAGGCGCTCGCGTTGTGGATGCTTGCGGATGCCGAAGCCGACATTGTCGGCCACGCTGAGATGGGGGAACAGCGCGTAGTCCTGGAACACCATGCCGATCCGGCGTTTCTCCGGCGCCAGGGTGAAGCCGGGACGCGAGATGACTTCGCCGCCCAGCTCGATCTGCCCGGCCAGCACCGGTTCGAAGCCGGCGATGGCGCGCAGGGTGGTGGTCTTGCCGCATCCCGAAGGACCCAGCAGGCAGCCGATGTCTCCGGCATTGAGGTGCAGGTCGAGGTCCTGCACCACTTTCTGCGAGGCGTAGCCGCAGGCGAGATCTTTCAGGTTCAGCAGCAGGTCGTGGCTCATGGGCTCAGGCGTAATGGGCGTGTTCGATCAGCAATTCGAGGAGGGCCTTCTGCGCGTGCAGACGGTTCTCTGCCTGGTCCCAGGCTACCGAGCGCGGGTCGTCCAGCAACTCTTCGCTGATTTCCTCGCCGCGGTGGGCCGGCAGGCAGTGCATGAATAGTACATCGTCGGCGGCCCCATCGAGCAACGCGGCGTTCACCTGGTAGGGACGGAACAGGGCGATGCGCGCGGCGGCTTCGTCTTCCTGGCCCATCGAGGCCCACACGTCGGTGCTCACCAGGTGCGCGCCGGCCACCGCCTCGCGCGGGTCGCGGACGACGCGCAGGCGGTCGCCGGCAAGGGCGACGAACTCGGCCTTCGGCTCGTAGCCCTCGGGGCAGGCCACGCGCAGCTGGAAGTCGAACTTCAGCGCCGCTTCTATATAGCTGTTGCACATGTTGTTGCCGTCGCCGATCCAGGCCACGGTCTTGCCCTGGATGCTGCCGCGGTGCTCGTGGAAGGTCTGCATGTCGGCGAGCAACTGGCAGGGGTGCAGGTCGTCGGACAGGCCGTTGATCACCGGCACCTTCGAGTGCGCGGCGAATTCCGTCAGGGTGGCGTGGGCGAAGGTGCGGATCATCACGCCGTCGAGCATCCGCGACATGACCCGGGCGCTGTCGCCGATCGGCTCGCCGCGGCCGAGCTGGGTGTCGCGCGGGGAGAGGAAGATCGCCTGGCCGCCGAGCTGGATCATCCCGGCTTCGAAGGACAGGCGGGTACGGGTCGAAGCCTTCTCGAAGACCATGCCCAGGACCCGGCTCTTCAGCGGCTCGTAGAGCACGCCTCGGTTGCGCAGGTCCTTCAGCTCGCTGCCGCGGCGGATCAGACCGATCAGCTCTTCGGGGCTGTAATCCATAAACGAGAGAAAGTGCCGTACGCTCATCGCTGACTACCTTTTATTTTTACTGCTGGCCGAGGCACTGGCCGGCTTTCGCGAGAGAAAACGGGACTGGACCTGCGGCGGGACCGCAACGTGCGGGAAAATAGGGGAAGGCGCGATCTTATAAGGAAATGTCGCGGAAACACAAGGAGGGGCTTGGAAGGCGCGGGTTACGGGGTTTTTCCCGGGTCTTCGCCGTTGTCCCGCCGCCAAAGTCCCGCCTCGTCGATCTATCGGTTGGGCGGGGCGACGCTTTATGCTGTGCGCGCCCGAATACCTTCATGGAGGAGGCGGGTTTCGGACCAGGGAGGTCGAACATGCACACGGGAGAAACACTCGCCGCCGCGCCGCCGGCACGGCCATTGCGCCAATCGCGGCTGGGCGGCCTGTCGCTGTTCCTCGCCCTGGCCGGGGTCGCCATCGCGCTGGCGGTGATGGCGCTGGCGCTCGGCGAGCGGATCGACCTCAGCGACGAGAACCATCTGCTCGGCCTGTTCGCCGCCTTGCTGGCGGTCTTCGCGGTATCGACCTGCGGCCTGGTGCTGGGCCTGGCCGGCCTGCTCAGGCGCAGCCGCAAGCGTCACCTGGCCCTGGCCGGCATCGTCCTCAACCTGTCGTGCCTGCTCTGGGGCTGGCATGCGCTGAGCACGGCGGCGGCCGCGATCCTGATGGTCCTGGGGCAAACCGGGTTGTCGTTCCTCAGCGCCCTGGCGGTGCTGTTCGGCATGATCTTCTTCCGCCAGGCCTGACCCGTTCAGCGACTGTGCGCAGGCAGCCTGGGCGCCCGCCGTTCGGCCGCTCGTTCATCGGATTGCCGGATTGCGGCCATTCGTCGCGGATTTGCAGGGGGAGGGGCTCAGCCGGGGAAGGAGGGTGCGAGAGGAGCAAAAGGTGAGCCCCGGAGGTGCGGATCTCCGGGGCTCGTGCGGCACGGTGGTGCGGGCACCGGGTCGCGATCAGCGCTGGAAGGGATAGTACAGCGCTGGATGGACAGTATAGCGCTATGCATTTCGCATGAATCCTTTAGTTAGGTCTTTTTCTCATATTTGCAGCGGTTTCGTGACCGAGGGCAATGAAGTGGCTTTTTCCCCTTGCCGCCCGCCGGAACCCATCCAACGGCTGGAATGCCCTCGTAACCGAAGTCAGAAACGCCAGTCGACGGCCAGTCCGACGCCATGGTCCTTCTCGCGGCTGCCCAGCAGGCCGTTGTAGCCCAGCCGCACGCTCACTTCGCGATTCACCGCGAGGCTGGCGTCGACGCCGAGCAGCGCGGCGTCGCGGGACAGGGCCACGCTTTCCACGCTGAATGGCTGGCTGCCGCTGGCGAACGCCAGGTGGCGTTGCGGGGTGGTGTCGCTCAGGTTGTGGCGCCAGCCGAGGGTGCCGGAGAGCGCCAGGCGGCGTCCGGCATCCAGCTCGAAATGCCGTTTCGCGCGCAGGCCCAGGGTGGTGAAGGCGGCGTCCAGGTTGTCGTCGCCACCCTCCAGGGCCGCGGCGCTACCGCGTTCGCGGAAGTCATCGCTGGCGACGTGCACGTAGGCCAGCCCGGCGAAGGGTTCCAGCTCCAGGCTGCGCCAGCCCAGCGCGTAGGCGGCCTCGGCGAACAACTGGCTGCTCTGTGCGTCGAGCTTGGCCTTCTGCTTGCCGGCCACGGCGCCGTATTGCAGGTCGCGCTTGACCTCGGCGCGGTGCCAGGCGTGCGCTGCGCCGAGGCTCAGGCGCCATTGCTGCAATTGCCGACCGAGGTAGGCGCCGAGGTGGTAGCTGTCGATGCTGGCGGAGGATTGCAGGCTGCTGTCCATGTTCAGCGAGCTGTTGCTGTAGCCGGCCACCAGGCCGAGGCGCGTGTCGCTGGCGACCTGGCTGTCGACGCCGAGCAGGAAGCCGCCGACCGAATGCCGGTAGCCTTCGCTGCCGTGGCTGCCATCGGCGCTCTTGCCCCAGGAGCCGAGCGCCTTGAACCAGCCTTCGGGAGCCTCCCCGCCGGCCTCGCCGTCGCTGGTCTGGCGCAGGCGTTCGCCGACGCTGTCGCGCAGATAGCGGCTGTCGTTGAGCAACAGGCCGGCGAGCGCCGGGTAGATTTCCCCGGACAATTGCTGGAAGGCCCGTTGGGCGGTTGCGGCGTTTTCCGACAGGAGCAGGCTTTCGTAGACCGGGTTGCCGGCGCCGAGCGTTTCCACGGCCCCAGCGACCGCCGCCTGGTTGGGCGTCTGCGCGACGCTGGCGAGGGCCGTGCCGTTGCGTCCGATATCCAGGCGGATGGCGTTGGCCGCGTAGTCCAGGGTGCCGCCGAGGAACAGGTAGTTCGGCAATACCGCGTCGAAGCGCCCGTCGATACCGCCGGCGGCGTCGAGGATGTCGTAGCGGCGGCCGACCAGGCTCTCGACCTGGGACTGGCTGAGCAGGTCGGGGCTGTTTTCCATGGCCAGGGTGACGTTGCCGCCCGCGATGCTCGCCTTGCCGCTGGCGACGATCCGGTCGCTGGCGCTTTCCGAAAGCTCCACCGCGTAGGTCGAGCCGGATTCGAAGCGCAGGTCCCCGGCGACCTCCAGGGTGCCGATGGAGTTGCCCGCGGCCACCGTGCCGCCGGAGCGCGCCAGCAGGCCGCCGATCCTGCCGCTGCCGCCGAGGGTGCCGCCGGCATTGACTTCGACGGCGGACAGCAGCGAACCGTCGACGCTGAGCAGCCCGCCATCGACCAGGGTCGGCCCGCGATAGGTGCTGTCGCCGCTCAGGACCAGGCTGCCGGCACCGGCCTTGACCAGGCTGCCCTGGTACTGGCGCTGGGCGGCGGCCTGGTCGCGGGCCATGCCGATGGCATAGTCGGTGCGTTCCTGCTGGCTGGCACCGGCCGGCAAGCCGTTTTCCCAGCCCTTGTCCTTCAGCGTCCGCTGCCAGGCCGCGTGCTCGGCGGCGTCCTCGGCCTGGCGCTGGAGCAGGGCGCTATCGGAAATCGGGTTGCTCCATTCGTCGCGCAGGCCGGCCGGGAGGTTGGCCTCGAAGCGGCCGAGCAATTGTCCAGGCCCATGCATCGCCCGACCGAGATCCGGCACGCCCCAGCCGACGGTGTCGGTGGGGGCGCCGGTCGGCGTGCCGTCGAGCTGGGTGGCGGTGGTCAGCAGAACCTGCAGCGCCTGCTCGTTGTTCAGGTACGGATAGCGCTGCATGACCAGGGCCAGCGCGCCGGTGGCGTGGGGCGCGGCCATCGAAGTACCGGACTTGTTGGCGTAGCCGCCGCCGGGCATGGTGCTGTTGATCAGGCGGCCGGGCGTGGTGATGCACCAGTACTTGGCGATGCCGCAGCGGTTGTAGCGCTGGCCGTTCTGCTGGTCGAGGCCGGACACGGCCAGCCAGTGGCCTTCCAGGTCCGGCTGGAAGTAGGGCAGGGCGGAGCGCACGCTGGCGTTGGCGTAGCCGCTGTTGCCGGCGCTGAAGACGTTGATCACGCCCTGGCGGGAGACGCCGGCGGCGGCGTCCAGCCAGGTGGAGCGCCCGTAGTGCTGGGCATAGGCGGCGTGCAGGCCGTCGAGGGTCTCGTAGCTGACGTCCTTGGGCTGGCTGCCCCAACTGTTGTTGATCGCCCGCACCCCGGCGTCGGCCAGCGCCTGGTAGGCGGCCTTGAAATAGTTCGGGTCGGGCGTCGGGCCGAACAGGAAGCTGTCGTTCTGGTTGGTGTTGGCGACATACACCTGTGCCGCGTAGGCCACCCCGTGCATGCCGACGCCGTCGCGCGAGGCGCCGAGGGTGCCGCCGACGTGGGTACCGTGGGAGTCGTTGTTGCCGTTCATCGCGCCGCTGACGCTGAACGGCGTGCCGTCGACATAGGTGCCGCTGGCCGTCACCGGCTGGTAGCGCGAGGCGGGAGTATCCGGATGGCTCGGGTCGAAACCGGAGTCCATCTCGCCGATCTTCACGCCCTGGCCGTCGATGCCGGCGGCATAGGCCTGGTCGGCCCGCATCCGTTCCAGGCCCCAGTCCTGCTGGTATTCGGCGGAGCGCCAACTGGCCGGATCGCCGGGCCGACCGGCTTCGACATAGGCGGCCGTGGCCGGCTGTGCGATCCAGGCGCCCAGCAGCAGGGCGGCTGACAACGAGGTGGGGCGAGGGCGGAAGGAGTGGTCGTCGGTCATGCGGTCTCCACGCTTTATTGGTCTTGTCGGACAGGGGTGGACTCGAAGAGACAAGGTTTAGCACCGGCTTTCGCCGCGCCGGAATTCCCAGGTGGATAGTTGACAGCCGGACAAACGGCACGCCTCCCCTCTACCGCGCCCATCGGCCAGCCTGATGCCTGGCGATTCAGCCGACTGACGCTGCTGGCGCGGCGGCGGAAGGCGCCGCATAGTGCCGATTCGACGACTAGACCGGTCGTCTGGTCCTCGCGTACGCGCCGGGCCGCGACGGCCGGCGACGACAATGAAGAGGCGAGCCATGAGCAAGACCCTCCACTACCGTGCGTGCCATCTCTGCGAGGCCATCTGCGGGCTCGCCATCGAGACCGAGAGCGACGAGGGCGGCGTGCCGCGGATCCGCTCGATCAAGGGCGACCCGCAGGACAGCTTCAGCCGCGGCCATGTCTGTCCCAAGGCGGTGGCCCTGCAGGACATCCAGGACGACCCCGACCGCCTGCGCCAGCCGTTGCGCCGGGTCGGCAGCGAGTGGCAGCCGATCGGCTGGGACGAGGCCTTCGCGATGGTGGCCAGCCGCCTCGGCGAGATCCGCGAGCGCCATGGCAACGATGCGGTGGCGGTCTACCAGGGCAATCCGAGCGTGCACAACTACGGCCTGATGACCCATAGCAACTACTTCCTCGGCCTGCTGAAAACGCGCAACCGCTTCTCCGCGACTTCCGTCGACCAGTTGCCGCATCACCTGGTCAGCCAGCAGATGTACGGCCATGGTTTGTTGATCCCGATCCCCGACATCGACCACACCGACTTCATGCTGGTGCTCGGCGGCAACCCGCTGGCGTCCAACGGCAGCATCATGACCGTGCCGGACGTGGAGAAGCGCCTGAAGGCGCTGAAGGCACGCGGCGGCCGGTTGGTGGTGGTCGATCCCCGGCGCAGCGAGACCGCGGCTATCTCCGACCGGCACCTGTTCATTCGTCCCGGCCAGGATGCGGCGCTGTTGCTCGGGATACTCAACACCCTGTTCGAGGAGAACCTCGGTCGCCCCACGCCGCTGCCGGTCGACGGGCTGGAGCGGGTGCGCGAGGCGGTCGCGGCCTTCGACGCCGAGTCCATGAGCGCGCGCTGTGGCGTGCCGGCCGAAAGCATTCGCCAACTGGCGCGGGATTTCGCCGCCGCCGAACGGGCGGTCTGCTATGGCCGGATGGGCGTTTCCACCCAGGCCTTCGGCACGCTCTGCCAGTGGCTGGTGCAACTGATCAACCTGGTCACCGGCAACCTCGACCGGGTCGGTGGCGCGCTGTGCACCTCGCCGGCCCTGGACCTGGTGGCGAGTACCTCGGGTGGCCACTTCGGCCGTTGGCGCAGCCGCGTCTCGGGGCTGCCGGAATATGGCGGCGAACTGCCGGTGGCGGCATTGGCGGAAGAAATCCTCGGTGAAGGCGAGGGGCAGGTGCGCGCGCTGGTCACGGTAGCCGGCAACCCGGTGCTGTCCACGCCCAACGGGAGGCGGCTCGAACAGGCCCTGGACGGCCTGGAGTTCATGCTCAGCATCGACCTCTACATCAACGAGACGACCCGCTACGCCGATCTCATCCTGCCGCCCACCGCGCCGCTGGAGCACGATCACTACGACACCACCTTCAACGTCTTCGCCGTGCGTAACGTGACCCGTTTCAACGAGGCCGTGCTGCCGCGTCCCGAGGGTGCGCTGCACGACTGGGAGATCTTCGTCGGCCTGGCGCGGGCCTTCGCCGCGCGCAACGGCCTGGAGCTGAAACCGACCCTGGAGCCGCAGCAGATGATCGACCTCGGCCTGCGCGCTGGCGCCTACGGCGACCGTTCCGAGCACAGGCTGAGCCTGGCCACTCTGCGCGAACATCCCCACGGCATCGACCTCGGGCCGCTGCGGCCGAACCTGGCGCCGCGCCTGAAGACCGCCGACCAGCGCATCCAGGCCGCGCCGCCGCTGTTCGTCGACGACCTGCAACGCTTCGCCGCACAGCCGCTGCCTGCGTCCGACCAGTTGTTGCTGATCGGACGACGCCACGTGCGCAGCAACAATTCCTGGATGCACAACTACCATCGCCTGGTGAAGGGCAAGCCGCGTCACCAGTTGCTGATGCACCCGCGGGACCTGGAGGGTCGCGGCCTGGTCGACGGGCAACGGGTGCGGGTGCGCTCGCGGGTCGGCAGCGTGGAGGTGGAGGTGGCGGCGAGCAGCGAGATGATGCCCGGGGTGGTCAGCCTGCCGCACGGCTGGGGCCACGCGCGGCCCGGCGTGCAACTGGCGATCGCCCGCGCCCAGGCCGGCGTCAGCGCCAACGACCTGACCGACGAGCGTCATCTCGACCTGCTGTCGGGTAACGCCGCGCTCAACGGCCTGCCGGTGGAGGTGGAAGCGGCCTGAGCGGGTCGACGGAACGCGAGAGTAAAGCCGAGCGTCGCGCTAGGCTTTCCGATACAATACCGGTCATTATTTGCCGAGTTACCGTGTCGAAACGTTCCTGTTGAGGTAAGCCATGGACATCATCGAAACCATTAAAGAGCAGATCGCCAACAACCCCATCCTGCTGTACATGAAGGGTTCGCCGAACGCCCCGCAGTGCGGTTTCTCCTCGCGCGCGGCCCAGGTGCTGATGGCCTGTGGCGAGAAGTTCGCCTACGTCGACATCCTGCAGAATCCGGAAATCCGCGCCAACCTGCCGAAGTACGCGAACTGGCCGACCTTCCCGCAGCTGTGGGTCAATGGCGAACTGGTCGGCGGCAGCGACATCCTCGCCGAGATGTTCGAGAAGGGCGAACTGCAGACCCTGGTCAAGGACGCGGCGGCCAAAGCCAACGCCTGATCCGCGCATCCGATGAAGAGCCCCGCCTTGTGCGGGGTTTCTTTTTTGTCCGGAGAAACCAGCAAGGAAACCGGGAGCCTCCATGTCGGAAGTCAATCCTCGCCAGGGTCGCCTGGCTTGCATCTATTTCTTCGCCATGGCCGGGCTGGTCATCGGCAACCTGATGGGACGCATCCCGGCGCTCAAGGAGCAGACCCAGCTGGACGAGCGCGCGCTCGGCCAGGCCCTGCTCGGCGTCGGGGTCGGCGCGCTCACGGCGTTCCCGTTGAGCGGTTTCCTGGTCCAGCGCATCGGCAGCCGCAGCGTAGTGATCGGCGGTTGCCTGATCATGCTGCTGGTGTTTCCGCTGCTCGGCCTGAGCCAGGGCTGGTGGCAACTGGCGTTGGCCTTCTACGTGCTGGGCGTGAGCTTCGCCGGGATGGACGTGGCGATGAACATCCAGGCGGTGGATGTCGAGCGCCTGCTCGGCAAGCCCTGCATGTCCATGCTGCATGGCATGTACAGCCTCGGTTGCCTGGTCGGTGCGTTGAGCGCCGCGGCCCTGGCCGGACTGACGCCGTTCTGGCACTTCCTCATTCTCACCGCACTCGGCCTGCTGAGCCTGCCATTCTTCGTACGCGCGTTGCTTCCGCCGGACCCGAGCAAGGCGGGCGCGCGCAAGGGCGGCGGCTTCACCTTGCCGCCGCGGGCCTTGCTCGGCCTGGGCCTGCTGATTCTCTGCGCGTTCGTTTCCGAGGGCGGCGTGGCTGACTGGAGCGCGCTGTTCCTGCACAGCGTTCTGGATGCTTCCGAGCGGGTGGCGGCGCTGGGCTTCGCGGCGTTTTCCGCGGCGATGGTGGTGGGGCGGCTGTTCGGCGACCGCCTGCGCGGACGCATCGACGATGCGCCGTTGCTGCGCGGCCTGGGTTCGCTGGCCACGCTGGGCATGCTGGTGGCGCTGTTCAGCCCCTGGCCGGCGCTGAGCATCGCCGGTTTCGGGGTGGTTGGCCTGGGACTGTCGGTGATGGTGCCGATCGTGATCAGCGCTGCTGGCAACCAGCCGGGCATCGATCCGGTGATCGGGGTCGCCGCCGTCTCTACCGTGGGGTATGGCGGACTGCTGATGGGACCGCCGCTGATCGGCCTGCTGGCCCACGAGATCGGCCTGCGCTGGGCATTGCTGGTACTGGTCGGTCTTTGCCTGTTGCTGGCCCTGCGCGCCGATCTGGTCCGGCGCAGGCCGCGCAGCGCCTGAAGCTTTCTGGCGGCAAGAAAAAAGCGCCGGCGGGGCAGGCCGCCGGCGCTTCGTCGTGGTTCCCGATCAGTCGTCTTCGTGCATGTGCGACTGCAGGTAGTTCTCCAGGCCGACTTTCTGGATCAGGCCCAGCTGGGTTTCCAAGTAGTCGATGTGCTCTTCTTCCGACTCCAGGATGTCCTTCAGCAGGTCGCGGCTGACGTAGTCGTGCACCTGCTCGCAATGCACGATGGCTTCGCGCAGGTCCTTGGTCGCCTTCAGCTCCAGGTTCAGGTCGCACTGCAGCATTTCCTGGGTGTTCTCGCCGATCAGCAGCTTGCCGAGGTCCTGCAGGTTGGGCAGGCCTTCGAGGAAGAGGATGCGCTCGATGAGCTTGTCGGCATGCTTCATCTCGTCGATCGACTCGTGGTACTCGTGGGCGCCGAGGCGCTTCAGGCCCCAGTCGTTCCACATGCGCGAGTGGAGGAAGTACTGGTTGATCGCGATCAGCTCGTTGCCGAGGATCTTGTTGAGGTGCTGGATGACTTTCTTGTCGCCTTTCATGCCGAATCCTGCCGTCGTAGTGGGTGTGATTCGCCAAGTTTGGCCGCGACGAAGCAGGGTGTCAAACCTAAGTTATTGAAATATAAGGGAAAAAGAATATGAATACGAATGTTTTCTTTCCGCGTTCTGCCGCTAAGTCATTGAATTGAAGGCATAAAAAAACCGGGCGCCAGGCCCGGTTCTTCTGAAAGAGGGATAAAAAATATTTTTCAGGCAGCGACGAACGCCGTAGTCCCGAACGCCGGTACCGGCTGGGCACTCTGCAGGTCGTTGAGGGTTTCGCGTACCACCTGCTTGGCCAGGCATGCGCACTTGCCGCACTGGGTACCGACGCCGGTGGCTTCGCGAACCTCACGATAGCTGCAGCAGCCTTCGTAGATGGCATCGCGGATCTGGTTGTCGGTAACACCTTGGCAGAGGCAGACGTACATGGCGATCTGGCTACTGGGAAGTTGAGTTGGAAAAGATACTAATAATAATGAGAATGATTGTCAAAGTTCCCTGGAGCGTTTTAGTCGGGTTTTTTTCGCCCCCCGACAAATGGCTTTGTCGGACAAAGACTTAGCGCCGGCTGGGGCGGGGTGTATGATGGTTGTTTCCCGGGGAACGGCGCCCCTGCCATCGAGGCTTCACGAGGAGCCGGCAGGCTGCGGTGCCTTCCTTCAACCTTCCGCTTAAAGGAGACATGGAATGAGCGTACTCGTAGGTAAGAAAGCGCCTGACTTCAACGTTGCCGCGGTACTGGGCAATGGCGAGATCGTCGAGAGCTTCACCCTGTCCGAGGCCATCAAGGGCAAGTACGGCCTGGTGTTCTTCTATCCGCTGGACTTCACCTTCGTCTGCCCGTCCGAGCTGATCGCCCTGGACCACCGCATCCCGGAATTCCAGGCGCGCAACGTCGAGGTGATCGGCGTTTCCATCGACTCCCACTTCACCCACAACGCCTGGCGCAACACCCCGGTGGACAAGGGCGGCATCGGTGCCGTCAAGTACACCCTGGCGGCCGACACCAAGCACGAGATCGCCAAGGCCTATGACGTCGAGTCCGACGGTGGCGTGGCCTTCCGTGGCGCGTTCCTGATCGACAAGGAAGGCGTAGTGCGCTCGCAGATCGTCAACGACCTGCCGCTGGGCCGCAACATGGACGAGCTGCTGCGTCTGGTCGATGCCCTGCAGTTCCATGAGGAGCACGGCGAAGTCTGCCCGGCCAACTGGAAGAAGGGCGACAAGGGCATGACCGCATCGCCCGAAGGCGTGGCCAAGTACCTGGCCGAGAACGCCAGCAAGCTGTAAGAAGAGCCTGCTTCGCGCGTTGGAAAAAGCCCCGCTTCGGCGGGGCTTTTTCATGGGTTCGCGGGGGCCGGCAGCCCCATCCCAGGTCACGCGCCTCGCTCCGAAGAGGGGGAGATTGCCTGACCGGTCGCGTAGGACGGATAACGTCCTGGCGTTATCCGCCTAAGTGGGCCGAGGCTCAGTCGTCGTCATCCATCCAGCCGCCCATTTCCTTCCAGCGGTTGACGATGCCGCAGAACAGCTCGGCGGTCTTCTCGGTGTCGTAGCGTGCCGAGTGCGCCTCGCGGTTGTCGAACTCCATGCCGGCGGCCTGGCAGGCCTTGGCCAGGACCGTCTGGCCGTAGGCGAGGCCAGCCAGGGTGGCGGTGTCGAAGCTGGAGAAGGGATGGAACGGATTGCGCTTGATCCCGGTACGCGCCACGGCGGCATTGAGGAAACCGAGGTCGAAGCTGCTGTTGTGGCCGACCAGGATCGCCCGCTTGCAGCCATTGGCCTTCAGCGCCTTGCGGATGCCGCGGAAGATCTCGGTGAGTGCCGCTTCCTCCTGCACCGCCATGCGCAGCGGGTGGTCAAGCTTGATGCCGGTGAATTCCAGCGCGGCCGGCTCGATGTTGGCGCCTTCGAAGGGCTCGATACGGAAGAAGTAGGTGTGTTCCGGGAACAGGAAGCCTTTCTCGTCCATGCCGACAGTGGTCGCGGCGATTTCCAGCAGCGCGTCGGTGGCCGAGTTGAAGCCGCCGGTCTCGACGTCCACCACTACCGGCAGGTAGCCGCGGAAGCGGCGCGCCATCGGATGGCGCGGGCCGCTGGGGAGGCTGCCGTCGAATTCGTCGTCGAAGTTGTCTTCGCTCATGCCCCGGCCTCCAGCAGTTTCCAGCGGAGTGTCTCGCCGGCGCGCAGCGGCACCACGTCGAAGTCGCCGAAGGGGAGGCTGGCGGGCGCCTGCCATTCCTCGCGGACCAGGGTGATTCGGTCGGTGTTGCGCGGCAGGCCATAGAAGTCCGGGCCGTGCAGGCTGGCGAAGCCTTCCAGCTTGTCCAGCGCATTGCGCTGTTCGAAGGCCTCGGCATACAGCTCGATGGCGGCGTAGGCGCTGTAGCAGCCGGCGCAACCGCAGGCGGCTTCCTTGGCGTGGCGGGCGTGCGGCGCCGAGTCGGTGCCGAGGAAGAATTTCGGATTGCCGCTCACCGCGGCGTCCAGCAGGGCTTCCTGGTGGGTGTTGCGCTTGAGGATCGGCAGGCAATAGAAGTGCGGACGGATACCGCCGACCAGCATGTGGTTGCGGTTGTACAGCAGGTGATGGGCGGTAATGGTCGCGCCGACGTTGGCCGGGGCTTCCCGGACGAACTGGGCGGCGTCGCCGGTGGTGATGTGCTCGAAGACCACCTTCAGGGTCGGGAAGCGCTCGACCACCCGGCGCAGGTGCTCATCGATGAACTGCTTCTCACGATCGAATACGTCGACCTCGGCGCGGGTCACCTCGCCATGCACCAGCAGCGGCATGCCGACCTCGGCCATCGCCTCGAGCGCTTCGAAGATATTGTCGATGCGGGTCACGCCAGAGTCCGAGTTGGTGGTGGCGCCTGCCGGATAGAGCTTGGCGGCATGCACGAAGCCGCTGGCCTTGGCGGTACGGATTTCCTCGGCGCTGGTGCGGTCGGTGAGGTACAGCACCATCAGCGGCTCGAAGCGGCTGGCGGCGGGGCGGGCGGCGAGGATGCGCTGCCGGTAGGCGTCGGCTTCGGCGGCGTTGCGCACCGGCGGCACCAGGTTCGGCATGACGATGGCGCGGCCGAAGGTGCGGGCGGCGTCGCCGACGGTATTGGCCAGCGCGGCACCGTCACGCAGGTGAATGTGCCAGTCGTCGGGGCGCAGGAGGGTGAGACGGTCGGACATGGGGCTTCCAGGACGGGATTTCGTGGGGGGAAATGCTACCGGAAAAGGGGGGGCGGGGCACTCGCTATCAAGTTTTGTCCGGGCCGTCCGATACATCCTTCGTATTTGGACGCTTTCCCGGAGCCCGCCGTCGTGCAGCCGCGCCTTCTTCTATTGCCTTTCCTGCTCAGCAGCCTGCCGGCGCTGGCGGTGACCTTCCAGACGCGGCTGGAGAGCGTCGAGTGGAAGGTCGAAGGCGACCAGTTCGAATGCCGCCTGTCGCAGCCGGTGGCGAATTTCGGAGTCGGCGAGTTCGTCCGGCGTGCCGGCGAGCAGGCGACCTTCCGCCTGAAGCCCGAGGCCCAGTGGCTGGGGCGCGGGTCGGCGACCCTGCTGGCTGCCGCGCCGCCCTGGCGACCGGGGCAGGGCGACATCAACCTTGGCCAGGTCAGCATCGGTAGCGGCGAGGTGCCGTTCAACAGCAGCCAGCAACAGGCCGGTCGGTTGCTCACCGGCCTGCTCGAGGGGCGCAGCCCGCTGGTCCGCCATCGCACCTGGCAGGGCGATCGCCTGGAGGTGCGCCTGCTGCCGGCGCGCTTCGCCAGCGTCTACAGCCAGTACCAGGCCTGCATCGCCAAGCTGCTGCCGGTGAACTTCGACCAGGTCAAGCTGGCCCAGGTCGGCTTCCCCGACGGCGGCACGGCGCTGAACGACGTGGCGCGAGCCAAGCTGGACATCATCCTGCAACTGCTCAAGGCCGATCCGAGCATCAACCGGATCGAACTCGACGGGCACTCCGACAACAGCGGCAACCGCCTGACCAACCGCGACCTGTCGCGCCGCCGCGCGCTGGCGGTGCAGGAGTACCTGAAGAGCAACGGGGTGCCGGAAAGCCAGATCAACGTGCGCTTCTACGGCGAGCGCTACCCGCTGGTGGCCAACAACAGCGCCGCCAACCGTGCGCGCAACCGCCGGGTCACCGTGCACCTGTCGCGCGAGGCGGTGGTCGAGCCGGCGACGGAAGCGCCGAAGGCCGAGGACAAGCCGGCGCCGCCCGCGGCAGAACCTGCCGCACCGAAGCCTCCGGCCGCCTCGCTTCAGGGAAAACCCACGGTTTGAGTCGCGCAAACGATAGAATCTGTCGCTTTTGCGTCTAAAGCTGTCGCCCCTCTGTAATTTCCCGAATGCCCTGCGTAGAATTGTCGCTTTTCGTGACGACCCCCGTGGAGTGATGGCATGGCGGATGTGAAGAAGGTAGTCCTGGCGTATTCCGGCGGCCTGGATACCTCGGTAATTCTGAAGTGGTTGCAAGATACCTATAACTGCGAAGTGGTGACCTTCACCGCCGACCTCGGCCAGGGCGAGGAAGTCGAACCGGCTCGCGCCAAGGCCCGCGCGATGGGCGTCAAGGAAATCTACATCGACGACCTGCGCGAAGAATTCGTCCGCGACTTCGTCTACCCGATGTTCCGCGCCAACACCGTCTACGAAGGCGAGTACCTGCTGGGCACCTCCATCGCTCGTCCGCTGATCGCCAAGCGCCTGATCGAGATCGCCAACGAGACCGGCGCCGACGCCATCTCCCACGGCGCCACCGGCAAGGGCAACGACCAGGTCCGCTTCGAGCTGGGCGCCTACGCGCTGAAGCCCGGCGTCAAGGTGATCGCGCCCTGGCGCGAGTGGGACCTGCTGTCCCGCGAGAAGCTGATGGACTATGCCGAGAAGCACGGCATCCCGATCGAGCGCCACGGCAAGAAGAAGTCGCCGTACTCGATGGACGCCAACCTCCTGCATATCTCCTACGAAGGCGGCGTGCTGGAAGATACCTGGACCGAGCACGAAGAAGACATGTGGAAGTGGACCGCTTCCCCGGAAAACGCGCCGGACACCCCGACCTACATCGAGCTGACCTACCGCAAGGGCGACATCGTCGCCATCGACGGCAAGGACATGACCCCGGCCGAGGTGCTCACCGAGCTGAACCGCGTCGGCGGGATCAACGGCATCGGCCGCCTCGACATCGTCGAGAACCGCTATGTCGGCATGAAGTCCCGTGGCTGCTACGAGACCCCCGGCGGCACCATCATGCTCAAGGCCCACCGCGCCATCGAGTCGATCACCCTGGACCGCGAAGTGGCCCACCTGAAAGACGAGCTGATGCCCAAGTACGCCAGCCTGATCTACACTGGCTACTGGTGGAGCCCGGAGCGCCTGATGCTGCAGCAGATGATCGACGCCTCGCAGGTCAACGTGAACGGCGTAGTGCGCCTGAAGCTGTACAAGGGCAACGTCGTGGTGGTGGGCCGCAAGTCCGACGACTCGCTGTTCGACGCCAACATCGCGACCTTCGAGGAAGACGGCGGCGCCTACAACCAGGCCGATGCCGCGGGCTTCATCAAGCTCAACGCGCTGCGCATGCGCATCGCCGCGAACAAGGGCCGCACGCTGTCCTGACCGACGCGCGCCGCCTGAGATGGAACGAAGAACCCCGGCCATGAGCCGGGGTTCTTCGTTCCTGATTGCTGAAAGCGATAGCCGGGGCCGTTCAGGAAGACTTCTGGATCAGTTCGATCTTGTAGCCGTCCGGGTCGGTCACGAAGGCGATCACGGTGGTACCGTGCTTCATCGGCCCGGCTTCGCGGGTGACCTGGCCGCCGTTGTTGCGGATGTCGTCGCAGGCCTGGTAGGCGTCGTCGACCTCGATGGCGATATGGCCGTAGCCGGTGCCGATCTCGTAGGCATCCACGCCCCAGTTGTGGGTAAGCTCGATCACCGCGGAATCCGCCTCGTTGCCATAGCCGACGAAGGCGAGGGTGAACTGGCCGTCGGGATAGTCGTTCTTCCTGAGCAGGGTCATGCCTAGCACCCGGGTATAGAAATCGATCGAGCGATCGATGTTTCCGACCCGGATCATGGTATGGAGAATGCGCATTTTCATTGCCTCGAGCTTCACGGTCAAAGGCGGATTTTACCATGTGGCCGGCAACCGGCTGCGAGATCGGGATCGTCCCCGTCCCGGCGACCGGCCCTTTGCCGGACTTCCCTTCCTACGGGGCGTTTCGCCTCTTCCCTGGGCCGGCCGTCGATAGCCGGTCGGCCTGCCTCCGCCACCCTCCCGAGCTGCCCGCTGCGTCTCCGAGCGTGCCAGGCGTCCCGCCCCCGGTGACCGGCCGAAAGCTCGCTGCGCCTTCGCCATGAGGTCGGAAAAAAGGGGGGTTGACCTTGCCAAGGTGTCAAGGTTGATAACCGGCCACGGAAGCGGTTTCGTCCAGCCAGGCCACGCAGGCTCAGACCAGGAAGGCACAACAATGAATCTCAGACACTTCATCCGCATCACCGCGACGCTAGGTGTCGCGGCCCTTATCGCTGGCTGCGGGGAATCGGCGCCGCCGGGGGCGGCGAGCGCCCCGCCAAGCGTTCCCGTCGCCGAGGTGGTGGTTCGCCCGGTGACACCCTACGCCGAGTTCACCGGCTCGCTGACCGCTGTCGAGCAGGTAGAACTGCGGCCGCGCGTCGCCGGCTACATCCAGGACGTTACGGTGCCGGAAGGCCGCCTGGTGGAGAAGGGCCAGCAACTGTTCCTCATCGACCCGCGCGTGTTCAAGGCGGCGCAGGATGCCGCCAGGGCACGCCTGCGCGAGGCCGAGGCCGCGGCGTTGCTGGCGCGCACCGAACACGAGCGAGCCGAGCTGCTGTATGCGCGGAAGGTCGTCGCCCGGGAGCGGCTCGACAGCGCCATCGCCTCGCGCAATGCCAGCAAGGCCCAGGTCGATGCGGCCAGGGCCGCCCTCGACGCGGCGCAACTGGATCTCGGCTTCACGCGGGTGACGGCACCGATCGGCGGGCGTGTCGGGCATATCCAGGTCACCGAGGGCAACTACGTCACCAATGGCGTCACCGCGCTGACCAGCATCGTTTCGGTCGATCCGCTGTACGTGTACTTCGATGTCGACGAGCGCACCTACCTGCAGGCCCTGGCGCCGACCCGCGGCAGGGAAGGCGAGCAGGCCCCCAGGGTCAAGGTGGCGCTGCTCACCGACGAGTCCTATGGACGAAGCAGTCGCCTCGATTTCCTCGCCAACGCCGCCGACCGCGGGACCGGCACGGTCCGGGTTCGGGCGGTGGTGGACAACCCGGACGGGCAACTGACGCCGGGGCTGTTCGCCAAGGTCAGGCTGGAGACCGGCAAGCCTCGCGCGCAGGTGCTGGTCGCCGACCATTCCATCGGCACCGACCAGGGCAGGCGCTATGTGCTGGTCGTCGACGAAGGCAACAAGACCCAGTACCGGCCGGTGGAACTCGGCCCGATGGTCGACGGCCTGCGGGTCGTCCGCCAGGGCCTGCAGCCGGGCGAGCGCATCGTCGTCAAGGGCCTGGTCCGGCCGGACATGCAGATCACACCGCGCCTTGCGGAAATCGATGGCACGCCCGTCGACCTGTCGAAGACCGTGGGGGCCGCACAATGACATTCCCACGCTTCTTCATCGATAGGCCGATCTTCGCCATCGTTCTTTCGGTGCTGATGATGATCGGAGGCATCGTTTCGTTCTTCCAGTTGCCGCTGAGCGAATACCCGGCGGTGACGCCGCCGACCGTGCAGGTGACTACCGCCTATCCCGGCGCCAACCCCGACGTGATCGCGCAGACGGTGGCGACACCGCTGGAGCAGGCGATCACCGGGGTCGAGGGGATGCTGTACATGTCCTCGCAGTCGGCCACCGACGGGCGAATGATCCTGACCATCACCTTCGACCAGCACATCGATCCCGACATGGCCCAGATCCAGGTGCAGAACCGGGTCTCGCGGGTGCTCTCGCGCCTGCCCGACGAGGTGCAGCGGCAGGGCGTGGTCACCCAGAAGACCTCGCCGGACATCCTCATGGTGGTGCACCTGCTGTCGCCGGAGCAACGCTACGACCCGCTGTACATCTCGAACTACGCCTACCTCCAGGTGCGCGACGAACTGCTGCGCCTGCCGGGGATCAGCGATGTGGTGGTGTGGGGCGCCGGCGAGTACAGCATGCGCCTGTGGCTCGACCCCGACCTGATCGCCGCGCGCGGGCTGACGGCGGGCGAAGTGATCGCCGCGGTACGCGAACAGAACGTCCAGGTGGCGGCCGGCGCCGTCGGCCAGGCGCCGGACTCCACCGCGGCCTTCCAGGTCACGGTGAATACCCTCGGGCGGCTGAGCGACGAAGAGCAGTTCGGCGACATCATCGTCCGCACCGGCGCCGACGGCCAGGTGACGCGCCTGCGCGACGTCGCGCGGATCGAGATGGGCGGCGATGCCTATGCGCTGCGCAGCCTGCTGGACGGCGAGCCGGCGGTGGCCTTGCAGATCATCCAGAGCCCCGGAGCCAACGCGCTGGATACCGCCGAGGCGGTGCGTGCCACCGTGGCGAGGCTCGAAGGCAACTTCCCGGCCGGCCTGAGCGCGCGCATCGCCTACGACCCGACGGTGTTCGTCCGCGCTTCGTTGCAGACCGTGGCCACCACCCTGCTGGAGGCGATCCTGCTGGTCGTGGTGGTGGTGGTGCTGTTCCTGCGTAGCTGGCGTGCTTCGCTGATTCCGCTGATGGCCGTGCCGGTCTCGCTGGTCGGCACCTTCGCCGTCATGCACCTGATGGGTTTCTCGCTGAATACCCTGTCGTTGTTCGGCCTGGTGTTGTCGATCGGCATCGTCGTCGATGACGCCATCGTGGTGGTGGAAAACGTCGAGCGCCACATCGAGAACGGCGAGCCGCCGCTCCAGGCCGCGCGGCGTGCGATGGACGAGGTCACCGGGCCGATCATGGCGATCACCTCGGTGCTGGCGGCGGTGTTCATCCCCACGGCCTTTCTCAGTGGCCTGCAGGGCGAGTTCTATCGTCAGTTCGCCCTGACCATCGCCATCTCCACCATCCTGTCGGCGCTCAACTCGCTGACCCTCAGCCCGGCCCTGGCGGGCCTGCTGTTGCGTCCGCGGCCGGCCGGAGGTGCGGTGGCGGGGCGCTTCCAGCGACTGCTCCAGGCCCTCGGCCGACCGTTGCGAAATGCCCCCGAGGCCTACGGCAACGCGGTGCGCAAGGTGGTGCGGGTGAGCGGCCTGGCCCTGGTGGTGTATGGGGGCCTGCTTGGCCTGACCTGGGTCGGTTTCCAGGCGGTGCCGCCGGGCTTCGTGCCGATGCAGGACAAGTACTATCTGGTCGGCATCGCCCAGTTGCCGAACGGAGCGTCGCTGGAGCGTACCGATGCGGTGGTCAGGCAGATGTCCCGGATCGGCCTCGACGAGCCGGGGGTGGAGAGCGTCGTGGCCTTTCCGGGCCTGTCGGTGAACGGTTTCGTCAACGTGCCGAACGCCGCGGTCATGTTCTTCATGCTCGATCCGTTCGAATCGCGCACCTCCGCCGATCTCGGCGCGCTGGCCATCGCCGGGCGCCTGCAAGCCAGGTTCGCCAGCATTCCCGACGGCTTCCTCGGGGTCTTCCCGCCGCCGCCGGTACCGGGGCTGGGAACCATCGGCGGCTTCAAGATGCAGGTCGAGGATCGCGGCGGCGCCGGGCTGGAAGCCCTGGCCAGGCAGACCCAGGTGCTGATGATGAAGGCCACTGAGTCCGGCCAGCTCGGGGGCTTGATGACCAGCTTCGATATCAATGCCCCGCAGCTCGAGGTGGTGGTCGACCGCACCAAGGTGAAGAGCCAGGGCGTTCGCCTGGCCGATGTGTTCGAGGCATTGCAGGTCTACCTCGGCTCGCTGTACATCAACGACTTCAACCGCTTCGGTCGCACCTACAAGGTCACTGCCCAGGCTGATGCGCCGCACCGCATGCAGGCCGAAGCCATCGGGCGCCTGCAGGTACGCAATGCCGCCGGGGCGATGTTGCCGCTGTCCTCGTTCGTCACCGTGACGCCCAGCTCCGGTCCCGACCGGGTGATCCACTACAACGGCTATCCGTCGGCGGATATCAGCGGCGGCGCGCTTCCCGGCGTCAGTTCGGGACAGGCGGTGGCGTTGATGGAGCGCCTGGCCGGCGAAGTGCTGCCCGAGGGCATGACCTTCGAATGGACCGACCTGACCTACCAGCAGAAGCTGGCCGGCAACAGCGCGCTGTTCATCTTCCCGCTGTGCGTGCTGCTGGCCTACCTGATCCTCGCCGCGCAGTACAACAGCTGGCTGTTGCCGCTGGCGGTCCTGCTGATCGTGCCGATGTGCCTGCTCAGCGCGATCGCCGGGGTGTGGCTGGTGGGCGGCGACAACAACGTGTTCGTCCAGATCGGGCTGGTGGTGCTGGTAGGCCTGGCGGCGAAGAACGCGATCCTGATCGTCGAGTTCGCCCGCACGCTGGAGGCCGAGGGCGCCCGTGCGCTGGAGGCGGTGGTCGAGGCTTGCCGCCTGCGCCTACGGCCGATCCTGATGACCTCGCTGGCGTTCATCGCCGGCGTGGTGCCGTTGGTCATGGCCAGCGGCGCCGGAGCGGAAATGCGCCAGGCGATGGGCGTCGCGGTATTCGCCGGGATGCTCGGGGTGACGCTGTTCGGCCTGTTCCTCACGCCGGTGTTCTACGTACTGGTACGGGCACTGGCGGCGCACCTGGAGCGACGCGCCGGCGGCAGCCTGGCGCATCTGGAGGGAGGCCGTCCATGAAGCCATACCTGCGGTCTTCGTTGAGCGCGCTGATCCTGCTGGGCGGCTGTGCCGCGGTGGGGCCCGACTATGCGCCGCCGAGCGCGTCCGCACCGGCCAGCTTCGGCGCGATGCCGGCGGGTATCGATGGCGGTGGCGTGGAGATCGAGTGGTGGCGCGGGTTCGACGAGCCAGCCCTGGAGTCTCTGATCCAGCGGGCGCTCGCGGCGAACCTCGACATCGCCCTTGCCGGCGCGCGCCTGGACGAAGCGAAGGCGCTGCTGCGCGAGAACCGCGAAGAGTTCCTGCCGCGCGGAGGCCCGGCGTTCGATTACCAGGCCCGGCGGCGCGGCGAGGTGGAAACACCGGCCGGCCAGCAGCGCGACATCGAGACCTATCGCGGCGCGCTGGATGCTTCCTGGGAAATCGACCTGTTCGGCCGGGTGCGGCGCTCGGTGGAGGCCGCCGAGGCGCAGGCGGGCTCGCGCGAGGCCCTGCTGCGCAACGTGCAGGCGAGCGTCGCGGCTACGGTTGCCATGACCTGGTTCCAGCTACAGGGCATCGAGGCCGAACTTGCGGTGGTCCATGACATCGCCGGCAACCAGCGCGACAGCCTGGAGATGGTCGAACGCCTGGTCAGCGCCGGCTCCGCCCACGAGTTCGACCGGTTGCGCGCCGAAGCGTTATTGCACAACGTCGAGGCGGCCGTGCCCGACCTCGAACGGCGCCGCGCCGCCACCCGCAATGCACTGGCCGTTCTCCTCGCGGAAGCCCCGCAGGCCTTCAGCCCGCCGGTCGCCCGTGCCTCCGGGGAAAGGCTGACGCTCCGCACCCTCGGGGTCGGCGACCCGGCGGGACTGCTGGCGCGTCGCGCCGACATCGCCGCGGCCGAACGCAACCTGGCGGCCGCGACCGCACGTATCGGCGTCGAGACCGCGGGGCTGTATCCGCAGGTCGAGGTACGCGGCTCGATCGGCCTGGTCGCCGGCAATCTCGATGCTTTGGACGAGAGTGGTACGTCCTTCAACGTCCTGAACCCGGTGATTCGCTGGGCGTTACTCGACCGCGGTCGCGTGCGGGTGCGGATCGCCGCCAGCGAGGCCCGTGCGCAGGAGGCATTGATCCTCTACGACCGGACGGTGCTGCGCGCCCTGCAGGAGACCGATGATGCCTTCAACGGCTATGGCGCTGCCGCTGACAGGCTCCGCCTGCGCCTGCTCGAGGCGACGGCCAATCGCGAGGCGGCGCGCCTGGCCCGGGAACGCTTCGTCCAGGGGGACGGCGAGTACCTGGACGTGCTCGAGGCGGAACGCTCGGACTACCTCAGCCGGCGCGCATTGAGCATCGCGCGCACCGAGCAGCGCCTTGCCGTCGTGGGTATCTACAAGGCGCTGGGTGGTGGCTGGGAAGCCTGCGCGGGGGCGCGGCGCTGTGGCGTGGCTACCGACGATACCTCTCCAGGCGTGGCACGGCAGCGCGACAGTCGCTCCTGATCAGCCGCCGGCGGTTTCCGGCCGCCGGCCTTCGCTCGACTGCCTGGGTCGAGGGCCGTGCGGCGCGTCCTCCGGTTATTTGGCGAACCCCGGGAGTACGGATTGCCTGGCGCGGATCGCTCGTCCCTGTCCGCCTTATCGATAAGTCGGTTCCGAACTCTTTTTCGGTAGTTCATTCAGATGGATGAGTGAAGAGGGCAGATGGAAAGTATCTGCTCGGGACTTCAATGTTCAGAAGAGTGGGGAAGTATTACTTTCTCATTGTTCTTCAGGTACGTTCCGGCTGCCCGCCGTTTCTTATTGAACGAGGTCACTCTTGTGCCTCTGCGCTCGCGCCGCACGGAGACGTCGAATACATATCGTCGAGAGGTTCTTCAGTGGTGAGTGGAGCTGGCTGACGCGGTATCTCGGTTGCCTGGCGGAGTTGTTCTATATGTTCGTTCTTGGCTTTGCCCGTTGTTTGAAGTTTGCGGAATAACATCTGGAACTATTCATATGAATTTTTGAAAGTTTGGTTTACCTGAGAGATTTATGAGTTGACCTTGTCACGATGGCAGGACTCATGGTTCGCAGGAGTCAACAAACCAGGAGGTTGCGATGTTTTCTTTCCATATTCCGAACATGACCTGCGGCGGTTGTGCCAAGACTGTCACCCGTATCCTGCACGGCGTCGATCCCCAGGCGCGCGTAGAGACCGATCCCCCTCGGCGCGAGGCTAGGGTCGAGAGCACTCTGGACAAGCACGCATTCCTCGAGGCGTTGAGCGACGCCGGTTATCCGGAGGGCCGTTGAGTGCAAGGGCATGACGCAGGCGTAGGGTCGGATAGTAGCGTTTCGCCCAGTGCCGGCAATAGGAAAATGATTTTCATTGAAGTCTGCGCGCCATATGCCATCAATGGCGCTTGGCTATTGTGGAAAGAACGCTTTGGAATTTGTAAATCAATATTTCAGTCGGCCGCGAGGTGACAGTTATGTGAACGGAAATAGGCGCTGACAGGAAACCCTAAAAGTTATTCTCCGATGGATTCGCAGGCCTTTAGCTCGGGGTTTTTCGCAGCGCATCCAGTGTTATCGAAGAGCACCTTTCGGCGAACTCCGTTGTCCGCCGAGAAGGCCGCTGCATTGCTTGACCTTGCCACCGTGGCAAGCTTTACGGTCGCCCCGCACAACAACAAAAACAAGGGTGATCCAAATGACTTCAAATCCGTTACAGCAATGCTGCAGTTCTTCCTCCGATATGAATATCCGTTCCCAGCGGACAATGTCGGAACCTGCCCGAAATGCATCGGCTCTCCTGGCTGAAGCCTTGAAACCCGGTGCCTCCCTGGACCAGATCACGCTCGCGCTCGAGGCGATTCTCGCGGTCACGGCCAAAGGCCTGGGCGGCGATGCTTCGGCTTACGCGCAGTACCAGGCGTTGCTCCTGGAACTGCACGTAGGCAGCGATCCGCATACGGAGCCGACCCGCCGCTGGATGGCGAGCCAGGTCTACCTGGTCGAGGATCGTTTCGCTCCCGAGCCGGCCGGTTTCAGCGCCGTCCCGGTGGAGGAGTTCCGCAAGAAGGTCGACGCCGAGATCGAGGCGCGCAGCCGGGTGCGCCATCCCATGTCGGTCCACCTGTTCCAGGGCACGCCGCCGGTCGAGGACGTGCGCTTCTTCCTGGAACACCATTGGGTCCGTTCCTACAACTTCTACAGCCTCCTGGCGGAGCTGGCCTTCCGCTTCGAAAACATCGAGGACGCCTCGGTGTTCTACCGCAACCTCTACGGCGAGGCCGGGGCGGAGACGCCGGAGCGCTCGCACCCCGCGTTGCTGTCCCACCTGATGACCTACTTCGACATACCGCTGCGCATCGATTTCCCGGCGCTGCATCCGCTGGAGAAGGCCTACCTCAACAACCGTATCCGTTGCGTGCGGCACACCGATGTCGCCTGGGGCCTTGCGCTCCTGTACGCGGTCGAGTCGGTGAGCTGCGTCAATCACCGGCGCATCTACGAACTCCTGCAGCGCCTGGGCGTGCCCGAGCAACCCAGCGAGTTCCATCGCCTGCACGGCACCCAGGACGAGATCGATACCGAGGAGATGTGGGCGCTGATCGCCAAGTTCGCGCCGAGCGAAGACTTCCAGCGCAAGTTCATGCAGTCGCTGGCGCGCCACTTCGAAATCAACCGGGCCTACTTCGACCTGCTCTGGGAGCAGATGCAGGCGAATTCCCTGGCCATGGCCTGATGCCTATCCAGAACAAGAACAAGGAGTACAGGATGAATACCCGCAATTTTTCCCTGCCGCAGTTGCAGAACCTGCCCATCGAAGAAGCACGCATCGTTGCCGATGCGCTGGCCGTCCACGCTACTTCCCGCCAGATCGATAGCGCCGCGAGCAAGCTGGCCGCGCTGGCCGAGGCAGGGCTCAAGGGCGACCGCCAGGCCTATGCCGCGTACCAGCAGTTGCTCTACGTCCTTTCGTTGAGCGACGACGTGGCGACCGCCCAGACCCGGCGCTGGCTGGCCCGGGCGATCTATCGCGTCGAAGAGCGTTTCATGCCCGCCGCCGATCTTTCCAGGGCGCTGTCCGAGGAGGATTTCCAGAAGCGTCTCGAACAGGAAATCGCCGCGCAGTCCCGCGAGCGGCACCCGATGTCGCAGTACGTGTTCTCCGGCTCGGCCTCCCGCGCGCAGCTCCAGGTGTTCCTCCGTCACCAGTGGTTCCGCACCTTCCGCCTGTACCGCGATGCGGCCGACCTGTTGGTCAACCTGACCGATGTGGACGAGGCCGCGGCGCTCGCGCGTTACCTCTATGGCGAGTTGGGCGAGGAAGACGAAAAGGGTTCGCATCCGCGCCTGCTGGCCAAGCTGCTCGAGGCCATCGGCCTGGAGGCGGACTTCCAGGCCGTGTCGACGATGCCCGAGGAAATCGCCTACCTGAACAATCGTGCCCGTGCCTTCCGGCATGCCGAGGTCGGTTGGGGGCTGGCGGTGTTCTACATCACCGAACTGGTCGTGCCGGGGAACCACGAAAAGCTCTATCGGGCCCTGCTCCAGGCCGGCCTGAGCGAGGACCAGGCGGAGTACTACAAGGTCCACATCAGCCTCGTACCGCCGCGGGCCAAGCGCGAATGGCAACTCATCGCGCGGCGGATTCCGGACGTGCAGTTCCAGAATGCGTTCCTGACCTCGCTATCGCAGCACTTCCGTGTGGAAAGGGCCTATTACGACGCGATCTGGGAAGAGATGCAGAGCGTCAAGTGACTTCCACCGGGACAAAGCGAGCACTCGAAAATGCCAAGTCACATTACGGAATCCCGTATACACGGGGGCGCCTACTCGTCCCCGGCATTCGCCGCGATCTTTTCCGATACCAACCAGGTGCGGAGGTGGCTGGATGTCGAGCGAGCCTTGGCGGCGACCCAGGGCGAGATGGGCATCATCCCCCACGAGGCGGCGCGGGAGATCGACCGCGCCGCCCAGGTGGAGCGCTTCGACCTCATGCAACTGGGCCGCGAAAGCCTGGAGACAGGGCACCTGCTGGTGCCTACCATCCGCGCCCTGGCGAGGTTGTGCGAGGGTAGCTGGGGGGAGTACGTGCACTATGGCGTGACCACTCAGGACATCCTAGACACCGGGCTGATGCTGCAGGTCAAGGAAGCCTGGGGCCATGCGCTCGGGCTCCTGCACTCGATCCGTGGCCATCTGCTGGCGCTCGCCCTGCGCCACCAGCACACGCCGATGGTTGCACGCACCCACGGGCAGCAGGCGCTGCCCACGACCTTCGGCTACAAGGTCGCCGTCTGGGTGGATGAAATCGACCGTCACCTGGCGCGCTTCGACGAGGCGCGCGAACGCGTCCTGGTCGGCAATCTGACCGGTGCCGTGGGAACCCTGGCGTCGTTCGGCGCCCAGGGCTTCGAGCTACAGCGGCGAACCCTGGCCAGGCTTGGTCTCGGCGCGCCGTCGACCAGTTGGCACAGCGCCCGGGACCGGGTGCTGGAGGTTGCCGGGTTGCTGGTCCAGGTGTCGGTGACGCTGGGCCGGGTGGCGAACGAGATCTACCACCTGCAGCGCAGCGAAATCGACGAGGTACGCGAGGGCAGCCGGCCGGGACAGGTGGGCAGCAGCACCATGCCGCACAAGCGGAACCCGTCGTCGGTCGACCTGGTCAGCGCGCTGTCGCGGCTGGTGCGGGCACAGATGGTGGCGCTCACCGATGCCGCGTTCCAGTTGCACGAGCGCGACGGCACCGCCTGGCGCATCGAGTGGGCGGCGTTGCCGGAGCTGTTCGTCTACGCCGGCGCCTTGCTGACCCGCATGGAGGCGGTGCTGGCCGAGGGGCTCGAGGTGCGCGAGGAACGCATGCGCGCCAACCTCGACCTGCTGGGTGGGCTGATCCTGTCGGAGCGGGTCATGCTCGCGCTGGCGGGGCAGTTCGGCAAGCAGACCGCCCACGAACTGCTCCATGAGATAACCCAGGCCTCCCAGCGGCAGGGCGTTCCGTTCCGCGAGGCGCTGCTCGGGCAGCCAAGGTTGCGCGGCTGTTTCAGCGCCGAGGCGCTCGAAGAACTGCTCGACCCCGTCGGCTACGTCGGCCTCGCCGCGGAGATGGTCGACCTGGTCGCCGGCAAACCACGAACCGGCGCGTCGGGCGACAGGCCCGAAGGCGCCGCCTCTTCCCAAGGAAATCCCGGTCAGTCCCAGTACGTGATGGAGGATAGGTGATGGATGCTGAATCGCTGGAAATGCTTGCCCGTTCCTTGTGCACCGCGCATCCGCAGAGCTTCGGCGGCGCACCGGCCGAGTCGTCCTGCAAGCACGAACACAGTCACATCGTTGACTCTAAAACCCATGGCGGCGGCTACGCCGGCCCGGTGAGCCGCCGGATCTTCTGTAGCCACTGCCGCCTGCAACGCTGGCTCGACGTGGAGGCGGCACTGGCGCTGGCGCAGGCCGATGTCGGCGTCATCCCGCCCGAGGCCGCGCTGGAGATCGCGAAGGCCGCCAGGCTTTCGGCCGTCGACCTGCAGCAGATCGCCGACGGCGTGGCCAGCACCGGGCACTCGCTGATGCCCCTGCTGGGCGCGCTGCAAAGGAACTGCAGCCCCAGCGCGCGCGAGTACGTGCATTTCGGCGCGACCACGCAGGATATCCAGGACACCGCGCAGTCCCTGGAAATGCGCGATGTGCTGGATGAAACGGAGCGGGCGCTGGACATCCTCCTGGACCGGCTCTCGGTGCTGGCGAGCGGGACCCGCAATGCGCTGATGGTCGCCAGGACCCACTCGATCCCGGCGTTGCCGACCACCTTCGGGCTGAAGGTGGCCGGCTGGATCGACGAGTTGCTGCGTCACCGCGAACGCCTGGGCGAGGCGCGCAAGCGGATCCTGGTGGTGCAACTGTTCGGCGGCGTGGGCACGATGGCCGCCTTCGGCGACGAGGCCATGCTCCTGCTCGAAAGCTTCGCGCGGCGGCTGTCGCTGGACGTGCCGCTGGCGGGTTGGCACGTGTCCCGCGACCGGGTTACCGAGTTCGTCAGCACCCTGGCCATGGTCACCGCGTCCCTGGCGCGGATCGCCGACGAGATCCGCACCCTGAACCGCTGGGAGATCGGCGAGCTGGAGGTGGGCTGGACGCAGCAGCAGATCGGTAGCAGCACCATGCCCCACAAGCGCAATCCGGAAGGCTGCGAGCAGGTCGTGGTGCTGGCCCGGCTGGCCAAGGCCCAGGTCCTGCTCGCGTTGGACGCCATGATCCTCGAGCACGAGCGGGACTACCGCGGCACGCGCCTGGAATGGTGTGCGGTGGCGGACGTTTCCCACTATGCGCTGATGGCGCTGTCGCTGCTGACCGACACCATCGACGGGCTCACGGTCCACGACGAGACCATGGCGCGGACGGCGAATGCATACAGCGATGCGATCTGTACCGAGGCGTTCGTCTTCGAGATGGCCAAGCAACTGGGCAAGAGCAGCGCTTACGAAATCATCTTCGAGATCACCCAGGCCTGCCAGCGCAAGCGGATTCCGATGCGCCAGGCGCTCGAGTCGGATCCGCGGGTGGGCGCCGTCATGCCGAAGGAAACCCTGGCCAGGCTGTTCGAGCCGCGGACCCATCTCGGCATGGCCGGGACCATCGTCGACAAGGTGCTGGACAAGGTCGCCAGCCACCACTGAATCACCCGCCGCCAGAGGCGGCGGTACTGCACATCAACGGAGAACAAGAATGACAAAGGCTAACGAGATCGAAACCGCGAAGGTCAAGCAGTTTTCAGCACGGATCATGGAGGACTACGGCAATACCCTGCGCGGCGCGATGCTCTACATCGGCGACCGCCTGGGGCTATTCAAGGCGCTCGCCCATGGCCAATGGGTGACCCTGGAAGAGCTGGCGCAGCAGACCGGCTACACCACCCGCTACCTGCGCGAATGGCTGGGCAGCATGGTCACCGGCAACTACCTGGCCTACGATCCGCAGAGCAGGAGCTATCGGTTGCCGGCCGAGTTCGTCCCGGTGCTCGCCGACGAGGACTCGCCTTATTTCGCCGGCGGGATCATCCAGTTGAGCGTGCCCTTCGTGAGCATGGCGCCGAAGATCATCGAGGCCTTCCGCTGCGGCGGCGGTTGCCCCGAGGAATCCTTCCCGCTGGAAACCTGGGAAGGCATGGAGCGCATGACCATGCCCTGGTACAAGCACTTCCTCGTGCAGCACTGGATTCCTTCGCTGGATGGCGTCAAGGAAAAGCTCCAGGCGGGTGGCAGCGTGCTCGATTTCGGCTGCGGCAGCGGGCTGGCCGCGATCATGATGGCCAAGGCGTTCCCCGAAGCCCAGGTCTATGGCTGTGACTTCCACGCGCCGTCCATCGAACGCGCGCGGGCGAACGCCGAGGCCGCGGGGGTCGGCGACCGGGTGCGCTTCGAGGTCAGCGATTCCGATGCGCTGGCGGGCAAGAAGTTCGACTTCGTCACGACCTTCGTGGTCATCCACGACGCGACCGACCCGCAGCAGATGATGAAGGACCTGCGCGAGTCGACCGCCGACGATGGGACCTACCTGATGGTGGAACTCAACCTGTCGCAGGAACTGCACGAGAACATGAACCTGTTCGGTCGCGTGATGTACCCGCAGAGCACGCTGTATTGCATGACCTGTTCGCTGTCCCACGGCGGCGAGGGCCTCGGCGCCTTCATGGGCGAGGACCGCGCGCGGCAGATGGCCGAGGCCGCCGGCTTCAGTCGCTTCCGCAAGGTGCCTTCGGAGTGGCCGCCGCTGCCGGCGCTGTTCGAACTGCGACCCTGACGGCGTTATCCGGGACGGCCGGGACGGCGACCGTCGGATAGCGGTTGCCGTGGCCGCCGCCCGGCGCGTGCCGGCTGGGCATGGCGGTCTCGGCTCGATCGCACCGGTGTTCAGGCCCGCTTCGGCGGGCTTTTCATGGCCCCCGGAAAAACGAAGCCCCGCCAATTGCGGGGCTTGCTTGCGGTGTGGGCGGCGCTCTCACAGGTCGAAGTCGTAGTCCGACAACTGGCGCTGCAGGCGGCGTTCTTCCAGCAGGTTGTCGATGATGCGACGCTTGGTCAGGTTGGTCTTGGCCACCTCGACGCTGGTTTCCTCGCCGTCATCCTCTTCAACGCCGGCTTCGTCGTCGATCTCGAGTTCTTCTTTGGCTTTTGCCATGACATTCACTCCAACTTATGGGGTGGTAATGGCGCACCTTATAGCGACAAAGCCGTGGCTGGTAAAAAAGATTTTTTCAATCGTAAAGATAGGATTTCGAATAGTTGATCAATCGTCTGAAGTCTTGTGCTTGTATTCGCACAGGTCCTCGATCCGGCAGCTTCCGCATTGCGGCTTGCGCGCCTTGCAGACGTAGCGGCCATGCAGGATCAGCCAGTGGTGGGCATCGAGCAGGTACTCGCGCGGCACGAACTTCAGCAGTTTCTTCTCCACCTCCAGAACGTTCTTTCCCGGTGCTATGCCGGTGCGGTTGGCGACGCGGAAGATATGCGTGTCCACCGCCATGGCCAGTTGCCGGAAGGCGGTGTTGAGCACCACGTTGGCGGTCTTGCGGCCAACCCCGGGCAGGGCTTCGAGGTCCTCGCGGTTGTCGGGGACCTGGCCGCCGTGCTTTTCGATGAGGATGCGGCAGGTTTCGATGACGTTCTTCGCCTTGCTGTTGTAGAGGCCGATGGTCTTGATGTACTCCGACAGCCCCTCGACGCCGAGGGCGTGGATCGCCTCGGGGGTGTTGGCCACCGGATAGAGGCGGGCGGTGGCCTTGTTCACCCCGACGTCGGTGGCCTGGGCGGAGAGGATCACCGCGATGAGCAGTTCGAAGGGGGTGGTGTAGGCCAGTTCGGTCCTTGGCTCGGGGTTGTCTTCGTGCAGTCGGCGGAAGATCTCCGCGCGCTTGGCGGCATTCATTCAATCACTCCGGTGACGCGGACGCGCTGGCGCTGGGTGGCGGGTACGTCGCCCGCCTGCACCTTGGCGCGTTCCGCCAGGCTTTCATCGATACGGTTCTTCAGGGCGATCAGCAGGCCGAGCATGATGAACGCGCCCGGCGGCAGGATCGCCAGCAGGAAGCCCTGGTACTGCGGGAACGGCTGGATCTTCCAGTCCGCCGCCGCCGGGCCGAACAGCAAGTGCATGTCGGCCAGCAGGGTACCCTGGCCGAGCAGCTCGCGCAGGCCGCCGAGGACCAGCAGGACCAGGGCGAAGCCGAGGCCCATCAGCAGTCCGTCGAAGCTGGCGCGCAGCACGCCGTTCTTCGCCGCGAAGGCCTCGGCGCGACCGAGGATCACGCAGTTGGTGGTGATCAGCGGGATGAAGATGCCGAGGACCTGGTACAGCTCGTAGGTCCAGGCCTGCATCAGCAGTTCGATGCAGGTGGTCAGCACGGCGATGATCATGACGAACGCCGGTAGCCGGATCGCCTCGCTCACCGCGCCGCGCACCAACGATACCGCGGCATTGGAGCAGGCCAGCACGAGCATGGTGGCCAGGCCCAGGCCGAGGGCGTTGACCGTCGAGTTGCTGGTGCCCAGCAGCGGGCACAGGCCGAGCAACTGGACCAGGCCCGGGTTGTTGCGCCACAGGCCGTTGCGGGCGATCTCGCGGAAATCTTGTTCACTCATGTCCGGCAGCCTCTTCGGGGGCGAGCAGGCGTTCGCGGTTGGCGTCGAAGTAGCGCAGCGCCTTGTGCACGGCGCGGACCACGGCGCGCGGGGTGACGGTGGCGCCGGCGAACTGGTCGAACGTACCGCCGTCCTTCTTCACCGCCCAGCCGGCGTCCGCCGGATCGCCCAGGCTCTTGCCGTCGAAACCGTGCACCCAGGGACTCTTGGCCAGTTCGATGCGGTCGCCGAGGCCGGGGGTTTCCTTGTGCGCGACGACCCGCACGCCGAGCAGCCGGCCCTGGGCGGTGACCCCGACCAGTAGCTGGATGGCGCCGCTGTAGCCATCCGGCGCGCTGGCCTGGAGGATGACTGCGCTGGCCTGGCCGTGCAGGCGGGCGACATAGGCCGGACGCGGCGCATCCAGGCCGAGCAGCTTCGGCGCGAAGGTTGGCACCTGGCTGTCCAGCGGATGGTTGTCGTAGCTGCCCGGCGGCAGCAGTTCCAGCAGGGCGCGGCCGCGCGCCTCGCGCTGGGCTTCGGCGATGCGCGCCTCTGTGAATTGCTGCACCAGGGCCACCAGGCCCACCCCGACCAGAGCGAAGAGCCCGAGCAGGAGGGCGTTGCGCAGCATCGAGCGGCGAGTCGCGGCGTCCATCAGTCGCCTGCCTTGAAGCCGCGCTCGGCCTTGCGATGGCCGTAGGTGCGCGGCCGGGTGTAGTAGTCGATGGTCGGCGCCGCCAGGTTCATCAGCAGCACGGCGAACGCCACGCCATCGGGATAGCCGCCCCAGGTGCGGATGACGTAGGTGAGGACGCCGACGCCGAGGCCGAAGACCAGCCGCCCGCGATTGCTGGTGGCGCCGGACACCGGGTCGGTGACGATGAAGAAGGCGCCGAGCATGGTCGCCCCGCTGAACAGATGGAACAGTGGCGAGCCATGGGAATCGGAGCCGGAACCATTCCAGAACAGCAGGCTCATGGCGAACAGGCCGGCGAGCATGCCCAGCGGCGCGTGCCAGGTGAACAGCCGGCGCCAGAGCAGGAACAGGCCGCCGAGGAGGAACGCCAGGTTGACCCACTCGCTGCCGGCGCTACCGAGGTGGCCGAAGGCCGGGTTGCCGGCGAACAGCTCATCGACGGTCAGGCTGCGGTCGGTCTTCAGCACGTCGAGGGCGGTGGCGTGGGCCCAGGCGTCCGGCCGGGTAGCGAGGCCGAGGAATTCGCGGAGGCTGTCGGGCAGGCCGAGGGCGCTGTCCGGCGAGGGCCAGCGGGTCATTTCCAGGGGAAACGAGACCAGCGCCACGACGTAGCCGAGCATCGCCGGGTTGAACGGGTTCTGTCCGAGGCCGCCGTACAGGTGCTTGCCGAATACCAGGGCGAAGAAGGTCGCCACCAGGGTCAGCCACCAGGGGGCGTAGGGCGGCAGGGCGACTGCCAGCAACAGGGCGGTGACCAGCGCGCTGCCGTCCTTGAGGAACACCCCCGGCGGACGTTTGCGCAGGGCCAGCATGGCGGCTTCGCAGGCCAGCGCGACGAGGCTGGCCCAGGCCAGGTTGAGCAGGGTGCCCGGGCCGTACAGCCAGGTCAGCGTCAGCAGGCCGGGGACGCAGGCGCCGAGCACCAGGCGCATGATCGCCGGGGTACGGTTGGAGCCGCGGGCGTGGGGCGAGGTGGGGCGGGGCAGGGCCATGGTCACTCCGTGCCGTGTTCGGTCAGGGCGCGCTCGGCGGCGCTCAGGCGCGCGCGGGCGGCGGCGAGTGCGGCGGCGTCGGCGTTCGCCAGGCGTTCGAGCTTCTTCAGGGCGGCGCGGGCGTAGGCCAGCTCGGTCTTCAGCTCGCGGGTGCGCGGGTCGACCGGGCGCTTGTCGATCCGCACCAGCTCCGGCGCCGGCTTGCCGCAGGCGTCCTCGGCGGCATGCAGGTCGCGCTCGGCGGCTTGCAGCTCGCCGCGCAGGCGTTCCAGCTCGCTGTCCATCACCCCGGCCTGCTCGGCCTTCTTCAAGGCCGCGCGCTTGCCGACCAGGGCGATCTTCGCCCGCTTCAGCGCCGCCTGGCCGTCGTCGCCGGGCGCCGCGGGCTTCGGCGCGTGACGCTCGAGGCGGGCCAGGGTGGCTTCGCAACGCTCGACCTCGGCGCGCAGTTCGTCGAGGGTCGCCCGTTGCTCGGCGCCGGGCGCTTCGCCGAAGGCCTTTTCCGAGCGCTTGAGCTGGGCGCGGGCCATGGCGGCCTGGGCCTTGGCCTTCTTCAGTTCGGCTTCGTCGTCGAGCGCGGCAGGCGGTGCGCTGGGTAGGTCGCGCGGCAGGCTGGCTTCGGCATCGGCCAGGGCCTTGTCGGCGGCCTCGGCGGCGGCGCGCAGTTCCGCGACCAGGCCATGCTGTTCCGGGGTGTCGTGGCTGAGCAACTGTTTCTCGGCCTTCTTCAGGGCCACCCGCGCCATGCTCGCTTCGATCTTCAGCCGTTTCAGCCGTTCGCTGCCGCTACCGGCCTGCTTGCGCGCCCTGGCCCGCTCGATCGCCGCCTGCACCGGGTCGACCGCCGTGGCGGGGGCGGCTTCCTCGCGCTCGGCCTGGGCGGCGCGCGCCAGCGCGGCCTTCTCCGCGCGTTGGGCGCGTTCTGCGGCCCGGCGCTCCTCGTCGCGGCGCAGGCGAGCCTGGCGTTGCTCGAAACGCTCACGGGATTGTTCGGCCTTCAGCAGCTTCTGCCGCTGCTCGCGGATCTCCGCCTTGGACGCGCGGTAGTACTGCACCAGGGGAATGCTCGACGGGCAGACGTAGGCGCAGGCGCCGCATTCGATGCAATCGAACAGGTTGTGGGCGAGCAATTGCTCGTGCTCGTCGCCCAGGGCGAAGAAATGCAGTTGTTGTGGCAGCAGGCTGACGGGGCAGACCTGGGCGCAGTCGCCGCAGCGGATACAGGGCATGGCCGGCACTGGTTCCGGCAGCTCCGTGGCATCGCCGGCGAGCAGGCAGTTGCAGGTCTTGATCAGCGGCACCGAGAGATCGGGCAGGGCGAAGCCCATCATCGGCCCGCCCATCAGCACGCGTTCCAGGCGTCCCTCGGCGAGGCCGGCGAACGCCAGCAACTCGTGTACCGGCGTACCGATCAGCGCCTCGACGTTCATCGGCCGCTCCAGGGCGCCGCCGGCGAGGGTAGTGATCCGCGAGATCAGCGGCCGACCGAGGACGACGGCATCGTGCACGGCGGCCAGGGTGCCGACGTTCTGGCACAGGATGCCGATGTCCGCCGGCAGGCCGTCCGCCGGGACTTCCCTGCCGGTGAGCAACTGGATCAGCTGGCGCTCGCCGCCCGAGGGATAGCGGGTCGGCAGGGCGACGATGCGATAGGGCCGTTCACCGAGGGCGGCGCCGAGGGCGGCGATGGCTTCCGGTTTGTCGTCCTCGATGCCGACCAGCACCTCTTCGGGGCACAGGATCTGCACCAGGATATCGATGCCGCCCAGCACCTGCGTGGCGCGCTCGCGCATGAGCAGGTCGTCGGCGCTGATGTAGGGCTCGCATTCGGCGCCGTTCACCACCAGCGTATGGATCTTTTCCGCCGGGCGCGCGGCGAGCTTGGCCGCGGTGGGGAAGCCGGCGCCGCCGAGACCGCCGATGCCGGCCGCGCGGATGCGTTCGAGCAACGCCAGCGGACTTTCGGCGCGGAAGTCCGGGCAGGGATGCAGCTCGGTCCAGCGCTCCAGGCCGTCGCTGGCGATGACGATGGCCGGCGCGGGAAGACCGGAGGCATGCGGATAGGGGTGTGCGCCGATCGCCACCACGGTACCCGAGGTCGGGGCATGCAGCGCGGCGCTGACGGTGCCGTCCGGGAGGGCGATGGTCTGGCCCTTGAGTACGGCCTGGCCGACTTCCACGCAAGGTCGCGCCGGCGCGCCGATGTGCTGGCCGAGCGGCACGATGTAGCGCTGCGCCAGCGGCGCCTGCTGGATCGGCAGGGCGGTGGAGCGCTCCTTGTTGGCCGGCAGGCAGAGGCCGCCGGGGAAGGCGTGCAGGGCGCTCATGCCGCTCGCTCCCGGTCGCTGGCGATCAGTCGCGGCGACGGCTGGGGCCACTTCCAGTGGCGCACGTCGTCCGGTATCTCGCGCATCTCGATGCAGTCCACCGGACAGGGCTCCAGGCACAGGTCGCAACCGGTGCATTCGTCGGCGATCACCGTGTGCATCAACCGTGCGGCGCCGACGATGGCGTCCACCGGGCAGGCCTGGATGCACTTGGTGCAGCCGATGCATTCGGCCTCGCGGATGTAGGCTACCCGCGGCGGGGTTTCCTCGGCGGCGTCGAGCGGCTCGGGCTCCAGGTCGAGCAGGTCGGCGAGGGCGCGGATGGTCGCTTCGCCGCCCGGCGGGCACTTGTTGATCTTGTCGCCGGCGGCGATCGCCTCGGCGTAGGGCTTGCAGCCGGGGTAGCCACACTGGCCGCACTGGGTCTGCGGCAACAGGGCGTTGACCTGCTCGGCGACCGGATCGCCCTGGACGCGGAAGCGCACCGCCGCATAGCCGAGCAGCGCACCGCCGGCCAGGCAGATCGGCAGCAGCGCGCCGATCGCCAGGAACACGCCGTTCATGGCCGGACCAACCCACTGAAGCCCATGAACGCCAGCGACATCAGGCCGGCGGTGATCATGCCGATGGCCGCGCCGCGGAACGGCGCCGGCACGTCGGCGATGGCGATGCGCTCGCGCAGGGCGGCGAACAGCACCAGCACCAGGGAAAAGCCCAGCCCGGCGCCGAAGCCCTGGGTAGTGGCCTGGAGGAAGCCGTATTCAGCCTTGTTGGCGTTGAGCAGGGCGACGCCGAGGACGATGCAATTGGTGGTGATCAGCGGCAGGAAGATGCCGAGCACCCGGTACAGCAGCGGGCTGGTCTTCTTCACCAGCATCTCGGTGAACTGCACCACCACCGCGATCACCAGGATAAAGCCGATGGTGCGCAGGTACTCCAGGTCCAGCGGGCGCAGCACGTAGCGTTGCAGGATATGGCTGCACATCGCCGCCAGGGTCAGGACGAAGGTGGTGGCGAGGGACAGGCCGATGGCCGTCTCGATCTTCCGCGACACGCCCATGAACGGGCACAGGCCGAGGAACTGCACCAGGACAAAGTTGTTGACCAGGATGGCGCTGACCAGGATCAGGGCGAGTTCAGTCATACGCGAAGCATTCGTTGCAGGGCCGGGGCCGTCGGGGGAAATCCCCTATTATCGGGTGGGATTGCCCTGCAAGGCTAGCGCAAACACGTACGAAAGACCGGGAGACGGACTGCCGTTGCGTCTCCCGGGGTCGCGCTCACTGCAACCTGGCCCGCTCCAGCAGCGCCCAGGCCAGGGCGAAGGTCGGTTCGCCATCCTCGCTCTGCTCGCTGGCGCTGACCACGATCCACCGCGCGCCCGCCGGCTTGGCTGCCCACAGGCGGTATTCGCTGCCTGCGGAGCCGCCGTCGTCTTCCTCTACCTTGTAGCGCGCCTCGCCGTCGCCCAGGCGCCTGCTCGCCAGGTCGGTCGGGGGCGGCGCGTCCCGGCGCTGGACCTCCAGTTGGCGTGGGTTGCGCAGCTTGCCGCCTTCGTCGAAGCGGAAGCCCTCGGCGCTGCGCCGCGCGTCGAAGCCGACGGGGCGCTCCACCACCAGCCCGTTCGGGTGGGTCAGGGTCTTGTCGAAGTCCACCCCGGACTCCGCGGTGCAGGCCAGCAGGGCGAGGCTGGCGAGAATCAGGGCGACTGTCTTCATGGGAACCTCATTCCAGGGTCGAGGAAGGTGGCGTAGGCATCGTCGACGAACATCGGCCAGCCCGGCGACAGGTTGTCGTCCCAGGGCCGCGAGGTGTATTCCGAGGCCAGCGCGCGGACATTGTCCCGCGGCCAGTTGCGCGGATTGCCGGCGTAGGCGCGGAGATCGATGGAGGGAAATGCGCCGCGGGTCTTCGGCAGCTTGCGCAGGTCCTGTTGCGACGCGAGGTTGGCGACGTAGCGGATGTAACGGGCGGTGGCGAAGATGTTGAATTCGTCGGAAGCCAGCAGGGTGGCGACCGCCTTGCGCGACAGACCGCGGCGCACCGGCTGGCCGAGCAGGTCGGTGAACAGCTCGTACTTGATCGCGGTGGAGACCACCACCTGGCCGAGGCCGATGGAGGTGTTGGCGCTCTTGATGCTGACTGCCGCCTGATAGTCCTTGGCGTCTTCGTCGCGGGTCTGGTCACGCTGCTCGGCGAGGATGATCGCGCCGATCAGTTGCGGCGTCAGGTCGTACTTGCGCGCGGCCGCGGACATGACCTTGGCCCGCGACGGCGGGTTGCCCGGATAGGCGTCGGGGAACAGCGTGCTGATCGGCTGGCCGACCAGCGTCTGTGCCTGGTTCAGCTTGTCTTGCGGCGAAAGCTGGCTCAGGTAGGCGCCCAGGTCGCCGAGCGGGTTGCTGTACTTGGTGACGGTCGCCGGGTCCTTGTTGAGCAGCTTGAGCTGGTCGCCGAAGGCAATGGACGGCAGGTCGGTCGGATTGACGCCGGTGGCGCCGACCCCGCTGAACGGACCCTGGATCGCCTGGCTGGCCACCCCGGTGGCGCCGGCCGCGGCGAAGCCCAGGCGGCCAGCGGCGTCGGCGAGGTCGGCGCAGATGTCGAAGAAGGTGATGGTGGGGAAGTAGATCCAGTTGTCGGTCTGGGTGCCCAGGGGATTGTTGATCAGGCTGCGGATCAAGGCATTGCGTGCCTGGTAGCGCTGCATGGTGGTGCGCCCGGCGATGCTGGCGATCAGCGAGCGCGCCAGTTCCGGCGGGCCCACCCGCTGGAACAGCTTGATCAGCGAGCCGCTCTTGTCGAGTGCGGCGATGGTCGCATCGGGCACGTTGTCGTTGCGGATCGCGGCGATCACCCGGCGGGCTTCCTGGCGGGTCACCTGCCAGTCGTCCCAGCTATAGGAAATCAGTGACTCGATCAGGTCGCTGGTGGCGGTCATCGGTCTTCCTCCTTGTGAGTTGCCAGGCCCGTCAGGCGGTCCTGGGCGAAAGAGCGGACCCTCCCGGTCCGCCCGTATGCCTGGGCTCAGCGCGCCTCGTTCTTGCCGGGCCGCCGCAGCCAGCGCCACAGGCCGCGCAGCAACAGGCCCAGCGGCAGCAGCACGACGAGGAACGGCAGGCTGTAGGCGAAGAATTTCATCGCGGCGATGGTGCCATCGACAAGGTCGTCGAGCAGTTGCCCGGCGGCCGTGGCGAGCTGGCCGAGGCGGCTGTCCGGCTGCGCCTCGCTGCTGAAGCTCAGGGTCAGCAGGTTGGTGGCGATGCGCCGCTGCTGCTGGGCGCCGGCCTGGGCGTTGTCGGCCAGTTGAGCTTCCACCGCGGCGATTTCCTTGGCCAGGGCCAGCAGGTCGCCGACGCTCATGTCCTTGCGCCCCTGGTATTGCTGCAGGGTCTGGTACTCGCGTTGCAGGCGCTCGCGTTGCTGGCGGGTGTCGGCGACCGCCTGGGCCAGGTCCTCGGCGCGGGTCTGCCGGCTTTCCAGCGTGCCGCCCTGGGCAGCGGCCGCGACCAGCTTCTCCACGCCGTCCGGGACGATGCGCACGGTGAGTTCGGCGTAATGGCCGATACCGCCGCGTTGTTCGATGGCGAGCACGTCGCACTGGCCGAAGCGCTCGCTGTTGCAGGCGTCGCGGCTGGCGGCGAGTTGCGCGTCGATACGCGCGGCGGGAAGGCGGATGCCGACGCGGTGTTCGTAGGCGAGGGCGGTGCCGGGTTTGCCCGTCTCGCCCTGGAAACCGGCATTGCCGGAGACGCTTTCGGCGTGTTCGGCGGAGCATCCGTAGAGCGCCGCCAGCAGGACGCCGGCGGCAAGCTTCCATGCGTTCATTCTATCGAGCCCTCCGTGGCTTCGTGGTCTGCGTTACTTGACGCGCTGGCCCGGCTTGGCGCCGCTGTCCGGACTCAGCAGGTAGATCTCCTGGCCACCCGGGCCGGCGGCCAGGACCATGCCCTCGGACACCCCGAACTTCATCTTGCGCGGCGCCAGGTTGGCCACATAGAGCGTCAGGCGGCCTTCCAGGGCACTCGGGTCGGGATATGCGCTCTTGATCCCGGAGAACACGTTACGCTTCGCGTCGCCGATGTCCAGCGACAGGCGCAGCAGCTTGTCGGCGCCTTCGACGAATTCGCACTTCTCGATCAGGGCGATGCGCAGGTCGACCGCGGCGAAAGCGTCGAAGTCGATCTCCGCGGCGATGGGTTCCTTGACCAGCTCGCCGTTGCCGGCGGGTTGGGATGCGGCGGCGAGGTCTTCCTTGGAGGCTTCGATCATGGCTTCTACTTTCGCGGGCTCGATACGGGTCATCAGGGGCTGGAACGGGTTCAACTGGTGGTTGGCCAGCAGGGTCTGGTGGTCGGCCCAGGTCAGCGGGGCGACGTTGAGGAAGGCTTCGGCGGCGGCGGCCAGCTTCGGCAGCACCGGCTTGAGGAAGATCACCAACTGGCGGAACAGGTTGATGCCCAGGCCGCAGACGGCCTGGACCTTGTCCTGCTGGCCTTCCTGCTTGGCCAGCGCCCAGGGCGCCTGTTCGGCGATCCAGGCGTTGGCGCGGTCGGCGAGGGCCATGATCTCGCGCATGGCGCGATTGAAGTCGCGGGCCTCATAGGCCTCGGCGATGCCCGGTGCGGCCTCGCGGAAGGCGGCGAGCAGCTCCGGCGCCGGATCGGCGCCGACCAGCACGCCGGCGTTGCCCTTGTGGATGAAGCCGGCGCAGCGGCTGGCGATGTTGACGACCTTGCCGACCAGGTCGGAGTTGACCTTCTGCACGAAGTCCTCGAGGTTCAGGTCGAGGTCCTCGACGCCGCGGCCGAGCTTGGACGCGTAGTAGTAGCGCAGGTATTCCGGGTCCAGGTGGTCGAGGTAGGTGCGCGCCTTGACGAAGGTGCCGCGCGACTTGGACATCTTCTGGCCGTTCACGGTCAGGTAGCCGTGCACGTTCAGCGCGGTCGGCTTGCGGTAGCCGGCGCCTTCGAGCATGGCCGGCCAGAACAGCGCGTGGAAGTTGACGATGTCCTTGCCGATGAAGTGGTACAGCTCGGCGCTGGAGTCCTTGCCCCAGAACGCGTCGAAGTCCAGCTCGGGACGCCGCGCGCAGAGGTTCTTGAAGCTGGCCATGTAGCCGATCGGCGCGTCCAGCCAGACGTAGAAGTACTTGCCGGGAGCGTCGGGAATCTCGAAGCCGAAGTACGGCGCGTCACGCGAGATGTCCCACTGCTGGAGGCCGCTGTCCAGCCATTCGGCGAGCTTGTTGGCCACCGACTCCTGAAGGGCGCCGCTGCGGGTCCATTGCTTGAGCATGGCCTCGAAGTCCGGCAGCTTGAAGAAGTAGTGCAGCGATTCCTTGAGCACCGGGGTGGCGCCGGAGATCGCCGATTTCGGGTCCTTCAGTTCGGTCGGGGCGTAGGTCGCGCCGCAGGCCTCGCAGTTGTCGCCGTACTGGTCGGCGGTGCCGCACTTCGGGCAGGTGCCCTTGATGAAGCGGTCGGCGAGGAACATCTGCTTTTCCGGGTCGAAGTACTGGGTCACCGGGCGGGTGTCGATGTGCCCGGCGTCGCGCAGTTTCAGGTAGATCGCGCTGGACAGCTCGCGGTTCTCTTCCGAGTGGGTCGAGTGGTAGTTGTCGAAGTCCACCAGGAAGTCGGCGAAGTCGCCCATGTGCTCGGCGCGCACGGCGTCGATCAGTTGCTCGGAGGTGATGCCCTCGCGCTCGGCGCGGAGCATGATCGCCGAACCGTGGGCGTCGTCGGCGCAGACGTAGACGGCCTGGTTGCCACGCATCTTCTGGAAGCGCACCCACATGTCCGTCTGGATGTACTCCAGCATGTGTCCCAGGTGAATGGAACCGTTGGCGTAGGGGAGGGCGCTGGTAACGAGGATCTTGCGTGGTTCGGACATGGGTTCGGCTTATCGGCTGAGAGCTAAACGGATCGGTCACTATAAAGAAGCGGCGGTTTTTTTTCATCCGCGCGCCACTCGGGTAGGATGACCGGCATCGATTCCCCGCTTAACCCTCAGGAAATCCCCCATGTCCGCTATCACTCGCCAAACGGTGGAAGCCACCCTCCGCCAGTACCAGGACCCCTATCTGAACCAGGACCCCGTCAGCGCCGGCTGCCTGCGCGAGGTGGAGATCCAGGGCGACCGCGTGCGGGTGCGCCTGGAACTGGGGTACGCCGCCGGGCTGTTCAGAAACGGCCTGGCGCAAACCCTGCAAATGGCCCTGGAGGCGCTCGACGGCGTCGCTCGCGCCGAGGTCCGGGTCGACTGCGTGATCCAGCCGCACAAGGCACAGCCGCAGGTCGAGGTGATGGGCAACGTGAAGAACATCGTCGCGGTGGCTTCCGGCAAGGGCGGCGTCGGCAAGTCCACCACCGCCGCCAACCTGGCCCTGGCCTTGGCCCGCGAGGGTGCGCGGGTGGGCATCCTCGACGCGGACATCTACGGACCCAGCCAGGGCATCATGTTCGGCCTGCCGGAAGGCACCCGGCCGAAGGTCCGTGAGCAGAAGTGGTTCGAGCCCCTGGAGGCGCACGGGGTGCAGGTGATGTCGATGGCCTTCCTCACCGACGACAGCACGCCGGTGGTCTGGCGCGGGCCGATGGTCTCCGGTGCCCTGATCCAACTGATCACCCAGACCGCCTGGGACAACCTCGACTACCTGGTGGTGGACATGCCGCCGGGCACCGGCGACATCCAGCTGACCCTGGCGCAGAAGGTGCCGGTGGCCGGCGCGGTGATCGTCACCACCCCGCAGGACCTGGCGCTGCTCGACGCGAAGAAGGGCGTGGAGATGTTCCGCAAGGTGAACATCCCGGTGCTCGGCGTGGTGGAGAACATGGCGGTGCACATCTGCTCCAACTGCGGCCATGCCGAGCACCTGTTCGGCGAGGGCGGCGGCGAGAAGCTGGCGGCGCAGTTCGGCGTCGAGCTGCTGGCGTCCATGCCGCTGTCGATCGCCATCCGCACCCAGGCCGACAGCGGCCGGCCGACGGTGATCGCCGACCCGGAAAGCCAACTGGCGATGCTCTACCAGGAAATCGCCCGCCATGTCGGCGCGCGCATCGTTCTCAGCGAGCGGGCCAGCGTCGGCCTGCCGAACATCAGCATCAGCGACGACTGAGGCGATCGGGCAGCCGTCGGCGACGGCTGCCTTTGCCCTGGGGCGGCGGCCCCGGTAAGATTCGCGATCATTTTTCGCAGCTTTCGACAGGACACCCTCCATGACCATCAAATCGGACAAGTGGATTCGCCGCATGGCTCAGGAGCACGGCATGATCGAGCCGTTCGTCGAGCGCCAGGTGCGCGGCGCGGACGACAGCCGGGTGATTTCCTACGGGGTGTCCAGCTACGGCTACGACGTGCGCTGCGCCGCCGAATTCAAGGTGTTCACCAACATCCATTCGGCGGTGGTCGATCCGAAGAACTTCGACGAGAAAAGCTTCGTCGACATCAACAGCGACGTCTGCATCATCCCGCCGAACTCCTTCGCCCTGGCGCGCACCGTCGAGTACTTCCGCATCCCGCGCGACGTCCTGACCATCTGCCTGGGCAAGAGCACCTACGCGCGTTGCGGCATCATCGTCAACGTCACCCCGCTGGAGCCGGAGTGGGAAGGCCATGTGACCCTCGAGTTCTCCAATACCACCAACCTGCCGGCGAAGATCTACGCCAATGAAGGCGTGGCGCAGATGCTCTTCCTGCAATCCGACGAGGCCTGCGAAGTGTCCTATAAGGACCGTGGCGGCAAATACCAGGGCCAGCGCGGCGTGACCCTGCCAAAAGCCTGACGCCAGAGCGTTTCGACACCGGAAACCGGGCCTGGCGCCCGGTTTTTTCATGCCTTTTCCGCCAACCCCTCGCTGTTCCCCGCCGGCCGCTCTGGCACGCCTTATCGCGGGCGGGCAGGGGCTTATGCGCAGGCGGCCGCCCGTCCTGTGAAATCTGGCAGTTACCGTTAGCTTTCGAATTGGCTAAAAAGTGTTCATCGGCTACGCGTGAACACGGACGCCAATCGTTTGCGCAGGCCGATCTGCAAGACCCACACAAGCCCCTCGCCTGAAGGGGTACGCATCCGCCGTGGCTGGTCCGCGCGGATGGCCGCTGAGTTACTTGTCTGCCGTTCGAACAATAAGAACGAACTCTACGTAATGCCGGGATACCCGTGGCAGCGATAGCTGTTTGCCTGTTCGAAAATTTTTGGGAGGTGTGAAATGCGGCGCGAAAGTCTGTTGGTATCGGTTTGCAAGGGCCTGCGGGTACATGTCGAGCGCGTTGGGCAGGATCCCGGGCGCAGCACGGTGATGCTGGTCAACGGCGCGATGGCGACCACCGCCTCGTTCGCCCGGACCTGCAAGTGCCTGGCCGAACATTTCAACGTGGTGCTGTTCGACCTGCCCTTCGCCGGGCAGTCGCGTCAGCACAACCCGCAGCGCGGGTTGATCACCAAGGACGACGAGGTGGAAATCCTCCTGGCGCTGATCGAGCGCTTCGAGGTCAATCACCTGGTCTCCGCGTCGTGGGGCGGTATCTCCACGCTGCTGGCGCTGTCGCGCAATCCGCGCGGCATCCGCAGCTCGGTGGTGATGGCATTCGCCCCTGGACTGAACCAGGCGATGCTCGACTACGTCGGGCGGGCGCAGGCGCTGATCGAGCTGGACGACAAGTCGGCGATCGGCCATCTGCTCAACGAGACCGTCGGCAAATACCTGCCGCCGCGCCTGAAAGCCAGCAACCATCAGCACATGGCTTCGCTGGCCACCGGCGAATACGAGCAGGCGCGCTTTCACATCGACCAGGTGCTGGCGCTCAACGATCGGGGCTACCTGGCTTGCCTGGAGCGGATCCAGAGCCACGTGCATTTCATCAACGGCAGCTGGGACGAATACACCACCGCCGAGGACGCCCGCCAGTTCCGCGACTACCTGCCGCACTGCAGTTTCTCGCGGGTGGAGGGCACCGGGCATTTCCTCGACCTGGAGTCCAAGCTGGCCGCGGTACGCGTGCACCGCGCCCTGCTCGAGCACCTGCTGAAGCAACCGGAGCCGCAGCGGGCGGAACGCGCGGCGGGATTCCACGAGATGGCCATCGGCTACGCCTGAACCCTTGACCTGCGAAGACCCGGCCTGGCCGGGCTTTGCGGTTGCATAACGCACGGAGTAGCCCCATGCACGCCATCCTCATCGCCATCGGCTCGGCCGGCGACGTATTTCCCTTCATCGGCTTGGCCCGGACCCTGAAATTGCGCGGGCACCGCGTGAGCCTCTGCACCATCCCGGTGTTTCGCGACGCGGTGGAGCAGCACGGCATCGCGTTCGTCCCGCTGAGCGACGAACTGACCTACCGCCGGACCATGGGCGATCCGCGCCTGTGGGACCCCAAGACGTCCTTCGGCGTGCTCTGGCAAGCCATCGCCGGGATGATCGAGCCGGTCTACGAGTACGTCTCGGCGCAGCGCCATGACGACATCGTGGTGGTCGGCTCGCTCTGGGCGCTGGGCGCACGCATCGCTCACGAGAAGTACGGGATTCCCTACCTGTCCGCGCAGGTCTCGCCATCGACCTTGTTGTCGGCGCACCTGCCGCCGGTACACCCCAAGTTCAACGTGCCCGAGCAGATGCCGCTGGCGATGCGCAAGCTGCTCTGGCGCTGCATCGAGCGCTTCAAGCTGGATCGCACCTGCGCGCCGGAGATCAACGCGGTGCGCCGCAAGGTCGGCCTGGAGACGCCGGTGAAGCGCATCTTCACCCAATGGATGCATTCGCCGCAGGGCGTGGTCTGCCTGTTCCCGGCCTGGTTCGCGCCGCCCCAGCAGGATTGGCCGCAACCCCTGCACATGACCGGCTTCCCGCTGTTCGACGGCAGTATCCCGGGGACCCCGCTCGACGACGAACTGCAACGCTTTCTCGATCAGGGCAGCCGGCCGCTGGTGTTCACCCAGGGCTCGACCGAACACCTGCAGGGCGACTTCTACGCCATGGCCCTGCGCGCGCTGGAACGCCTCGGCGCGCGTGGGATCTTCCTCACCGGCGCCGGCCAGGAACCGCTGCGCGGCTTGCCGAACCACGTGCTGCAGCGCGCCTACGCGCCACTGGGAGCCTTGCTGCCATCGTGCGCCGGGCTGGTCCATCCGGGCGGTATCGGCGCCATGAGCCTGGCCTTGGCGGCGGGGGTGCCGCAGGTGCTGCTGCCCTGCGCCCACGACCAGTTCGACAATGCCGAACGGCTGGTCCGGCTCGGCTGCGGGATGCGCCTGGGCGTGCCGTTGCGCGAGCAGGAGTTGCGCGGGGCGCTGTGGCGCTTGCTCGAGGACCCGGCCATGGCGGCGGCCTGTCGGCGTTTCATGGAATTGTCACAACCGCACAGTATCGCTTGCGGTAAAGCGGCCCAGGTGGTCGAACGTTGTCATAGGGAGGGGGATGCGCGATGGCTGAAGGCTGCGTCCTGAACGGTGCTGGCATAACAGATAGGGTTGCCATGATTTTGCCGTATCGGCAAGGCTGCGCGCTTGACAGCGTCATACCCCGGGCCAATTCTGCTGTGATGCATTTTATCGATCAGGGCTTACTGCAATGAGGAATGACGGAGGCTTTTTGCTGTGGTGGGACGGTTTGCGTAGCGAGATGCAGCCGATCCACGACAGCCAGGGCGTGTTCGCCGTCCTGGAAAAGGAAGTGCGGCGCCTGGGCTTCGATTACTACGCCTATGGCGTGCGCCATACGATTCCCTTCACCCGGCCGAAGACCGAGGTCCATGGCACCTATCCCAAGGCCTGGCTGGAGCGATACCAGATGCAGAACTACGGGGCCGTGGATCCGGCGATCCTCAACGGCCTGCGCTCCTCGGAAATGGTGGTCTGGAGCGACAGCCTGTTCGACCAGAGCCGGATGCTCTGGAACGAGGCTCGCGATTGGGGCCTCTGTGTCGGCGCGACCCTGCCGATCCGCGCGCCGAACAATTTGCTCAGCGTGCTTTCCGTGGCGCGCGACCAGCAGAACATCTCCAGCTTCGAGCGCGAGGAAATACGCCTGCGGCTGCGTTGCATGATCGAGTTGCTGACCCAGAAGCTGACCGACCTGGAGCATCCGATGCTGATGTCCAACCCGGTCTGCCTGAGCCATCGCGAACGCGAGATCCTGCAATGGACCGCCGACGGCAAGAGCTCCGGGGAAATCGCCATCATCCTGAGCATTTCCGAGAGCACGGTGAACTTCCACCACAAGAACATCCAGAAGAAGTTCGACGCGCCGAACAAGACGCTGGCTGCCGCCTACGCCGCGGCGCTGGGCCTCATCTGATGCTTAGGGCGCGCCGGCTGGCGCGCCCTACCAGATCTGGCAGGTTGCCTGCCGTTCATCCTCCTTTAGTCTTCCCCCTCATGTGTGTGCTGGTATGTCCTCCGACTGAGAGGGCCCAGGAGTATCAGGGTAGGGATGCCGCCTTTTTTTCTCGGCCGGCACGACACGGGGACTTGGTCATGATCGAATTGCTCTCTGAATCGCTGGAAGGGCTTTCCGCCGCCATGATCGCCGAGCTGGGACGCTACCGGCATCAGGTCTTCATCGAGAAGCTGGGCTGGGACGTGGTCTCCACCTCCAGGGTCCGCGACCAGGAGTTCGACCAGTTCGACCATCCGCAAACCCGCTACATCGTCGCCATGGGCCGCCAGGGTATCTGCGGTTGTGCCCGCCTGTTGCCGACGACCGACGCCTACCTGCTCAAGGAAGTCTTCGCCTACCTGTGCAGCGAAACCCCGCCCAGCGATCCGTCGGTATGGGAGCTTTCGCGCTACGCCGCCAGCGCGGCGGACGATCCGCAACTGGCGATGAAGATATTCTGGTCCAGCCTGCAATGCGCCTGGTACCTGGGCGCCAGTTCGGTGGTGGCGGTGACCACCACGGCCATGGAGCGCTATTTCGTTCGCAACGGCGTGATCCTCCAGCGCCTCGGCCCGCCGCAGAAGGTCAAGGGCGAGACGCTGGTCGCGATCAGCTTCCCGGCCTACCAGGAGCGCGGCCTGGAGATGCTGCTGCGCTACCACCCGGAATGGCTGCAGGGCGTACCGCTGTCGATGGCGGTGTGAGGTCGTCAGCCATTTCGCGCACTTTTTTCCGCTTCTCCTGCCGCATGCTCGGCCCGCGCCCCGGCGTCATCGGGCGTTCCCCTGCATTCCGGGATTTGGCCGCGGCTGCCGACTTGCGTAGTCTCTCTGCGGTCCGCCATCCCGAGGAGTCGCCATGCCGAAGTCATTCCGCCATCTCGTCCAGGCCCTGGCCTGCCTTGCGCTGCTGGCCAGCGCCAGCCTCCAGGCGCAGGAGAGCCGCCTCGACCGCATCCTCGAAAGCGGCGTGCTGCGCGTCGCCACCACTGGCGACTACAAGCCCTTCAGCTACCGCACGGAAGAGGGCGGTTACGCCGGTTTCGACGTGGACATGGCGCAGCGCCTGGCCGAGAGCCTGGGGGCCAAGCTGGTAGTGGTGCCGACCAGTTGGCCGAACCTGATGCGCGATTTCGCCGACGACCGCTTCGACATCGCCATGAGCGGCATCTCGATCAACCTGGAGCGCCAGCGCCAGGCGTATTTCTCGATTCCCTACCTGCGCGACGGCAAGACGCCGATCACCCTCTGTAGCGAAGAAGCGCGTTTCCAGACCCTGGAGCAGATCGACCAGCCGGGCGTGACGGCCATCGTCAACCCCGGCGGCACCAACGAGAAGTTCGCCCGGGCGAACCTGAAGAAGGCCCGGATCCTGGTGCATCCGGACAACGTGACGATCTTCCAGCAGATCGTCGACGGCAAGGCCGACCTGATGATGACCGACGCCATCGAGGCCCGCCTGCAGTCGCGTCTGCACCCGGAACTCTGCGCCGTGCATCCGCAGCAACCCTTCGACTTCGCCGAGAAGGCCTACCTGCTGCCGCGCGACGAGGCCTTCAAGCGCTACGTCGACCAGTGGCTGCACATCGCCGAGCAGAGCGGCTTGTTGCGCCAGCGCATGGAGCACTGGCTCGAATACCGCTGGCCCACCGCGCACGGCAAGTAATACAGGGCCGGCGAGGGTGGCCGCGGGCCCGCGCGGCCTTCCTTGGCGGCGGCAAAAACGTTATGGTCGGCGCCCCATCCTGGTGCCTGGTCCATGCGTTATCTACTGTTCGTCACCGTCCTCTGGGCGTTCTCCTTCAACCTGATCGGCGAGTACCTCGCCGGCCAGGTCGACAGCTACTTCGCCGTGCTTACCCGGGTCCTTCTCGCTGGCCTGGTGTTTCTCCCGCTGACCCGCTGGCGCGGCGTCGAACCGCGTTTCGTCGGCGGGGTGATGCTGGTCGGCGCGCTGCAGTTCGGCATCACCTACGTCTGCCTGTACCTGAGCTTCAACGTGCTGACGGTGCCCGAGGTGCTGCTGTTCACCGTGCTGACGCCGGTCCACGTGGCCCTGTTCGACGACCTGCTCAACCGCCGCTTCAACTTCTGGGCCCTGGCCGCCGCGCTGGTGGCGGTGCTGGGCGCGGCGATCATCCGCTACGACGGGATCACCGGCGAGTTCCTCCAGGGCTTCCTGCTGCTGCAACTGGCCAACGCCACCTTCGCCGCCGGCCAGGTGCTGTACAAGCGCCTGGTGCGCAAGTACCCGTCCGAGCTGCCGCAGCGCCAGCGCTTCGGTTATTTCTTCGTTGGCGCGCTGCTGGTGGCGTTGCCTGCCTGGCTGCTGTTCGGCGATCCGCAGCGCCTGCCGGCCGGCGAGCTGCAATGGGGCGTACTGGTATGGATGGGGCTGCTGGCCACCGCCCTCGGCCAGTTCTGGTGGAACAAGGGCGCCACCGAGGTGGACGCCGGTACCCTGGCGGTGATGAACAACCTGCACGTGCCGGTCGGGTTGCTGCTCAACCTGCTGATCTGGAACCAGCACGCCGACCTGCCGCGCCTGGCCCTGGGCGGCGCGGTGATCGTCGCTTCGCTGTGGGTCAACCGGCTCGGCCGGCGCGAGGTGCGTGCATGAGGATTTCCGGACAGGGCGTGCTGCTGTCGCTGGCCGCCTCGGTGCTGTTCGTTACCCTGCCGGGCTACGTCCACCTGCTGGAGCCGCTGGACAGCCTGCAGGTGGTGGCGCATCGGGTGGTCTGGTCGATCCCGATGGTATTCCTGCTGGTCGTCGCCACCCGCCAGTGGCCGACCCTGCGCGCTGCCTGGCGCCGGCTGTTCGCCGAGCCCTGGCTGCTGGCCTGCTTCCCGCTGACCGCGGCGATGATGCTGCTGCAATGGGGCATCTTCATCTGGGCGCCGTTGGCCGGGAAAACCCTTGAACTGTCGCTGGGCTACTTCCTCCTGCCGCTGGCGATGGTGCTGGTGGGGCGGGTGTTCTACGGCGAGCGCCTGACGCCGCTGCAGGCTATCGCCGTGGCCTGCGCGCTGGCCGGGGTGCTCCACGAGTTCTGGCTGACCCGCGCGTTCTCCTGGGTCTCCCTGGTCACCGCGCTGGGCTATCCCCCGTACTTCATGCTGCGGCGCAGGATGGGCGTGGACGCGCTGTCCGGGTTCGTCTTCGAGATGCTCTTCCTGCTGCCGCTGGCGTTGGCCGCGCTGTACTGGCTGGGCGACGAGAGCCAGGCCTTCCGCGAGGCGCCGCGCCTGTGGCTGCTGCTGCCGATGCTGGGGCTGATCAGCGCGCTGGCCTTCGGCGCGATGATGGCTTCCAGCCGGCTGCTGCCGATGGGGCTGTTCGGGATTCTCAGCTACGTCGAACCGGTGCTGCTGTTCCTGGTGGCGGTACTGTTCCTCGGCGAGGCGTTCCGTCCCGAGCAGCTATGGACCTACGCGCCGATCTGGCTGGCGGTGCTGTTGACCGGCTGGGACAGCGCGCGCCTGCTGAGGAAACAGGCGCGGCGGGGCATCTGAGCGAGCCGCAGGCGCCGGAATCAGCGCTTGCGGGTGCTTTCGACCTGGGCGAGGGTGGTCGGCAGGATGCGCTTGCCGGCCAGGTAGTGGCGTTTCCAGTAGCTGCTGTTGAGGTCGGAGACGCGGACCTTCTTGCCGCGCCGCGGCGCGTGCACGAAGCGGTCGTTGCCGACGTAGATGCCGACGTGGTCGACGCTGCGGCTGCGGATCCGGAAGAACACCAGGTCGCCCGGTTGCAGCTTGCCGCGGGAGACCTTGTTGTTGTCCATGTTGTAGATGGCGCGGGCGGTCCGCGGCAGGTCGACGTCATCGACGTCCTGGAACACATAGTTGACCAGGCCGCTGCAATCGAAGCCTTTCTTCGGCGTGGTGCCGCCCCAGCGGTAGGGGGTGCCGATCATGCTGAAGGCGCGGTCGGTGACTTCGGAAGCGGCGGCCGCGACCACCGAGCGGTTGGCGGACTGGCGGGTGCTGACGACCCGGCTGGGCGACAGGGTGGAATTCTTCGACGGCTTGAAGGTGTGGGTGACCTGGTTGGAAGCCAGGCTGGGCGTCGAGAGGGCGGCCAGAAGGGCCGCGAAGCCTACAGACAGGCATGTCAAAAAGGGTGAACGCATTTCGGCATGTCTTCGCGTGCGTGAATAACGGTCCAGGCTTCCGCTGGTTCGTGGTTACTCTCTGTTCATCGGAGTGTCTTCTGGGTGACCGGAACGAGCCCTCCTGACTCTTCCGACCAGGCCGTCAAACGAAACGGCCAACTGCTTCCGGGCCTGGATGCATTCAGGTTGTCCCGGCGATAACGGGCTTCACGAAGGAAAATCGGGGACTCATCGGCGTTCCCAGCGTATTCCCCTACGAAAGCGGCGGCTATTGTGACCTATTTTGACGCCGGCCTTCTGACCATTCGTCGAATGATCGGTTCCGGATGTGACGCGCCGGTTTCGCCGTGCAAGTGGCGATACTTGCGGGTCCGGCAATGACCTGTTGTTCGCCGTGGCCTTGGAAAGCCTCTGCGCCGGGGGTATGTTCGTGTTCCCCGTACCCGAGTGAAGCCCGTAGAAGCGAGTCCAGATATGACCGAAACAGCCAAGCGTCCCTTGTACGTTCCCCATGCCGGCCCATCGCTGCTGGAGATGCCGCTGCTGAACAAAGGCAGCGCGTTCAGTACCCAGGAACGCATCGATTTCAACCTGCAGGGCCTGCTGCCGCACAACATCGAGACCATCGAGGAGCAGACCGAGCGCGCCTACAGCCAGTACAACCTGTGCAACACCGATCTGGACCGCCACATCTTCCTGCGCTCGATCCAGGACAACAACGAGACCCTGTTCTTCCGCCTGCTCGAGGAGCACCTGGAAGAAATGATGCCGATCATCTACACCCCCACGGTCGGCCAGGCCTGCCAGGAGTTCTCGAAGATCTACCGGACCCACCGCGGCCTGTTCATCTCCTACCCGGACCGCGAGCGGATCGACGACATCCTGCGCAGCGCCACCAAGAACAACGTGAAGATCGTGGTGGTCACCGACAGCGAGCGGATCCTCGGCCTGGGCGACCAGGGCATCGGCGGGATGGGCATCCCGATCGGCAAGCTGTCCCTGTACACCGCCTGCGGCGGTATCAGCCCGGCCTACACCCTGCCGGTGGTGCTGGACGTAGGCACCAACAACCCGGACCTGCTCAACGACCCGATGTACATGGGCTGGCGCCACGAGCGGGTGAGCGGGGCGCAGTACGAGGAGTTCGTCGACCTGTTCATCCAGGCGATCAAGCGCCGCTGGCCCAACGTCCTGCTGCAATTCGAGGACTTCGCCCAGACCAATGCCATGCCGTTGCTGGAGCGCTACAAGGACGAGCTGTGCTGCTTCAACGACGACATCCAGGGCACCGCCGCGGTGGCCGTGGGCACCCTGCTGGCGGCTTGCAAGGCCAAGGGCGAGAAGCTCAGCGAGCAGACCGTGACCTTCGTCGGCGCCGGCTCCGCCGGTTGCGGCATCGCCGAACAGATCATCGCCGCCATGCAACTGGAGGGCCTGGACGAGGCCCAGGCGCGTCGGCGCATCTTCATGGTCGACCGCTGGGGCCTGCTCACCGACGACATGAGCAACCTGCTCGACTTCCAGCACCGCCTGGCGCAGAAACGCGCCGATCTCGGTGCCTGGGGCGGCCAGCAGGGCGACGACCTGGCGTTGCTGGAAGTGATCCGCAATGCCCGGCCGACGGTGCTGATCGGCGTCTCCGGGCAGCGCGGGCTGTTTTCCGAAGAGGTCATCCGTGAGCTGCACAGCCATTGCAAGCAGCCGCTGGTGATGCCGCTGTCCAACCCGACCTCGCGGGTCGAGGCGACTCCGCAGGAAATCCTCAACTGGACCGACGGCCAGGCGCTGGTCGCCACCGGTAGCCCGTTCCAACCGGTGCAGGTGGGCGACAAGCGGATTCCCATCGCCCAGTGCAACAACGCCTATATCTTCCCCGGCATCGGCCTGGGGGTGATCGCCGCGCGGGCCAACCGGGTCACCGAAGGCATGCTGATGGCCGCGGCCAACGCCCTGGCCAACTGCTCGCCGATCGTTACCCAGGGCGAGGGCGCCGTGTTGCCGGCGCTGGGCGACATCCGCGAGGTCAGCAAGCGCATCGCCGTCGCCGTGGCCAAGCAGGCCCAGGCCGAGGGCAAGGCCCTGCATACCAGCGACGAGGTACTGAACGACGCCATCGAGGCGAACTTCTGGTTCCCGCGCTACCGTGCCTACCGCCGGACTTCGTTCTGAGGCTCAGCCGCAGGCTGCGCACGGGGGAGAGGCGTTAACCGCCGATATTCCGCGCGATCGGTGCGAGAACGCGAAAAGGCCACGAGGTGGCCTTTTTCGTTGACGGTAGCGCTAGCGCTAGCGCACATGATCGGGGCGCGTCCGGTGTTCGGCCTGGGTTTCCGGGTTTTCCGCCGCGCGCCGCGCCAGGGCCGGCAGGACATGATCGCGCAGCAGCGGCGCGAGATTGTCCGGCTGCGCTTGGCCGGGGACCAGCCAGGCCAGTTCCTCCAGCTCCGCCTGCGCACAGACGGCGTGGGGCAAGCGGGCGACGTAGATATCGGCATCGACGCGGGTGTTCGCCTCGTTGGCCGCCGGGGCCTGGAAGCTGCCGAGGTGCTCGAAGGTCGAGGCGCCCATCGGCAGGCGCAGTTCCTCCAGCAGTTCGCGCTGTAGCGCGGCGAGGGGCGTTTCGCCCGGCTCGCGCTTGCCGCCCGGGAGCATGAAGGCCTGGGTGCCGCGCTTGCGCACCAGCAACAGGTTGCCCTGGTCGTCGAACAGGCAGGCGGCGGAAATGCTCAGCAGGTTGTCGGTCATTGCGGGTCGTCCTCGGCGATCACCTGGTAGCGCATCTGTACGATGCCGCTGTTGTAGCCATGTTGTTCCAGCAGTTGCAGGCGCCGCTCGCGGCCGCCGGCGAACAGCGGGATGCCGGCGCCGAGCAGCTGCGGAATGACGCTGACGATCACCTCGTCGAGCAGCCCGGCCGCCAGGCAACTACCGGCGAGGCTGCCGCCGCCGGCCAGCCAGACCCGCCGGCAGCCCTGTTCGCCGAGGCGTGCGAGGCCTTCCTGGGGCGTGCCATGGCGCAACTCGACGCCTTCCACCGCGCTCTCCCGGGGATTGCGGGTGAGCACCTGGCAGGGCTTGCCCGGATACGGCCAGTCGCCGAAGCCGCGCACGATATCGTAGGTGCCGCGGCCCATCAGCAGCCCGTCGATGCCCTGGTAGAAGCCGTTGTAGCCATGGTCGTTGCCGCCCTCGGCGAAACGGTCGAGCCAGTCGACGCTACCGTCGGGACGGGCGATGAAGCCGTCCAGGCTGGTGGCGACGTAGTAGATCAGGTGCGGTTTCATGGACGGCGCTCCCCTCGCTTCAGACAGTGGCTTCGTCGCTGCGGCTCGGTGCGGCCAACGCCTCGAACGAACGGGCCTCGGCGTCACGCCCTTCGAGCATGCCCTGCAGTCCCTGGCGCAGGTCCTGGCCGCTGGGTTGCTGGTAGGCGCCGAGGCCGAACTCCGGCATCACCGCCAGCAGGTAGTCGAACACGTCGCCCTGGATGCGCTCGTAGTCGACCCAGGCGGTGGTGCGGGTGAAGCAGTATATCTCCAGCGGGATGCCCTGGGCGGTCGGCTGCAACTGGCGGACCATGCAGGTCATGTGCGGATGGATGTCCGGATGGTTCTGCAGGTAGGCGAGGGCGTAGGCGCGGAACGTACCGATGTTGGTCAGCCGGCGGCGGTTGGCGGCCAGCGGGGCGACCCCGCCGTTGGCGGCATTCCACTCCTGCAACTCGGTCTGCTTGCGGGCCATGTATTCGGTGAGCAGGCGCACCTGGCTCAGGCGCCGCTCTTCCTTCTCGTCGAGGAAACGCACCTGGCTGGAGTCGACGTAGATCGCCCGCTTGATCCGCCGTCCGCCGGACTGCTGCATGCCGCGCCAGTTCTTGAACGACTCCGACATCAGGCGCCAGGTCGGCACCGAGACGATGGTCTTGTCGAAGTTCTGCACCTTCACGGTGTACAGGGTGATGTCCACCACGTCGCCGTCGGCGCCGACCTGCGGCATCTCGATCCAGTCGCCGACTCGCAGCATGTCGTTGCTGGTGAGCTGCACGCTGGCGACGAAGGACATCAGGGTGTCCTTGTAGACCAGCAGGAGGACCGCCGACATCGCGCCGAGGCCGGACAGCAGCAGGAGCGGCGAGCGGTCGATGATGATCGAGACGATGATGATCGCGCCGAACACGAACACGGCGATCTTCGCCAGTTGCACGTAGCCCTTGATCGAGCGGGTGCGGGCGTGCTCGGTACGCGCGTAGATGTCCAGCAGGGCATTCAGCAGCGCGGTGAGGGCGAGGATCAGGAACAGCACGGTGAAGGCCAGTGCCAGGTTGCCGAGGAAGTGCGCGGCCTTGTCCGGCATCTCCGGGATCCATGGCAGGCCGAATTGCACCAGCAGCGAGGGCGTGGTCTGCGCCAGGCGCTGGAACACCTTGTTGCGGATCAGGTCGCCGAGCCAGTGCAGCGCGGGCTGGCGGGCGAGCAGGTTGGCGGCGTAGAGGACGATGTAGCGGGCCACCCGGCCGAGGATCAGGGCGCCCACCAGCAGCAGGCCGAAGGCCAGGCCGGCGTGCAGGATAGGGTGTTGGTCGAGCGCCGACCAGTACCCGGAGAGCTGGTCGAGAAGGGATGTGGAGTCCATGGACAGGCGACTTCCTTTGTTGCGGGCGGGGGGGACGGGCCGGCCCCGCGGTTGAACGGACATCCCGACGCGGGGGCCGGGAACGCACAAAGGAACCAAGAGTGCCCCATCGGGCGCCGGATCGCATCCCCGACGTGTCTACAAAGGTTTTCCGCCGACGCGCGGGCTCAGCCGGCAAGCTCCTCCAGGGTGCGCCCGCGGGTCTCGATGCCGAAGGCCCAGACCACCAGGGCGGCGACGCCGAAACAGAGGGCGCCGAGGGTGAACACCCCGCCCTGGCCGGTGAGCGGCAGGACCAGCCCGGTGACCAGCGGGCCGAGCAGCGAGCCGATCCGCCCGACCGCCGAGGCGAAGCCCGAGCCGGTGGCGCGCGCGGAGGTCGGATAGAGTTCCGGGGTATAGGTGTAGAGCACCGCCCACATGCCGAACAGGAAGAACTGCATGGCCAGGCCGAAGCCGATCAGCAGTGCCAGGCTGCCGCCGAACACCGCGGTCTGGCCGTAGGCGTAGGCCATCGCGCCGCCGCCGAGGAGCATCAGCACGCAGCTCGGCTTGCGGCCCCAGCTTTCCACCAGCCAGGCCGCGCAGAGGAAGCCGGGTATCCCGGCCAGCGAAATCAGCACCGTGTAGTACACCGACTGGGTGACGGCGAAGCCGGATTGCTGGAGCAGCGTGCTGAGCCAGGAGGTCAGGCCGTAGAAACCGAGCAGGGCGAAGAACCACAGGCCCCAGACGGTCAGGGTGCGGCGCCGGTAGGCTGGCGACCAGAGTTCGGCGAAGGCGCTGAAGAAGCCCGGACGGCTGCGTTCCCGCTGCGGCTGGCGCAGCGGCGGCGGCAGTTCGGACAGGCCCAGCGAACGCATCACCCGTGTTTCTATGTCGCGCAATACCCGGTCCGCCTGTTCGCGCCGGCCGGCCTGCTCCAGCCAGCGCGGCGACTCGGGAATCAGGAAGCGGATGGCGAGGACGAACACCGCCGGCAGCGCCAGCACCAGGAAAATGCTGCGCCAGCCGGTCAGCGGCAGCAGGAAGTAGGACAGGCAGCCGGCAGCGACGAAGCCCAGCGGCCAGAAGCCGTCCATCAGCGCAATGTACTTGCCGCGGCGGCTGGCCGGGATCATCTCCGACAGCAGCGACTGGGCGATGGGAAACTCCATCCCCATGCCGATCCCCAGCAATACCCGGTAGAAGGTCAGGCTGTCGAGGTCGCCGGCGGTGGAGCACAGGTAGCTGGCCAGGCCCCAGAGCACGATGCTGGCCTGGAATACCGGCTTGCGCCCGAAGCGGTCGGCGAGCATGCCCGACAGGGCCGCGCCGATCACCATGCCGAAGAAGCTCGAGCTGGCCAGCAGCCCGGCCTGCGCCGAGTCGAGCCCGAACTCGGCTTTGATCGAGCCGAGCAGGAAGGTCATCATCGCCAGGTCCATCGAGTCGAAGAAGAACGCCAGCGCGATGATCACGAAGACCAGTCGGTGATACGGACTCAGCGGCAGCCGTTCGAGGCGTTCGGCGGCGGATGCGGGCGCGTCGGGCATGACCTGGTTCCTCTGGGCGGCGGGCGTCGAACGAGTCTGCGATCGCCGCCCGCGCCGTGCTTGCCTGGCGGCGACCCGGCGTCGAGCCGATTGCGACGCCGGCGCTGGCCGTCGCGCCGCGCGAATAAAGCCTGCGCGCCGGCGCGGCAACCGTTAGGCTATGCACCTGTCCATTTTCACGTGCAATGCCGAGGTTTCCCTTGTTCAGCCAATTTCCCCTCCACGAACGCCTGCTGAAGGCACTGGAAAGCCTGTCCTTCAGCGAGCCGACGCCGGTCCAGGCCGCGGCCATTCCCAAGGCGCTGGAGGGGCACGACCTGCGGGTCACGGCGCAGACCGGCAGCGGCAAGACCGCGGCCTTCCTGCTGCCGCTGCTGCACCGCCTGCTGGCCGAGGACAAGCCGCGCTCCCTGGCGCGCGCGCTGATCCTCCTGCCGACCCGCGAGCTGGCCCAGCAGACCCTCAAGGAAGTCGAGCGCTTCGCCCAGTTCACCTTCATCAAGGCCTGCCTGATCACTGGCGGCGAGGACTTCAAGGTGCAGGGCGCGCGCCTGCGCAAGAACCCGGAGATCATCATCGGCACCCCCGGCCGCCTGCTCGAGCAGCGCAACGCCGGCAACCTGCCGTTGCAGGACATCGAGGTGCTGGTGCTGGACGAGGCCGACCGCATGCTCGACATGGGCTTCGCCGACGACGTGCTGGCCCTGGCCAATGCCTGCCCGGCCGAGCGCCAGACCCTGCTGTTCTCCGCCACCCACAGCGGCGCCGGGTTGAACAAGGTGATCGCCGAGGTGCTGCGCGAGCCGCAAGTGCTGCGCCTGAACCAGGTCGGCGAGCTGAACGAGAATGTCCGCCAGCAGGTCATCACCGCCGACGACGTGGCGCACAAGGAACAGTTGCTGCAATGGCTGCTGAGCAACGAGACCTACACCAAGGCCATCGTCTTCACCAATACCCGGGTCTCCGCCGATCGCCTGACCGGGCGGCTGATCGCCAACCAGCACAAGGTCTTCGTCCTGCATGGCGAGAAGGACCAGAAGGACCGCAAGCTGGCCATCGAGCGCCTGAAGCAGGGCGCGGTGAAGATCCTCGTCGCCACCGACGTCGCCGCACGCGGCCTGGACGTCGAAGGCCTGGACCTGGTGATCAACTTCGACATGCCGCGCAGCGGCGACGAGTACGTGCACCGCATCGGCCGGACCGGTCGCGCCGGCGCCGAGGGCCTGGCGATCTCGCTGATCTGCCATGGCGACTGGAACCTGATGTCGAGCGTCGAACGCTACCTCAAGCAGAACTTCGAACGACGCAACATCAAGGAACTGAAGGCCGCCTACCAGGGGCCGAAGAAACTCAAGGCGTCGGGCAAGGCCGCCGGCAGCAAGAAGAAAAAGCAGGACAGGAAGGGCGCCGCCGCCAAGCCCGCGGCCAAGCGCAAGCCCGCCGCGCGGCCGAAGGCCGGGCCGTCGGCGGTGGTCAGCGCCGACGGCATGGCGCCGCTCAAGCGCAAGAAGCCGACGGCGGAGTGATCGCGCGCCGCCGACCGCTTCGGAGGGCGGATAACCGTTTGCGGTTATCCGCCGCGCCGGCGTTGGATGGCGGATAACGCCGCTGGCGCTGTCCGCCCCGGGGGACTGCCTGGCCCCGTTCTCAGCTCCCCGCCGTCGCGCCCGCCTCGTCGTTGGCCGGCGGCGTGGCACTCTTCACCAGCGGCGTATCGTAGCTGCTCGCCTCGTAGCTCACGCAATGGCGGATCTGCGGCGGACCGTCGCCGGCATGCAGGGCGGTGACGTTGTCGATGACGATCTTGTCGGCCAGGGTCATGCGGTCGAGCATGCGCAGGTGCTGGATCCAGTTGTCCACCAGGAACAGTTCCTGCCAGACCTCCGGGTTGCTCACGTCGCGGAACAGCGACCAGCGCTCCGCGCCGTTGCGCAGGCGCAGGCGGCGCAGCGGCTGGGCGGCGCGAACGAAGTCGCGGGTGCGCTCGGCGGGAATCCGGTATTCGATGGAGACCAGCACCATGCCCCGCCGCGTGTTGAAGACGAAGCTCGGCTGCCCGGGCATGCTCGCCGGCGCGCGGGAAATACTGGCGGCGTCCATTTCCGGCAGGCGCGAGTTGTACAGGAGGATCACCGAGGCCAGCAGCAGGCAGCCGGCGGCCAGCAGCGCGCCGTGCACGGTCATGGTCTCGGCGAGATGGCCCCAGAGGAACGAACCCAGCGCCAGGCCACCGTACAGCGCGGTCTGGTACAGCGCCAGGGCGCGCGCCTTGATCCAGTCGGGGACGAGGATCTGCACCGCCGAGTTGTAGGTGGCGAGGGCGCCGATCCAGCAGCCGCCACCGAGGATCAGCACCGGGAACAGGACCCAGAGGTTGTCCACCAGGCCGAGGGTCAGCAGGATCAGCGCCAGGGTGAAGCCGGCCAGGCTGATCAGCCGGCTGCTGCCGATCCGCTGGCGCAGACGCGAGACCTGGGTGCTGCCGAGGATCGCGCCGAGGCCGAGGGCGCCGAGCATGTAGCCGTAGATCGCCGCGTCGCCGTCCGGGTTGCGGTGCGCCAGCAGCGGCAGCAGGGCCCAGACCGCGCTGGCGGAGAGGCCGAAGGCGAAGGAGCGCATCATCACCAGGCGGGTGACGGTTGAGTACTGGGTGAAGCGCAGCGCCGCGGTGACGCCTTCGAGGATGCCTTCCGGCGGCAGGCTGCGCTTGGGCACGTCGCGCCGCCACTGCCAGATCGCCCAGATCAGGGCCATGTAGCAGAAGCTGTTGAACAGGAACACCCAGGCCGGTCCCACCGCGCTCAGCAGCAGGCCGCCGAGGGCCGGGCCGGCGGCGCGGGCGACGTTGTAGTTGACGCTGTTGAGCAGCACCGCGTCGCTGACCATGCGCGCCGGCACCTGCTCGTTGACCGCCGCCTGCCAGGCCGGGATGGTCACCGAGCCGCCGAGGGAGATCCAGAGGATGGAGATGATCAGCAGCACCGGGTCGAGGTAGCCGAGGAAGGCCAGCAGGGTGGCGAACATCGCTCCGGTCATCTCGAAGCTGAGCCCCCAGAGCATGATCTTGCGCCGGTCGTGGTTGTCGGCGATGACCCCGGAGAGGATCGACAGCAGCACCAGCGGCAGTGCCGCGGCGACCTGGATCATCGCCACCATCAGCGGGCTGGCGTGGGCGTCGGTGACCACCCAGGCGGCGGCCACCGACTGGGCCCAGGTGCCGAGGTTGGCGAACAGGTTGCAGATCCAGATGATGCGGAAGGCCTGGATCGAGAACGGCGCCCAGGTGCCGGTGCGTTCTGGCTTGGCCGCTTGGCCTTCGGGTTTGAGGGGCAGGTCGTGCTTGGGCGAAACGGACTGGAGCATCAGATGGGTGCCTTGTATCAGCGTGCCTGATGTCGGGAAAGTCTAGCCGCCTGGCGCCTGGGCGCCATTGATGGCGGTCATGGGGCCGGCCCGGCGTGGATAGACATTGGTCCGATGGCGCTATCGGAGAGTTCCGATGTCCAGGCAGGACAGTGCCCTGGGTGTCCCGCATTGGTAGGCTTGCCGGCACCGAGTCGAGACAAGAGCGAAAAGCCGATGAAGTTGCTGTTGCGTTGCCTGCTGCTGGGGGCGTGGGTCGTCTCGCCGAGCCTGTGGGCCTGGTCCAACCATACGGTGGGCAGCTACCTGGCATTGCGCGAGCTGGCGGCCATCCGCGAGGCGCCGGAAGTCGAGGTGGAGCCGCTGGAGGCGTTCCTCGCCGCCGAGCGCGGCGGACTGGCCGCCCTGCTGGACGAGCAGGAAGCCTACGCCCGAGCGCATATCGGCAACTACCCGGCGCGTCCGGACGCCCTGCGCTTCGCTGCCGAGGGCGAGGCCGGCGACTTGCGTCAGGCGTTCCTCGCGGCGCTGCGGGTCAACCCGGAGATCCGCCTGGCGCTGGCGCTCCAGCCGCTTCCCGGGCAGGACCAGCCGCAGCGCCCGCACCTCAAGCCACAGGAGGTGCTGGTGTTCCAGAACCTCTCGCCGTGGACCGCCTGGCGTTTCATCCGCCTGGAGCCCGGCGAGCGAGTCGCGCCCCTGGCAGTGCTGGCCACCGCCGCCGACGAACCGGACTACGGCCACGACATCAACCTGTTCAGCGACAACCCCGGCGAAGCCGGCCAGCGCTACGGCTTCGGCACCCAGCCATTCGGCGACCCGCGCTTCGAGTTCAGCTCCCAGGCGCCGTTCCACATGGGCTTCTATCACGAGGCGGCGGTGATCTACAGCGGCGCGCCGTTCCTCGCCCGGGCCTGGCCGGAATGGCGTGCCTACCAGTACTTCGGCCTGTCCCGCTTCGCCTTCGCCAACGGTCATCCCTACTGGGGCTACCGGTTCCTTGGCTGGGGCATGCACTACATCCAGGACATCACCCAGCCCTACCACTCCACGCCGCTGCCCGGTGCCAGCCTGGCGGCGATGCTACAGATGGAGGGCAAGGCATTGCTCGGCTACCCGGAGGAAAAGCAGGCGGCCATCGAGCGTGTCGCGAACCGCCATACCGCGGTGGAGAAATACCAGTTCGACTGGCTGCGCCAACTGCTCCGCGACGGCCGCCCGCAGCCGATGCTCGACGCCTACGCCGACACCCGCCGCGACGGTGCCTATCCGGCCTATTCGCCGACCTACTTGCGCGAGGTGGTGGCCGCCGAGTCGAACGCCCACGCCGCGGCCTTCGACGCCGCCATCGGCGAATGGCTGGCCGCCCGCCCGGCCTCCGCCGCGCAGGACTTCAGCGAGAGCAACCAGCCACGCCCCGAGGCCCACGACAATGCGGGGCTGAACGCGCAACTGATCGAGCTGATCGGGCATTTCGGCGCGCATAGCCGGAACATCGTCAGGGCGGCGTTGGAGACGGAGGAGGGTGGGGCGAAGGAGTGAGGGGGCGGCGGATAAGCGGCGGATAACCGCGAGCGGTTATTCGCCCTACGGAGCGGGGGCACTGTCCGGCGTTTCCGGGGCGTGTAGGGCGAATAACGCCATGGGCGTTATCCGCCGATGTCGCGGATAAGCGGCGGATAACCGCGAGCGGTTATTCGCCCTACGGAGCGGGGACGCTGTCCGGCGTTTCCGGGGTGTGCAGGGCGAATAACGCCATGGGCGATATCCGCCGATGTCGCGGATGAGCGGCGGATGACCGCGAGCGGTTATTCGCCCTACGGAGCTGGGGCGCAGTCCGGCTTTTTCGGGGTGTGTAGGGCGAATAACGCCATGGGCGTTATCCGCCGATGTCGCGGATGAGCGGCGGATGACCGCGAGCGGTTATTCGCCCTACGGAGCGGGGACGCTGTCCGGCGTTTCCGGGGTGTGTAGGGCGAATAACGCCATGGGCGTTATCCGCCGATGTCGCGGATGAGCGGCGGATGACCGCGAGCGGCTATTCGCCCTGCGGAGCAGGGGCGCTGTCCGGCGTTTCCGGGGTGTGCAGGGCGGCGAACCCGCCCCGCCAGGCGGGTCGATGCCGCGACTCAGTCGCGCAACAGCTCCGCAGGCACCTCGCTGCGCAACATCAACTGGCACTGCTGGCTCTCCGGGTCGAACAGGATCACCGCCTCGCCCCGCCGCAAGGCATGCCGGGCGCGTTCTACACGCACGTCCAGCGGGGTCTCGTCGCCATTGTCGGTGCCTTCGCGGGTGACGAAGTCTTCCAGCAGGTTGTTCAGGGTGTCGGCTTCGAGCAGGTCGTGGGGGATCAGCATTGGCGGTACTCCGGGATGGCGGCGAATGCTAGCGCGACGCATCGCGCACTGTCATGCCTGTCGCGAAGGCTGGCCGAGCAGGCGTTCGAGGGTGGCATAGAGTTCCGCCCGGTCCACCGGCTTGCCGAGGTAGGCGTCCATGCCAGCCTCGATTCCGGCCCGGCGGTGTTCGTCGAGGATGTGCGCGGTCAGGGCGACGATCGGTACGCGTGGCCAGCCCTGGGCACGCTCCTCCCGGCGGATCAGGCGGGTCGCCTCGAAGCCGTCCATTTCCGGCATCTCGCCATCCATCAGGATCAACTGGATGCCGTTCGGATCGCGCAGGTACTCGTCCAGCGCGAGCCGTCCGTTGCCGGCCAGGCGCACCGCGTAGCCGCGCTTGGCGAGGAAGCCGCGCACCACCAGCTGGTTCACCGGGTTGTCCTCGGCGACCAGGATGCATGGGGCGTCCAGGCGTTCGTCCGGGGCCGCCTCGCTGCTCCGCCCTGGCTGTCGGCGCCGCTCCCGGTACAGTTCCAGCAGGGCTTCGCGCAGGGCCTTCACCGCCACCGGCTGGGCCAGGGCCAGCAGGCGCAGGCCTTCGTGCGGCGGCAGGTCCTGGCAGTGCTGCGGCGGGCATAGCAGGAGGATGCGCTGGCCTTGCTCCAGTTGCGCATAGAGGGTGTCCAGCCAGATCGACGGCGGCCCCGGCCAGGGCGCCGCCAGGACCAGCAGGGGCGGTGCGCTGAAGTCCTCCAGGTAGGCGTTCAGCCGTCTCGGCTGCAGGCAGCGTTCGACCCGCAGCCCCCAACGCTCCAGCAATGCCTGCAGGCAGTCCAGGGTCAGGTTGTCCTCGCTGGCCAGCAGGGCCGGGCGGTGTTGCAGCAGTTGCGCCAGTTCATCCGCTTCGCCGGCGTCGAGGGCGGGGCTGAGCGGCAGGTCGACGCTGAACCGGGTGCCCTTGCCCGGCTCGCTGCTCACCTCGATGCGCCCGCCCATCATCTGCACCAGCTCCCGGCTGATCGCCAGGCCCAGGCCGCTGCCGCCGTAGCGGCGGGTGGTGCTGGAGTCGGCCTGGGAGAAGGATTCGAACAGGGTCTTCTGCGCCTGGGCGGATATCCCGATGCCGCTGTCGCTGACGCTGTACAGCAGGCGCTCGTGTCCGCCCTCGTCGAAGCGCCGCTGCACGCGCACGGCGACATGGCCTTCGGCGGTGAACTTGAGGGCATTGCTGAGCAGGTTCATCAGTACCTGGCGCAACCGCGTCGGGTCGCCGTTGAGGCGGCGCGGCACGCCCCTGTCCAGGCCGAGATGCAGGCGCAGGCGTTTTTCCACGGCCTGGGCGCTGAACAGCGCCAGGGTGTCGGAGAGCAGTTCCTCCAGGTCGAAGTCGATGCGCTCCAGGTGCAGCTTGCCGGACTCGATGCGAGCGTAGTCGAGGATATCGTTGATCACCGACATCAGCGCGCTGCCGGAGCTGGCGATGGTCTCCACGTAGGCCGCCTGGCCGCGGTCCAGCGGGGTGTCGCGGAGCAGTTGCAGCATGCCCAGCACGCCGTTCAGCGGGGTGCGAATCTCATGGCTCATCTTCGCCAGGAAGCGGCTCTTCGCCTCGTTCTCCACCCGCGCCTGCTCGGCCGCCTGGCGCGAGCGGAAGCCTTCCTCCTTGAGCGCATTGATGCGGTCGGCGAGGCCGATGGACAGGGTCACCAGTTCCACGGTCATGCCGATCTTGACCACGCTGCTGCCGAACAGGCCGAACAGTTCGAAGCCCAGCGAGGCGGCGGTGGTGACCAGGAACGACAGCAGCAGCGCGCCCCAGGCCAGGATGTAGTAGAGGCCGTAGCGCAGGCCCTGGCGCCAGACGTGGACGCCGGCCAGCAGCAGGCTGAGGGAGACCAGCATCACCGTCAGGCTGGCGAGGACGTTCCAGGCGCGCAGCCCCACCAGCGGCTCGCTGGCCAACAGGACCACGCAGGCCAGCAGCAGGCCGCGGAGGAAGCGGTCGAGGCGCGGGAAGTCGCGGCGGGTGTAGAGGTAGCCGCGGCTGAACTGGATCGACACCAGGCAGCTCAGGTACATCAGCAGGTAGATGCCGGCCGACTCCAGCGCCACGTGTCCGGGCAGCAGCTTGAACAGCAGGCCGTCGAAGCTGGCGGAAAACAGGCCGAGGCTGAGGTTGTACAGCAGGTACCAGGCATAGGTGGCCTCGCGTAGCGAGACGAAGAGGAACAGGTTGTAGCAGAACAACCCGAACAGCACCCCGTAGAAGGCCCCGTTGAAGCCCATCAGGGTTTCCTGGCTGGCCGCGCTGGCCGCGTAGGTGCTGAAGTACAGCGGCACGTAGACGGTGCTGGTGCTCTGCACGCGCAGCAGCAGGGTGCTCTCGCCGGGCGGCAGTCGCAGCGGGAACCAGAAGTTGCGCACTTGCACCGGGCGCTGGGAGAAGGCGAACAGGTCGCCGCTCTCCTGCTGTTCGATGCGCCCATCGGCGGTCAGCAGGTAGACCTTGAGGTCGTCCAGCAGCGGGTAGTTGATCTCCAGGAAACCGGCCAGGTCGGTGCCGTTGCGGTTGTCCAGGCGCACCCTGAACCACCAGGCTGCGGCGTTCTTGCCGAAGTTCGCGTGGTCGCCGCGCAGGGCGGCGAAGGCCTGCGCCGGCAAGGCGAGGATGTCGCCCAGACGCGCCTTGCCGCCGGCGTCGCGGTAGTACTCGGCGTACTCGCCCAGGGACAGGCGCAGGTCCTCTCCGTCCAGCGGCGCGGGCGGCTGCGCCCGGGCCGGCAGCGCGCAGCAGAGCAACAGCAGGACCAGGCAGAGTCGAGACATGCAACTACTCCATGGACACGAGTCGGCACGCATGATGCTACGGAGGAAACGAGACAGGCGAGGGAACCTGCCATCAGCCTAGCAGTTGGCTGGAGAGGAGGGCGGCCTCCCCNCCGGAGGCGGGGAGGCCGGCGCGGGCTCAGCCCTTGTCGCTGTTGTTGCTGCTGTCGAGCACTTCGTCCACCGGCGGGACGTGGGTGCAGCTTTCCATGTGCACCGGATGCTCGAGCTGCTTGTTGAAGCGTTCCAGCGAGGTTTCCCGGGGCTTGGCGTCGCTGGCGAAGACCGGCGGGCTGAGGATGTAGGCGGTGAGCAGCCGGCTCAGCGCGGCGAGACTGTCGATGTGCGTGCGCTCGTAGCCGTGGGTGGCGTCGCAGCCGAACGCCAGCAGCGCGGCGCGGGTGTCGTGGCCGGCGGCGATCGCCGACTGCGCGTCGCTGTGGTAGTAGCGGAACAGGTCGCGGCGCAGGGCGATGTCGTGGCGCTCGCCGAGCCGCAGCAGGTGCCGCGACAGATGGAAGTCGTAGGGCCCGCCGGAGTCCTGCATGGCCACGCTGACGCTGTGCTCGTTGGAATTCTGGCCTTCGGCCACCGGGGCGATGTCGATGCCGACGAACTCGCTGACGTCCCAGGGCAGGGCGCCGGCGGCGCCGGAGCCGACTTCCTCGGTGATGGTGAACAGCGGGTGGCAGTCGATCGGCGGCTCCTGGCCGCTTTCCTTGACCGCCTTCAGCGCCGCCAGCAGCGCCGCGACCCCGGCCTTGTCGTCCAGGTGGCGGGCGCTGATATGGCCGCTCTCGGTGAACTCCGGCAGCGGATCGAAGGCCACGTAGTCACCCACCGAGATGCCCAGGCTCTCGCTGTCGGCGCGACTGGCGGTATAGGCGTCGAGACGCAGCTCGATGTTGTCCCAACTGATCTTCAGGTTGTCCACCTCGGTATTGAAGGCGTGGCCCGAAGCCAGCAGCGGCAGCACGCTGCCACGGAACACGCCCTGTTCGGTGAACACCGTGACCCGGCTACCCTCGGCGAAGCGGCTCGACCAGCAGCCTACCGGGGCCAGGCCGAGGCGGCCGTTGGGCTTGATCTCGCGGACCAGCGCGCCGATCGTGTCGAGGTGCGCGGAAACCGCCCGGTCGGGGGTATTCAGGCGGCCCTGGAGGGTCGCCCGGATGGTTCCCCGGCGAGTCATCTCGAAGGGCACGCCAAGTTCGTCGAGCTGCTCGGCGACATAGCGCACGATGGTATCGGTGAAGCCGGTGGGGCTGGGGATGGCGAGCATCTCCAGCAGCACCCGTTGCAGGTAGTTGAGGTCCGGTTGTGGCAGAGGGGTCATGAAGGCACCTCGCGGCTGAGGGGGAAGAGAAGATCGACGAAGCGTTCGGCGGTCGGCTGCGGCTCGTGGTTGGCCAGGCCGGCGCGCTCGTTGGCTTCGATGATCACGTAGTCGGGCTGGTCGGCGGCCTCGACCAGGAAGTCCAGGCCCACCACCGGTATTTCCAGGGCCCGCGCGGCCTGGATTGCGGCCTCGCGGAGGGCCGGATGGAGGGCGTCGGTGACGTCCTCGAGGATGCCGCCGGTGTGCAGGTTGGCGGTGCGCCGCACGGCCAGGTGTTCGCCGCTGGGCAACACGTCGTCGTAGCCATAGCCGGCGGCCCGCAGGGTGCGCTCGGTCTCGTGGTCGAGCGGGATGCGGCTTTCCCCGCCGGTGGCGGCCTGGCGCCGGCGGCTCTGCGCCTCGATCAGCTCGCGGATGCTGTGCCGGCCGTCGCCGATCACCGCGGCGGGACGACGGATGGCGGCGGCCACCACCTCGTAGCCAATCACCAGCACGCGCAGGTCGTGGCCGGCGTGGTAGCTCTCCAGCAGCACGCGCGAATCGAAATGGCGGGCGGCCTCGATGGCCTCCTCGACCTCTTCCGCGGTGCGCAGGTCCACCGCCACGCCCTGGCCCTGCTCGCCGTCCACCGGCTTGACCACCAGCGAACCGTGCTCGGCGAGGAACGCGGCGTTTTCCTCCGCGCTGCCGGCCAGGCGCTGCTGTGGCTGGCGCAGGCCGGCGTGCTGCAGGGCGCGGTGGGTGAGGACCTTGTCCTGGCAGAGGGTCATGCTTACCGCCGTGGTCAGGTCGGAGAGCGATTCACGGCAGCGGATCTGCCGGCCGCCCTGGGTCAGGGTGAACAGGCCGCCCTCGGCGTCGTCGACGCGCACCTCGATGCCGCGCCGGTGGGCTTCGTCGACGATGATCCGGGCGTAGGGGTTGAGGTCTTCCTCCGGGCCGGGGCCGAGGAACAGCGACTGGTTGATGCCGTTCTTGCGCTTGATGGTGAAGGTCGCCAGTTCGCGGAAGCCGAGCTTGCGGTAGAGCGCCTTGGCCTGCTGGTTGTTGTGCAGCACCGAGAGGTCGAGGTAAGCCAGTTCGCGGCTCATGAAGTGCTCGACCAGGTGCCGTACCAGCGCCTCGCCGACGCCCGGCCGGCTGCATTGCGGGTCCACCGCCAGGCACCAGAGGCTGGAGCCGCCCTCCGGATCCTGGAACGCCTTGGCGTGGTTGAGGCCCATCACCGTGCCTACCGCGACGCCAGTGTCGGCGTCCTCGGCCAGCCAGTAGATCGGCCCGCCCTGGTGGCGCGGGCTGAGGCGCTCGGTCTGCACCGGAAGCATGCCGCGCGCCAGGTACAGGCGGTTGATCGCCGCCCAGTCCTCCTCGGTATGCACCCGGCGGATGCGGAAACCGCGTGGCGGACGGCGCGCCGGGCGGTAGTCGGTGAACCACAGGCGCAGGGTATCCGAGGGATCGAGGAAGAGCTGCTGCGGGGCGTGGGCCAGGACCTGCTGCGGCGCCGCCACGTAGAGCGCGATGTCGCGTTCGCCGGGGGCTTCCTGCAACAGGTCGCGGGCCAGTTCCTCGGCGTCCGGGTAGGTCTGCCCGATCAGCAGGCGGCCCCAGCCGCAGTGGATGCTCAGCGGTTTCTCGGTGGGCTCGCTGTGATCTTCGGCGAGACGCGCCTGGAGGCGTTCGTAGGTGGGCGCCTGGATACGTTGCAGGCGCTGGTTGTGCGGGTGAGGCAGATGCAAGTGGCCTTTCATGATCGCTCCTGGTTCGGGCCCCTGCGTTGGGGGCCCATTTTCAAAGTCCCTGTTCGCTGAGCCAGAGGTTGAGGGCGGCCAGCTGCCACAGCTTGGAGCCGCGCAGCGGTGTGAGGTCGCCGTCCGGATCGCTCAGCAGGCGATCGAATATCGCCGGCTGGAACAGGCCGCGGTCCTGGCTCGGGTCGAGCAGCAGTTCGCGTACCCATTCGCGGGTGCGGCCCTGCAAGTGCTTGAGGCCGGGCACCGGGAAGTAGCCCTTGGGCCGGTCGATGACTTCGCTGGGAATCACCTTGCGCGCGGCACCCTTGAGCACCTGCTTGCCGCCGTCGCCGAGCTTGAAGCGGGCGGGAATGCGCGCCGACAGCTCGGCCAGGCGGTAGTCGAGGAACGGCACGCGGGCTTCCAGGCCCCAGGCCATGGTCATGTTGTCGACCCGCTTGACCGGGTCGTCGACCAGCATGATCGTGCTATCCAGGCGCAGCGCCTTGTCCACCGCGGCCTCGGCGCCGGGGCTGGCGAAGTGGTCGCGGACGAAGCGCCCGGCGACGTCCTCGACGCGGAAGCGCTCGCCGACGGTGGCCAGGTATTCCTCGTGGTCGCGGTCGAAGAACGCCGCGCGGTACGCGGCGAAGGCGTCGTCGGCGCCATCCACCTTCGGATACCAGTGGTAGCCGGCGAACAGCTCGTCGGCGCCCTGGCCGCTCTGCACCACCTTGCAGTGCTTCGAGACTTCCCGCGCGAGCAGGTAGAAGGCGATGCAGTCGTGGCTGACCATCGGCTCGCTCATGGCGCGGAAGGCCGCCGGCAACTGCTCGATCACTTCGTGCTCGCCGATGCGCAGGCGATGGTGACGGGTGTGATAGCGCTCGGCGATCAGGTCGGAATACTGGAACTCGTCGCCGCGCTCGCCGCCGGCATCCTCGAAGCCGATGGAGAAGGTCAGCAGGTTGTCCACCCCGGCTTCGTGCAGCAGGCCCACCAGCAGGCTCGAATCGACCCCGCCGGAGAGCAGCACGCCGACCTCGCGGGCGGCGCGCTGGCGGATCGCCACCGCTTCGCGGAGGCCGTCGAGGACGCGCTCCTGCCAGTCGTCGAGCGTCAGCTCGCGCTCGTCCGGGCGTGGGCCGTAGTCCAGCGTCCACCAGGTGCGCTGCTCGCAGCTGCCGTCGAGGTCGACGCTCATCCAGGTCGCCGGCGGCAGCTTCTTCACGCCCTCCAGCAAGGTGTGCGGGGCGGGAACCACGGCGTGGAAGTTGAGGTAGAAATTCAGCGCCTGCGGATCGAGGTCGCTGGCGATGTCGCCGCCCTTGAGCAGGGCCGGCAGGCTCGAGGCGAAGCGTAGGCGCGAGCGGTCGAGGCTGTAGTAGAGCGGCTTGATGCCGAGTCGGTCACGGGCCAGGAACAGCCGCTGGCGATCGCGCTCCCAGACGGCGAAGGCGAACATCCCATTGAGCCGGGGCAATAAATCGGCGCCCCAGGCATGGTACCCCTTCAAGAGAACTTCGGTGTCGCCGCCGGAGAAGAACCGATAGCCAAGGCTTTCCAGTTCGCCACGCAGTTCGGGGTAGTTGTAGATGGCGCCATTGAACACCATGGCCAGGCCGAGATCGGGATCGATCATCGGTTGGCCGGAAGCTTCCGCCAGGTCCATGATCTTCAGCCGTCGATGTCCGAGGGCGATCGGACCCTGGGCGTGGAAGCCCCAGGCGTCGGGGCCGCGAGGGGCCAGGTGGTGGGTGATGCGTTCGACCGCTGCGAGGTCGGCTGCCTGGTTGTCGAAACGAAACTCTCCTGATATGCCGCACATATTCCTTACCGGTTCTCCGTTGGGGAAGTGGGTTGCGTACCCCTTCCGGGTACATGACTTACCTAACAGAGGACCGTTACAGTTGGAAGGAGTTCTATACGAATTTTCCGGGCCTATCAGGACCCTTAACGAAGAATTTATTATGGTTGAAAGTAATAAGACCGCTGCCGATACCTATTCGCTCGCTATTTTCCGCGCCATCCGCCGTCTCCAGCAGGCCGCCGAAATCCACTCCAAGCGTCTCAGCCGATACGGTGGCCTGACCCCGCTGCAATTGCTGATCCTGCATGTCCTGGCGGTGGAGGGAGAACTGACCGCGACGCAACTGGCCAAGCTGGTCAGCCTGTCCCAGGCATCGCTCTCCGGCGTGCTCGACCGCCTCGAAGGACGCGGCCTGCTCTATCGTCGGCGCGACGAACAGGACCGGCGCAAGTCCTGGCTGCACCTCGACCCGGCCGGCCACGAAGCCCTGGCGGAGGCGCCGCCGCTATTGCCGGAGTACGTGATCGAGCGCTTCGCCGCGTTGCCCGAGTGGGAGCGCCACGGCCTGCTGGCCGCGCTGCTGCGCGCGGCCGACCTGTTCGGCTTGCCGGAAGAGGACGTCGAAGAAGAGTGAGGGCGCCAGGTTCGCTACGAAAGACAGTCGCGTCGGCGGTCTTTACCTGGCGAACCTGCCGATGCCTGGTGGACAAGCGCGTTGTACGCCATGGCGTGACCTTCGCGTAGGGCGCATAACGCCGCTTCCCCGGTGCCCCGGCCGCCGAGGAAAGCTACCCGCCGTAGAGCTTCTGCGCCGCCAGGGAGAAGCTCACCGCCACCAGCATCAGCGCGAACAGGCGTTGCAGGGTCGGGCCGCCGAGGCGCTGCGCCAGCAGGTTGCCGCCGAGCACGCCGACCGCGCCGCCGGCGGCGAGGCCGCCGAGCAGCGGCAGCGGCGGGTGGGCGCCGGTCAGGTAGATCAGGAAGCCGCCGCCGGAGACCAGCGCGATCACCGCCATCGAGGTGGCGGTGGCGGCCATCATCGACAGCGGGGTGAACCAGAGTAGCCCCGGCACCACCAGGAAGCCGCCGCCCACGCCCATCAATCCCGACAGCAAGCCGACCGCCAGGCCGATGCCGAGCAGCGGCAGGCTCCGTGCCTGGTCGCTGGCCTCGCGTTTCATCCCGGCGCCGCGCCACATGCGCCAGGCCGACCAGAGCACCAGCAGGCAGAAGGCGACGATCAGCACGCCTTCCGGGACGAAGCGGCCGAGCCATTGGCCGACGGCGTTGCTCGGCAGGCCGGCCAGCGCCAGGACCAGCACCGGCCGCCAGGCCACCTGGCCCTGGCGCGCGCGCGGAATGGCGCCAATCAGCGCCGACAGGGCGACCGCGCCGAGGCTCACGCCGATGGCGTCGCGCAGCGGCAGGTGCAGGCTGAGCAGCAGGGGCAGGGCGACCAGCGAGCCGCCGGCGCCAGTGAGGCCGAGCAGCAGGCCGAGAACGGCGCCGATGCCCAGGGATTCGAAGAGCAGTACATCCATCGTCGATCAACTGTTTCCGCGGGTGAGCCAGCCGGTGGTCCGGTATGGCCTGCGCGTGCGGCAGGCCCGAAGGGTAGCGCAAATCGGTGCGCCCTGGGCTTCAGCCGCGCTGCCCGCGCACCAGGTCGCGGAGCAGGAAGCGGTTCGGGTGGCAGGCCTCGGCCACCGCGCGCGGCAGCGGCAGCGGCTCGCCGCAGATCCACGCCGCCAGCAGTTCGCCGGACAGCGGCGCACTGATCAGCCCGCGCGAGCCGTGGCCGCTGTTCAGGTACAGGCCTGGCAGCCAGGGGCAGGCACGCTCCGGCGCCTGGCGGGCGTCGCGGGCGAGCACCGCGTAGGCCTCGTCGAAGGCCGCGCGCTCGGCCAGCGGGCCTACCAGGGGCAGGTAGTCGGGGCTGGTGCAGCGGAATGCCGCGCGGCCTTCCAGGCGCTCCAGCGGCAGGTCGTCGGCGCCCAGGCGCTGCAACAGGTCGGGGGATATTTCCCGCAGCAGTTCGAGGTTGCCCTGGTGTTCGGCGAGGGTCGGCGCCAGGTCTTCGCTCTTGAAGTCGAAGCTGGCGCCGAGGGTGTGTTCGTCGCCACGCGGCGGTGCGACGTAGCCCTCGGCGCAGACCACGGTGCGCAGCGCCCGGCTTTGCGGGGTGGCCGGCAGGCGGGTGACCTGCCCGCGAATGCGCTTCAGCGGCAGCTCGGCGGCGGGCGGGAAGTCGCGGATGTCGGCGGCGGTGGCGAGGATCGCGAGTGGCGCGCGGGCCAGGCATTCGTCGCCGGCGTAGGCGCACCAGTCGTCGCCCTCGCGGCGCAAGCGTACTGCCCGGCCGCTCAGCAGGGTGATCCCGGGGGTGGCGGCCAGGGCCTGGCACAGCGCGGGCGGATGGACCCAGCCGGCTTCGGGATAGAACAGGCCGCCGGCGGGCAGGGCGACGCCGGCGAGGCGCTCGGCCTGCTCGCGCTCCAGGCCGTGCAGCAGGTCGGCGGGGAAGGCTGCGGCCAGTTGCGCCTGGCGTTGCGCTTCCTTGGCGTCGAAGGCCAGTTGCAGTACGCCGCAGGCATCCCAGTCGTGGCCGCGCCGCAGGCGTTCGAGCAGCCGGCGGGTATGGCCGAAGCCGCTGAGCACCAGGCGCGACAGCGGCGTGCCGTGGGCCGAGAGTTTCAGGTAGAGCACGCCTTGGGGGTTGCCCGAGGCTTCCCGGGCGAGGCCGGGATGGCGTTCGATCAGGGTCACCTGCCAGCCGCGCGCGGCGAGGCTGGCGGCGCTGGCGCAGCCGGCCAGGCCGCCGCCGACCACCAGTGCCGCGCGGCGCCCGGCGTGGGGCGCGGGGCGTGCGTACCAGGGCTTGCCGGCGTTCGCCGGCGGCCCCTGGTAGGTGCCGCTGAGCATCTCGCGCTTCTGTCCGTAGCCCGGTACCCGTTGCATGGCGAAACCGGCCTCGACCAGCCCGCGGCGAACGAAACCGGCGCTGGTGAAGGTGCCCAGGGTCGCCTGCGGCGCCGACAGTCGCGCCAGTTCGGCGAACAGTACGGGCGACCACATGTCCGGGTTCTTCGCCGGGGCGAAGCCATCGAGGAACCAGGCGTCGACCCGCGCGTCGAGCTGCGGCAGGCACTCCAGGGCATCGCCCAGCAGCAGGGTCAGGCCGACCCTTCCGCCCGCGAACGCCAGGCGCTGGAAGCCCGGGTGCACGGCAAGGTACTGGCCCAGCAGGGCCTCGCTCCAGGGCGCCAGTTCCGGCCATAGCGCCAGGGCGCGGCGCAGGTCGGCGGCGGCGAGGGGGAATTTCTCCACGCTGACGAACTCCAGGCGCGNCGACCCGCTCGAACAGCTGCCAGGCGCAGAGGAAGTTTAGTCCGGTGCCGAAGCCGGTCTCGCCGATACACAGCACCTCGCCGTCGCCCAGCGCGGCGAAGCGCTCGGCCAGGCGGTTGGTGGCGAGGAACACATGGCGCGTCTCGTTGAGCCCGGAATGCCGGGAAAAATATACGTCGCCGAAGGCGCGGGATAGCGGCTGGCCGTTTTCGTCCCAGTCGAGCTGGGCATGCTGGAAGTCGGACATGGCAGAACCTGAAAAAGCGGATGGCGCATTTTACGGGGCTTTGCCGGCCAGCGGCGAGGCGCTGCGCGAACATGCCGCGGCGCCGCGCAGACAGCCGCACGCCGATCCGCTACCTTGAAGGACTCAGGTTAAGGGAGACCTCCATGTTCGAATCCGCGGAAGTTGGCCACAGCATCGACAAGGACACCTACGAGAAGGCCGTCATCGAGTTGCGCGAAGCGCTGCTCGAGGCGCAGTTCGAGCTCAAGCAGCAGGCGCGCTTCCCGGTGATCATCCTGATCAACGGCATCGAGGGCGCCGGCAAGGGGGAGACGGTCAAGCTCCTCAACGAGTGGATGGACCCGCGCCTGATCGAAGTGCAGAGCTTCCTCCGTCCCTCCGACGAGGAACTGGAGCGGCCGCCGCAGTGGCGCTTCTGGCGGCGCCTGCCGCCCAAGGGGCGGACCGGTATCTTCTTCGGCAACTGGTACAGCCAGATGCTCTACGCGCGGGTCGAGGGGCATATCAAGGAGGCCAAGCTGGATCAGGCCATCGATGCCGCCGAACGCTTCGAGCGCATGCTCTGCGACGAAGGCGCGCTGCTCTTCAAGTTCTGGTTCCACCTCTCCAAGAAACAGCTCAAGGAACGCCTCAAGGCGCTGGAAAAGGACCCGCAGCACAGCTGGAAGCTCAGTCCGCTGGACTGGAAGCAGAGCGAGGTCTACGACCGCTTCGTGCATTACGGCGAGCGCGTGCTGCGCCGCACCAGCCGGGACTACGCGCCCTGGTACGTGGTGGAAGGCGTGGACGAGCGCTACCGCGCCCTGACCGTCGGTCGCATCCTCCTCGAAGGGTTGCAGGCCGCGCTGGCCACCAAGGAGCGCGCCAAGCGCCAGCCGCACGCCGCGCCGCTGGTGTCGAGCCTGGACAACCGCGGCCTGCTGGACTCCCTGGACCTGGGCCAGTACCTGGACAAGGACGCCTACAAGGAGCAGCTCGCCGCCGAGCAGGCCCGCCTGGCCGGGCTGATCCGCGACAAGCGCTTCCGCCAGCATTCGCTGGTCGCGGTGTTCGAGGGCAACGACGCGGCCGGCAAGGGCGGCGCCATCCGCCGTGTCACCGACGCGCTGGACCCGCGCCAGTACCATATCGTGCCGATCGCCGCGCCGACCGAAGAGGAGCGTGCGCAGCCCTATCTCTGGCGCTTCTGGCGGCACATTCCGGCGCGTCGCCAGTTCACCATCTTCGACCGTTCCTGGTACGGCCGCGTGCTGGTGGAGCGCATCGAGGGCTTCTGCGCACCGGCCGACTGGCTACGCGCCTATGGCGAGATCAATGACTTCGAGGAGCAGCTCAGCGAGTACGGGATCATCGTGGTGAAGTTCTGGCTGGCGATCGACAAGCAGACCCAGATGGAGCGCTTCAAGGAACGCGAGAAAACCCCCTACAAGCGCTACAAGATCACCGAGGAAGACTGGCGCAACCGCGACAAGTGGGACCAGTACGTGGACGCGGTGGGCGATATGGTCGACCGTACCAGCACCGAGATCGCGCCCTGGACCCTGGTCGAAGCCAACGACAAGCGCTTCGCCCGGGTCAAGGTGCTGCGCACCATCAACGACGCCATCGAGGCGGCGTACAAGAAGGACAAGTGAGGCCTGCCGGAATGCGGCGCCGTCCTCTCCAGGGGATGGCGACGCATACGCCGGATGAATGATCGGTGCCTCGCGCGATTGCCTCGCCTTATCCTCGCTCGATCCGGCCGCTGCCCCGGCGGCCGACCGACAATAACAGCGAGGGTACCCCCATGCGTGAAGTGGTGATCGTCGACAGCGTCCGGACCGGCCTGGCCAAGTCCTTCCGCGGCAAGTTCAACCTGACCCGGCCGGACGACATGGCCGCCCACTGCGTCGACGCGCTGCTGGCGCGCAACGACCTCGACCCGCTGCTGGTGGATGACTGCATCGTTGGCGCCGGCTCCAACGAAGGCGCCCAGGGCCACAACATCGGGCGCAACGTGGCGGTGCTCTCCGGCCTCGGCATCCAGGTGCCGGGGATGACCCTCAACCGCTACTGTTCCTCCGGCCTGCAGGCGATCGCCATCGCCGCCAACCAGATCGCTTCCGGTTGCAGCGAGGTGATCGTCGCCGGCGGCGTCGAGTCGATCACCCTGACCCTGAAGAGCGTCAACACCGACCACCTGGTGAACCCGCTGCTGCAAAGGGAGGTGCCGGGCATCTACTACCCCATGGGGCAGACCGCCGAGATCGTCGCCCGTCGCTACGGCATCACCCGCGAGGCCCAGGACGCCTACGCCCTGCAGAGCCAGCAGCGGATGGCGCGAGCCCAGGCGGACGGGCTGTTCGCCGACGAGATCGTGCCGATGACCACCCGCTACGCGGTGGAGGACAAGGCCAGCGGCGAGAAGCAGGTGCTCGACGGAGTGGTCGACCGCGACGACTGCAACCGCCCGGACACCACCCTCGAAGGCCTGGCCTCGCTGAAGCCGGCGTTCGCCGAGGACGGTTCGGTCACCGCCGGCAACGCCTCGCAACTCTCCGACGGCGCCTCGATGACCCTGCTGATGAGCCTGGAGAAAGCGCTGGCGCTGGGCCTGGAGCCGAAGGCCTTCTTCCGTGGCTTCACCGTGGCCGGCTGCGAGCCGGACGAAATGGGCATCGGTCCGGTGTTCTCGGTGCCGAAGCTGCTCAAGGCGAAGGGGCTGAAGATCGCCGACGTCGATCTCTGGGAACTCAACGAAGCCTTCGCCTCGCAGTGCCTGTACTGCCGCGACCGGCTGGAGATCGACAACGAGAAGTACAACGTCAATGGCGGCTCCATCGCCATCGGCCACCCGTTCGGCATGACCGGCTCGCGCCAGGTCGGTCATCTGGTCCGCGAACTGCACCGGCGCAACCTGCGCTACGGCGTGGTGACCATGTGCGTCGGCGGCGGCATGGGCGCCAGCGGGCTGTTCGAAGCCGTACGCTGAGCCCGTGCGCGACGGCGGGCCCCGCAGGTCGGGGCTCGCCTCATGGGTTTTATTTACATGACGCTCCGTGCCATCCCCGGCGACTCGCGCTAGGCTAGGCGCCTTTTTCCTTGCATAGGGATGTAGCGATGTCCACCGAGCCCAACTCGCCGTTCGTCGACGACCCGCTGAGCGCCGTCGATGCACGGGTTCTCGGCAGCCTCGTCGAGAAGCAGGCGACCACCCCGGAAACCTATCCGCTGACCCTCAATGCCCTGGTCCTCGCCTGCAACCAGAAGACCAGCCGCGATCCGGTGATGAACCTCACGCCCGGCCAGGTCGGCCAGAGCCTGCGCCAGCTCGAGGGGCGCGGCCTGGTCAGGCTGGTGATGGGCAGCCGCGCCGACCGCTGGGAGCACACCCTGGGCAAGGGCCTGGAATTGGTGGCGCCACAGGTGGCGCTGCTCGGCCTGCTGTTCCTGCGTGGTCCGCAGACCCTCAACGAACTGCTCACCCGCAGCAACCGCCTGCACGATTTCGACGACGTCGAGCAGATCCGCCACCACCTGGAACGCCTCGCCGGCCGTGGCCTGGCCGTGCACCTGGAGCGTCGCGCCGGGCAGCGCGAGGAGCGCTACATGCACCTGCTCGGCAGCCAGGCCGACCTCGAGGCCGCCGTGGAGGCGATGGGCAGCGACCCGGAACGCGCCGCGCCGGCCGCTCTGTCGGCCGATGCGGAAGCGCGGATCGCCGAGCTGGAGACGCGCCTGGCGGCGCTGGAGGAGCGCCTGGCCAGGCTCGAAGGAGGGGCGTGATATCGCGGGAGGGCGCAATCGGTGACATGCAGGTTCCGGCGGATAACCGCGAGCGGTTGTTCGCCCTACGGCCCGCAGTGACTTTGTGGGCGGCGCTGCCTGTCGGGTAGGGCGGATAANCCGCCGATGCGCCGCCCCGCAAGGCGAACGCCAACCCAAAAAAGCCCGGCTATTGCCGGGCTTTTTCATGCGCGCGCGTCGGTGGCCGATCAGGCCTCCGGCTGTACCGGCACGTGGATCAGTTGCAGGCGCTCGCTGCTCCAGGCACGGGTGCTGTTGGTCAGCTCGATGTCGTTGTTCAGCTTGCGCCCGTAAGACGGCACGATTTCCTTCAGGCGTGCCTGCCACTCGGGAGTAGCGACCTTGTCCTTGAAGGCCTTCTCCAGCACCGACAGCATGATCGGCGCGGCGGTCGAGGCGCCCGGCGAGGCGCCGAGCAGGGCGGCGACGGAGCCGTCGGCGGCGGTCACCACTTCGGTGCCGAATTGCAGTACGCCGCCTTTCTCGGCGTCCTTCTTGATGATCTGCACGCGCTGGCCGGCCTGCACCAGCTTCCAGTCCTCGTCGCGGGCTTCCGGGAAGTACTCGCGCAGCGAGGCCATGCGGTCGTCCTGGCTGAGCATCAACTGGCCGATCAGGTACTGGCTGAGATCGAAGTTGTCGATGCCGGCGTTGAACATCGGGCCGATGTTGCCGCTGGTCACCGAGCCCGGCAGGTCCCACAGCGAGCCGTTCTTCAGGAACTTGGTGGAGAAGGTGGCGAACGGACCGAACAGCAGAACCGGCTTGCCGTCGATCATGCGGGTGTCGAGGTGCGGCACCGACATCGGCGGCGAACCCACCGAAGCCTTGCCGTAGACCTTGGCCAGGTGGCGCTTGACCACGTCCGGGTTGGTGGTGGCGAGGAACGAACCGCCCACCGGGAAGCCGGCGTAGCCTTCGGCCTCGGGGATGCCGGACATCTGCAGCAGCTTCAGCGCGCCGCCGCCGGCGCCGATGAAGACGAACCTGGCCTTGACGCTGGTTTCCTTGTCGCCATTGGCCAGGTCGGCCATGGTCACGGTCCAGGTGTTGTCGTCGTTGCGCTTGAGGTCGCGGACCTCATGTTGCAGGCGCAGCTTGAAGGTGTCCTTGGCCGACAGCGAGCCCACCAGTTGGCGAGTGATCTCGCCGAAGTTGACGTCGGTGCCGATCGACATGCGCGTGGCGGCGATCTTCTGCCCCGGCTCGCGGCCTTCCATCACCAGCGGCACCCACTGCTTGATCTGCTCGGGGTCTTCCGAGTACTCCATGCCGCGGAACAGCGAGCTGTGCTGCAGGGCGGCGTGGCGCTTCTTGAGGAAGGCGACGTTGTCGTCGCCCCAGACGAAGCTCATGTGCGGGACGTTGTTGATGAACGACTTCGGATCGTTCAGCACCTTGCGGTCGACCTGGTAGGCCCAGAACTGCTTGGAGATCTCGAAGTTCTCGTTGATCGCCACCGCCTTGCTGATATCCATCGAGCCGTCCGCGGCCTCGCTGGTGTAGTTCAGTTCGCAGAACGCCGAGTGACCGGTGCCCGCGTTGTTCCAGCCGTTGGAGCTTTCTTCGGCGACCTTGTCCAGGCGCTCGACCATCTCGATGGTCCAGCCCGGTTCCAGTTCGTTCAGATAGGTACCCAGGGTGGCGCTCATGATGCCGCCACCGATCAGGAGCACGTCGACCGGTTTTTCCGATTCGACGCTGTTTTTGGAGCAACCCAGCACGCTGACGCACAAAAGCATCAATAAGATTTTTTTCATGGATTTACCGCTAGAAAACGTGGAGAAGCGTGGATACGCACGACATGGCAGGTATTCACCGGGTGAATGATACTGGAACTCACCCCCGATGTGAGTGCGTTCACATGCGGTGACATTTGCCTCGGCGTTCCGCCGAGAATACCTGCCTTCCCTTTCTTGAACGTTTCAGCCACCGGGAAATAAATTCAGCGCCTGTATCGTTTCAGCGGGAACCCGGCGCGTGGATTTCCGCCGATTGGCGCATCCTGCGGATATACGCGTCGATTTCCCGCTCCGCGTCGAAACGGGTGAAATAGGGACCTTCCAGGGTCCCTTCGCGGGTGGAGAAGAAGTACTGCCCATTCACCGAACTTATGCGATCGCTGCGAAAGCGGGTGGCCGGGGTGGGATCGGTGGAACGTTTCCCCAACATGACGGCGACTCCTCGATAGCGGGCCAAGGTGTTTTCAGTGTAGGCGGGGGTTGGCCGGGCGGCAGGCCGGCGGACGAAAGGAGACGGATTTCCAGGCGAAGGGTTGGGTATTCTATTTTTGGTTATAAGAAAATCTGAATTTATTCTTTTTAACGTCAGCCGGCCTTGGGCATAGTGGGCTCCAACACGAACAAGGAGTGACCCCATGAGCCTCAGACTCGGCGACATCGCCCCCGATTTCGAACAGGACTCCAGCGAAGGGCGCATCCGCCTCCACGAGTGGCTGGGCGACAGCTGGGGCGTGCTGTTCTCCCACCCCGCCGACTTCACCCCGGTGTGCACCACCGAGCTGGGTTTCACCGCCAAGCTCAAGGACCAGTTCGCCCAGCGCGGGGTCAAGGTCCTGGCGCTGTCGGTGGATCCGGTGGAGTCGCACCTGAAGTGGATCGACGATATCAACGAGACCCAGGACACCCGGGTCAATTTCCCGATCATCGCCGACGCCGACCGCAAGGTTTCCGAACTCTACGACCTGATCCACCCGAACGCCAACGACACGCTGACCGTGCGTTCGCTGTTCATCATCGACCCGAACAAGAAGGTGCGCCTGATCATCACCTACCCGGCGAGCACCGGGCGCAATTTCAACGAGATCCTCCGGGTGATCGATTCGCTGCAACTGACCGACGAGCACAAGGTCGCCACGCCAGCCAACTGGGAGGACGGCGACGAGGTGGTAATCGTGCCTTCGCTGAAGGACGAGGAAGAGATCAAGCGGCGTTTCCCCAAAGGCTACCGCGCGGTGAAGCCCTACCTGCGCCTGACGCCCCAGCCCAACCGCTGAGGCCGGATTCGTCCCGCCTGCATGGGCAGGCACGGCAGGCGGGACCTTTTATTCGACGGTGCGTGCCGTCATGCAACGCTGTTTAGCCACGAGCAGGGTTTTTGGCCGGTTTCGACCGGCCCTCTTTTTTATGTGCGCCAGCGCGTCGCCGCGACGCTTTTTATCCGCCATCCATTTCCGAAACCGGCTCTGACTTGCCCGCCAGACGGGGAGAAGGCTCGCTCATCCACCTCCTTCCAGGAGCAGACGCATGATCGCCGCTCTCCGTCGCTGCCGGGCCTGGCTGGCCCTGCTCGCCGTTCTTGCCGTGTTTCCCGCGGCAGAGGCCGTCGCCCCCGCTGAAATCCGTCTCGACTATGCCTACTACGCCCCCACCAGCCTGGCGCTCAGGAAGTTCGGCTGGCTGGAGAAAAGCCTGGACGGCAGCGGCACCCGGGTGCGCTGGGTGTTCAGCCAGGGCAGCAACCGTTCCCTGGAGTACCTCAACGCCGGCAGCGTCGATTTCGCCTCGACCGCCGGCCTCGCCGCGGTACTCGCGCGGGCCAACGGCAGCCCGGTACGTACCGTATACGTCGCCAGCCGCCCGGAGTGGACCGCGCTGCTGGTGCGCAAGGATTCGCCGATCCGCAGCCTCGCCGAGCTCAAGGGGCGCAAGGTGGCTGCCACCAAGGGCACCGATCCCTACCTGTTCCTGCTCCGCAGCCTGCACAGCGTGGGCCTGGACAAGAACGACCTGCGTATCGTCCACCTGCAGCATCCCGACGGCCGGGTAGCCCTGGAGAAGGGCCAGGTCGACGCCTGGGCCGGACTCGATCCACACATGGCGGCCAGCGAGTTGCAGGCCGGCTCGCGGCTGCTCTACCGCAACCTCGGCTTCAACAGCTACGGCGTGCTCAATGTCCGCGAGGATTTCGCCGAACGCCATCCGCAACTGATCCGCCAGGTGCTGGCGGCCTACGAGCAGGCGCGCCACTGGGTGATCGGGCATCCCGACGAGGCCGCGCAACTGCTTGCCGAGGAAGCCGGCCTGCCGCTGGAAGTGGCTCGCCTGCAACTGTCGCGCACCGATTTCAGCCAGCCGCTGCCGGGCGCCGAACAGGTCGCCGCGCTCAAGGCCGCGGCGCCGATCCTGGCGGACGAGCGCCTGGTGCGGCCGGGCGTGGACGTGCAGAAGGTGGTCGACGAACTGATCGCGCCGCAGTGGGCCGCCGAGGTCATCGGCGGCGCCCCGTTGGCACGCACGGAGCCCTGAGCCATGGTCAGCCAGAGCCTGCGACTGGCCCGGCGAGTCTCGCGCCGGGCGTGGCGACTGCGCGTGCCGGGCGCCTGGCGGGCCTGGGCCTTGCCGCTGCTGGCACTATCGTCGTGGGAGGCGCTGGTGCGCCTGGGCTGGCTGCCGGCCTACCAGATGCCGGCGCCGAGCGGCATCCTGCTGACCCTGGTGGAACTGGCTCGCGGCGAGCTGTGGGGGCATGTCGGCGCGAGCCTGGCGCGGGTCGCCGCCGGCTTCGCGATCGGCAGCGGCCTGGCCCTGGTGGTCGGTACCTGGGTCGGTCTCAGTCGTCGCGCCGAAGCCTACCTGGAGCCGAGCTTCCAGGCCCTGCGGGCGATCCCCAGCCTGGCCTGGGTGCCCCTGCTGCTGCTCTGGTTCGGCATCGACGAGACGCCGAAGATCGTCCTCATCGCCCTCGGCGCCTTCTTCCCGGTCTACCTCGCGCTGGTCGCCGGGGTACGCGGGGTCGATCGCAAGTGGGTGGAACTGGGGCGGCTCTACCGTTTGTCGCGCTTCGCCCTGGTCCGCCGCATCCTCCTTCCGGCGGCGCTGCCGAACCTGTTCACCGGCCTGCGCGGGGCGCTCAGCCTGAGCTGGATGTTCCTCGTCGCGGCGGAGCTGATCGCCGCTACCCAGGGCCTCGGCTACCTGCTCAGCGACGGTCGGGAAACCTCGCGTCCGGACTTGGTGATCGCCGCGATCCTGGTCCTGGCGGCCCTCGGCAAGCTCAGCGATGGCCTGCTCCGCTCGCTGGAGCGCCGGGCCCTGCGCTGGCGCGACAGCTTCGACGGGGAGGGTGGCGCATGAGCGGCCTGCTCGACCTGCTGGAGATTCGCAAGGCCTATGGCGATACGCGGGTGCTGGAGGGCGTGGCGCTGTCGCTGGCGCCCGGCGAGGTGGTCAGCCTGCTCGGCCCCAGTGGTTGCGGCAAGAGCACCCTGCTGCGGATCGCCGCCGGACTGGACGATGACTTCCAGGGCACTGTCGAACGCAACCCGATCCTCGGCTTCGGCCCGGACGGCGAGAACGGCCGCAGCGGCGGAATCGGCGTGGTGTTCCAGGAGCCGCGCCTGTTGCCCTGGCTGACGGTGGCGCAGAACGTCGGTTTCGCCGACGGCTGGCTGGAGGACGAGCACTGGGTCGAGCGCCTGCTCGCCGATGTCGGACTGGCCGGCTGCGGAGGATTGCTGCCCAAGCAACTGTCCGGCGGCATGGCGCAGCGCGCGGCGATCGCCCGCGGTCTCTACGGACGGCCGCAGGTGCTGTTGCTCGACGAGCCGTTCAGCGCGGTCGACGCCTTCACCCGCATGCGCCTCCAGGACCTGCTGCAGGACGTGGTGCAGAACTACGAGATCAGCGTCCTGCTGGTCACCCACGATCTCGACGAGGCGTTCTATCTCGCCGACCGCGTGCTGCTGATGGGCGGCCGTCCCGGACACATCCGCCGCGAGTTCCACGTACCGCTGGCGCGTCCCCGCGATCGCCGGGCGGTGGAGCTGGCCTACTTGCGCGGCGAGGCCCTGACCGAAATGCAGCGGGCGCACGTGCTCTGAGGCAAGACCCCGAACCGGGTTTTTATATGCTTTATGGAATAAATAAATGAATAAAAAACATTTATTGGAATATGAGGCCGCCTGTTAAGGTCTATGCAACTTGGTTAGCAAGCCAAACGAATATTCTGTTTTCCGGTTATAAGGAATCCCCCCATGCTCGTCGTTTCCATCGCCGGAAGTCCCAGCGTACGCTCCCGCTCCGGGGTGTTGCTGGAGCGTGCCAGGGACTGGCTGAGCCGTCGCGGCGTCGAGGTGGCCAGCCACCAGGTGCTGGATTTTCCCGCCGAAGACCTGCTGCGTGCCCGCCTCGACAGTCCGCCGGTACTGGCGCTGGCCGAGCAGATCGGCCGCGCCGACGGCCTGCTGGTCGCCACCCCGGTGTACAAGGCCTCGTTTTCCGGCGCGCTGAAGGTCCTGCTCGACCTGTTGCCCGAGCGCGCCCTGGAGCACAAGGTGGTGCTGCCGTTCGCTACCGGTGGCAGCAGTGCGCACATGCTGGCCGTGGACTATGCATTGAAGCCGGTCCTGGCCGCGCTCAAGGCCCAGGAGGTACTGCATGGCGTATTCGCCGTGGACAAGCAGATCGCCTACGCCACCGAGAGCGACCCGGCGCGCCTGGAACCGGTCCTCGAGCAGCGCCTGGAAAACGCCCTGGAAACCTTCCACCTGGCCCTCTCGCGACGGCCGCAGCCGATCGACCCGCAGTTGCTCAACGAGCGCCTGGTGAACGCCCGCTGGAGCATCTGATCCGTCCGCCGCCAGCGCACGCGCGCCGCGGCCCGATTGCACAACGCACACACGACGACCTCACTGTTCCGTCAACGGCGCGGCAGGTTCGGCACCCACAACGACAAAGGAGAGCGCCATGCGCACCATCGCTTTGCGTCGTGGACTGGCGGCCCTGCTGGTGGCGGCCCTGTCCTACGGCGTTCAGGCCGACGAGAAGTCGGCCAACACCCTGCGGATCGGCTACCAGAAATACGGCACCCTGGTCCTGCTCAAGGCCCGCGGCACCCTGGAGAAACGTCTCGCCGAAGACGGCGTGAAGGTGCAATGGACCGAGTTTCCCGGCGGCCCGCAACTGCTCGAGGGACTCAATGTCGGCAGCATCGACTTCGGCGTGACCGGGGAAACCCCGCCGGTCTTCGCCCAGGCCGCCGGCGCCGACCTGCTCTACGTGGCCTACGAACCGCCGGCGCCGACCAGCGAGGCGATCCTCCTGCCGAAGGACTCGCCGATTCGGTCGGTGGCCGAGCTGAAGGGCAGGAAAGTCGCCCTGAACAAGGGCTCCAACGTGCATTACCTGTTGGTCCGCGCCCTCGAGCAGGCCGGCCTGAAGTACAGCGACATCCAACCCGTCTACCTGCCGCCGGCCGACGCCCGCGCCGCCTTCGAGCGTCACAGCGTCGACGCCTGGGTGATCTGGGACCCCTACCAGGCCGCCGCCGAGAAGCAGTTGTCCGCGCGGGTCCTGGTGGATGGTCGCGAGCTGGTCGACAACCACCAGTTCTACCTCGCCACCCGGACTTACGCGCAACGGCATCCGCAGGTGCTCGACAAGCTGGTGGACGAGATCCGCGAGGTCGGTGATTGGTCGCGGGCCAACCCGCAGCAGGTGACCGAGCAGGTCGCGCCGCTGCTCGGGCTGCCCGCCGACATCACCCTTACCGCGGTGAAGCGCCAGGGTTACGGCGCGCAGTTGATCACCCCGGCGGTGGTCGAGGCGCAGCAGAAGATCGCCGACACCTTCACCCAGCTGAAGCTGATTCCCAAACCGCTGAGCATCAAGGACGTGATCTGGACGCCACCGGCCGGCAAGGTCGCCAGCGCACCCTGAGCCCGTACCGCCCACATACCGACACGATCATCGCGCGGCTACGCCACGCCGGCGCGCTCACCCTGGAGTCAATTGCGATGAGCCTCGAGATTTTCTGGTTCCTTCCCACCCACGGCGACGGCCACTACCTGGGCACCACCCAGGGCGCCCGTGCCGTCGACCACGGCTACCTGCAGCAGATCGCCCAGGCCGCCGACCGCCTGGGCTTCGGCGGCGTACTGATCCCCACCGGACGTTCCTGCGAGGACTCCTGGCTGGTCGCCGCCTCGCTGATCCCGGTAACCCAGCGCCTGAAGTTCCTCGTCGCGCTGCGTCCCGGGATCATTTCGCCGACCGTCGCCGCGCGCCAGGCGGCGACCCTGGACCGGCTGTCCAACGGCCGCGCGCTGTTCAACCTGGTCACCGGCGGCGATCCCGACGAACTGGCTGGCGACGGCCTGCACCTGAGCCACGCCGAACGCTACGAGGCGTCGGTCGAATTCACCCGCATCTGGCGTCGTGTGCTGGAGGGCGAGACCGTCGACTACGCCGGCAAGCACATCCAGGTGAAGGGCGCCAAACTGCTCTATCCGCCGTTGCAGCAGCCGCGTCCGCCGCTGTACTTCGGCGGCTCCTCGGAGGCCGCCCAGGACCTCGCCGCCGAGCAGGTCGAGTTGTACCTGACCTGGGGCGAGCCGCCGGCGGCGGTTGCCGAGAAGATCGCCCAGGTACGCGAGAAGGCCGCCCGCCAGGGCCGCCAGGTGCGCTTCGGGATCCGCCTGCATGTGATCGTCCGCGAGACCAGTGAGGAAGCCTGGCAGGCCGCCGATCGCCTGATCGCGCACCTCGACGACGACACCATCGCCCGCGCCCAGGCCTCCCTGGCGCGCTTCGACTCGGTCGGCCAGCAACGCATGGCCGCGCTGCACGGCGGTTCGCGCGACAACCTGGAAGTCAGCCCCAATCTCTGGGCCGGCGTCGGCCTGGTGCGCGGCGGCGCCGGCACCGCGCTGGTCGGCGACGGGCCGACGGTGGCGGCGCGGGTCAGGGAGTACGCCGAGCTGGGCATCGATACCTTCATCTTCTCCGGCTATCCGCACCTGGAAGAGTCCTACCGGGTCGCCGAACTGCTGTTCCCGCACCTCGACGTGCAGCGCCCGGCGCAGCCCGAGGGACGCGGCTATGTCAGCCCGTTCGGCGAGATGGTGGCCAACGACATCCTGCCCCGGCAGGCCGCGCAGAGTTGAGAGCGGTCGGAGCGAACGACATGAGCATTTCCAAACGACTGGCCGAGCGCCTGGCGCCCTGGGCGCTGCCGCTGGTCCTGCTGGCGGTGTGGCAGGCGGCGGTTGAGTTCGGCTGGCTGTCCAGCCGCATCCTCCCCGCGCCCAGCGCCGTACTCGAGGCCGGCTGGGCGCTGCTGCGCAGCGGCGAGATCTGGCAGCACCTGGCGATCAGCGGCTGGCGCGCGGCGATCGGCTTTCTCATCGGCGGCGCCATCGGCCTGGTGCTGGGCTTCGTCACCGGCCTGTCGAAGTGGGGCGAACGCTTCCTCGACAGTTCGGTGCAGATGATCCGCAACGTGCCGCACCTGGCGCTGATCCCGCTGGTGATCCTGTGGTTCGGCATCGACGAGTCGGCGAAGATCTTCCTGGTCGCCCTCGGCACGCTGTTCCCGATCTACCTGAACACCTACCACGGCATCCGCGGCATCGACCCCGGCCTGCTGGAGATGGCGCGCAGCTACGGGTTGTCCGGCTTCGCCCTGTTCCGCCAGGTGATCCTGCCCGGCGCGCTGCCGTCGATCCTGGTCGGGGTGCGCTTCGCCCTCGGCTTCATGTGGTTGACCCTGATCGTCGCCGAGACCATTTCCGCCAGCTCCGGCATCGGTTACCTGGCGATGAACGCCCGCGAGTTCCTGCAGACCGACGTGGTGGTCCTGGCGATCCTGCTCTATGCCGTCCTCGGCAAGCTCGCCGACCTCGCCGCCCGCGGCCTGGAACGCGTCTGGCTACGCTGGCACCCGGCCTACCAGGTCAAGGGAGGTGGCGCATGAATGCCCACAACGCCGCCCTTGGCGGCACTCCGCAGCGCCTCAAGCGCGGTATCCCGCTGGCCCTGCGCGGAGTGGCGCGGCGCTTCGGCGAGCGCGAGGTGCTCAAGGACATCGACCTGCTGGTTCCGGCCGGGCAGTTCGTCGCTATCGTTGGCCGCAGCGGCTGCGGCAAGAGCACCTTGCTGCGCCTACTGGCCGGCCTCGACCAGCCCAGCCGCGGCGAGTTGCTGGCCGGCTCGGCGGCGCTGGCCGAGGCCCGCGAGGACACCCGGCTGATGTTCCAGGACTCGCGCCTGCTGCCGTGGAAGCGGGTGATCGACAACGTCGGCCTTGGCCTGCGCGGCGACTGGCGGGCGAAGGCCCTGCAGGCGCTGCGGGCGGTCGGCCTGGCCGAGCGTGCCAACGAGTGGCCGGCGGCCCTGTCCGGCGGGCAGAAGCAGCGCGTCGCGCTGGCTCGCGCGCTGATCCACGAGCCGCGCCTGCTGTTGCTCGACGAGCCGCTCGGCGCGCTCGATGCGCTGACCCGGATCGAGATGCAGCAACTGATCGAAGGACTCTGGCGCGAACACGGTTTCACCGTCCTGCTGGTCACCCACGACGTCAGCGAGGCGGTGGCGGTGGCCGACCGGGTGATCCTCATCGAGGACGGCGAGATCGGCCTCGACCTGCCGGTGGAACTGCCCCGGCCGCGCTCGCGTGGCTCGGCGCGACTGGCCGCGCTGGAAGCCGAAGTGCTCAACCGGGTGCTGGCGCAGCCGGAGCTGCCGCCGCAACCCGAGCCCGTTTCACCCCTGCCCACGCAACTGCGCTGGGCGCTCTAAGCAACCATGCCTCGTTCCGAATCCCCCCAGGAGAAACGCCATGACCATCAAAGCCATCAACGTTCGTAACCAGTTCAAGGGCACCGTGAAGGAAATCATCGAAGGGCCGGTGCTCTCCGAGATCGACGTGCAGACCGCCGCCGGGATCGTCACTTCGGTGATCACCACGCGTTCGGTGAAGGAACTGGAGCTGGCCATCGGTAGCGAAGTGATCGCCTTCGTCAAGTCCACCGAGGTCTCCATCGCCAAGCTGTGACGCTGGCTGCGCCGCGCTTGCGGTGGCGAGAAGGGCGGGGACCCCGATGGGGCCCCGCCTTTTTTCGTCGCGTATCGGCAAGGCCGGCCGGTGGCGACGGCTGGCGTGGGTCGCTATGGAGCGGTCGGTAGGGCGAATAACCGCTCGCGGTTATCCGCCGTGGGGGCGACCGGGACTTCTCAGCCCCGGCGCGACAGGGGCTGGCGCTCGAAATGCACGCCGGCCAGGCCGGTCTGTTGCAGGGCGCGGATGTTGGCGTGGTCGTCGCCTTCCGGGTTGTCGCGCACCGCACGGTAGTGCTCGCCGAAGGCCAGCAGGGTTTCCTCGAGGCTGAGGCCTTCGAGGATGGCGAAGCCCAGGGTCTTGCAGGAACCTTCGTTCTGCCCGGCCGGGTTGCTCACGCTGCCGTTGTCGAAGGCGCTCGGCGTGTAGCTGTAGTGCTCGGCGATGAACGCCAGGGTGTCGGTGAACAGGTGGTGTTCGCTGCGCAGACGCGCGCGGAAGTCGGTCAGGGTCATCGAAACAGGCTCATGGTGTCTGGGGCAGGGTTGGCAAGGGGCCCGGTGGCCTCAGGCGTTGCCCTGGCTCTTGGCGAAGGCGGCCTGTTGTTCCGGGCTCGCTTCTTTCTGGTACTTGGCTTTCCACTCGGCATAGGGCATGCCGTAGATCTCTTCGCGGGCCTGGTCATTGCTGACTTCCACCCCGAGGTCGTCGGCGGCGGCCTTGTACCACTTGGACAGGCAGTTGCGGCAGAAACCGGCGAGGTTCATCAGGTCGATGTTCTGCACGTCCTTGCGGGTCTGCAAATGATGGACCAGGGTGCGGAAGGCGGCGGCTTCGAGTTCCAGGCGTTGCTGTTCGGTGAGGTTGGCTGCGGTCATGGCGGTGTTTCTCGACGATGGCTCGGGGCAGGGTGAAGGCACAGGGCCAGGTCCGGCGATGATAAGAGTTGGCGCGGCCGGCGGGCAACGCTTGTGCGCGTCTTCGCGCGGTTCGCTCGTCGGCCGCCTCAGCGATGGCCGGCGAGGGTGATCGAGACCGACTCGGCGAAGCGCAGCGCGTGCGGCTTGTCCACTTCCACCTCGGCGTAGCGCACCGCCGGGTTCTCCATCACCAGGTCGAGGATTTCCTGGGTCATCCGTTCGAGCAGGGCGAAGCGGTTCTCCTCGACGTGGCGGATGATCGCCTTGGTGATGGTGCGGTAGTTCAGCGCGTGCTCGATGTCGTTGACCTCTACGGCGTCCGCGGCCGGGTAGAGGATGGTCAGGTTGATCAGCACGTCCTGCTTGTTGAGGATTTCCTCCTCCTTGATCCCGATGAAGGTGCGCAGGCGCAGGTCCTTGACGCGGATTCGCGCCATTCCCGGTTCCAGTCGCGGCATGTCACTTGCTCCTTCCGATCAATTGCAGAAATTCCTGGCGGGTGGTGTTCGAGTCGCGGAACGCGCCGAGCATCACCGAGGTGAACATCTGCGAGTTCTGCTTCTCCACCCCGCGCATCATCATGCACATGTGCTGGGCCTCGATCACTACCGCCACGCCAGCGGCGCTGGTCACCTGGCGGACCGCCTCGGCGATCTGCCGGGTGAGGTTCTCCTGGATCTGCAGGCGGCGGGCGAACATGTCGACGATCCGCGCCACCTTCGACAGGCCGAGCACCTTGCCGGTGGGAATGTACGCCACATGAGCCTTGCCGATGAAGGGCAGGAGGTGGTGTTCGCACAGGGAGTACAGCTCGATGTCGCGGACGATGACCATTTCATCGTTGTCCGAGGCGAACAGCGCGCCGTTGACGATTTCCTCCAGGGTCTGGCCATAGCCGTGGCAGAGGTACTGCATGGCCTTGGCCGCGCGCTTCGGGGTGTCGAGCAGGCCTTCGCGCTGCGGGTCTTCGCCGAGACCGACGAGGATCTCCCGGTAATGCTGGGAAAGTGCTGGGTTCATAAGGGGTCCTTGGCGCCTCACTTGACGTGGCGGCCGCCGTTCACGGTCAGGGTGGTCCCGGTGACGTAGGGGTTGTCCAACAGGTAGCGAAGGCTCTGATAGATGACTTCCGGCCCCGGTTCGATGCCGAGGGCGGATTTCGCCAGGGTGCGGGCGCGGTATTCGGCGTCGTCCCCGTCGTTGAACATCACCAGTGCCGGTGAAATGGCGTTGACCTTGATCCTCGGCGCGAAGCGCGCGGCGAACGACAGGGTCAGGTTGTCCAGCCCGGCCTTGCTCGCGCAGTAGGCGATACGCCGGGCGCTGCCCTTGCGCGCCACGTCGTCGGTGAGGTGGACGATGTCGGCAGGCTGCGAGCGTTCCAGCAGCTCGGCGCAGTGCAGGTTGATCAGGTAGGGCGCGAGCATGTGCACGCTGAACAGTTGCTGGAACGCCTCGGCTTCGTGGCCGGGCGTCTCGGCGACCCAGTCCGAGGCGTTGTGGACGATCGCTCGCAGGCTGTCGGTATGCTGTCGGAGGGCCCCGATGAAGGCGAAGATGCCGGCCTCGCTGGCGAAGTCGGCGTGCAGGGTCAGCGCGCCGGCCTGGCGCAGTTCGTCCAGCGCCGGGCGTTCGCTGCGGTAGCTGACGATCACCGACTCGCCGTCGGCCAGCAGGCGGCGGGCGCAATGCAGGCCGACACGCTGGCTGGCGCCGGTGATCAGGATCGGGGCTGTCGCCATGGGACTCTCACAGCAGGCGAAGGGAATCGGATGGATGCAGGGTACCCGACTGAGCCAGTCGGGCAAAGCCTTGCGCTACGGCCCACCCCGCCGGGGTGGGCGGCAAGCCGTCAGTGCGCTTCCGGCAGGCTGGCGGCGCGCTGCGGGCGGCGGTGCAGCCAGGGGGCGAGCAGACGGCTGGAGAGAGGGATGAACCAGTAGGTCATCAACGGGGTGAGGACCAGGGTGCTGAGCAGCACCCGCGCGGCCAGCGACAGCTCGCCGAGGTAGGGGCCGGCGCCGAGGTTGAAGGCCAGCGAGACCGGGAAGAAAGCGAGCCAGATCGCCACGCTCTGCTTCCAGCGCGGCGGTTTGCGGTTGTCGTCGAACCAGGCGGCGAGTCCGTGGGCGCGGCGCTCGCGCGGTTCGTCGAAGAGTCCCTGGCCGCGTTCGAGCCAGGCCTGGCGCGAGGCGGAGTGGGCCCAGGCGGCGAGGGTGGCGTCGTCGGCGAAGCGAAAGATCATCTGGAATTCGTCTCCGCCGGCGGGCGGCGCCAGCGCCCCGGAGCCGAGGTAGCCGGGGAAGTCGGCGGCGAGGGCTTCGCCTTCGCGCTGCCAGGCGAGGAAGTCGCGGTAACGGCCGGCGGCGACGCGGCGGGCCACCAGCAGGGTAACGGGAGCGGTAGACATCGTGTATCTCCTGGAACGGTTGAGCGCGCTTCGTGGGCGCCCTCGGACAACGGCGCAGCGCCGGGGGTGGTGGGCTGCGTCGGAGGACAGGCAAGGATCGTTCCCGCCGTGGTGGCGAAGGTTCGCTGCCGTGTCTACGGCAGCGCGATGACATCTCGATGACAGGGCGCGCGCCGAAATGGTGCTTTTGCGGCCTGTCTGCATTGATTCGGTGCGTCCCGCTCGGCGAACGCATGCGGCATAATGCCCGGCTTACCCCTGTTGGCTTACGGAGTGTTCATGAAAGTCGCCATTCTCTCCGGCTCGGTCTACGGCACCGCCGAAGAAGTCGCCCGGCACGCCCAGAAATTGCTGTCCGCGGCCGGCCTCGAGGCCTCCCATCTGCCTCGCGCCAGCCTCGACGAACTCAAGGCCTTCGCCCCCGAGGCATTCCTGGTGGTGACCTCGACCACCGGCATGGGCGAACTGCCGGACAACCTGCAACCGCTGTACTACGCGATCCGCGACCAACTGCCGGCCTGGCACGGCCTGCCGGGTGGGGTCATCGGCCTGGGCGATTCGAGCTACGGCGACACGTTCTGCGGTGGCGGCGAGCAGGTTCGCGAACTGTTCGGCGAACTGGGCGTGCGCGAAGTGCTGCCGATGCTGCGCCTGGATGCCAGCGAAACCGTTACCCCCGAGACCGACGCCGAGCCTTGGCTGGCCGAGTTCGCCGCCGCCCTCAAGGGCTGATCCCGGGCGTACCCCGCCGAGGCGGCGGATAACCGCGTGGCGGTTATTCGCCCTGCACGGAGAAGGAGCAAACGGTAGGGCGAATAACGCCCCCAGGCGTTATCCGCCGTAGCCTCTGCCGAGCTGGCGGTTATTCGTCCTACGCCGGGCTTTCCTCCAGCGGCTGCTCGCGCAGCAGCTCCAGCCAGGCCTGCGCCGCCCGCGACAGGTAGCCGCCACGGCGCCAGATGAAGGCGATGTCCCAGCGCAGGTCCGGCTCCCTGAGCAGGACCCGCACCACTCCCGGGCGTTCGATCTCGCGAGCGATCACCCGTGGTAGCAGCACCACTCCCTGGTTGGCCGCCACCAGCGCGCCGAGGAAGTCGGCCTGGCCGCTGCGGCCGCCTTCGCGCGGGCTGAAGCCGGCCTCCAGGCAGGCGCGCAGCAGGCGGTCGTTGAGGGTGAAGCTCTGCTGGTAGAGCAGGAACGGGCTGTCCGCCAGTTCGCCGAGGGCGACGCTGGCGGCAGCGGCCTTGGGATGCCCGGCCGGCAGCAGCACGTCCAGCGGTTCGTTGCAGAACGGCTGGTAGTCGAAGCCGTCGTCCGCCGGGGTGAGGCTGCCGGCCAGTTCCAGCTCGCCGGCCAGCACCGCCTGCTCCATGGTCTTGCTGCCGCCTTCCACCAGGTGCACGGCGATGTTCGGATAGCGCCGCCGGTATTCGGCGAAGCGTTGGGCGAACAGCGCGTCGGCGCCGAGCAGCGGCAGGCCCAGGCGCAGTTCGCCGCGGTTGAGCTGGCTGAGGTCGTCCAGTTCGCTGAGCAGGTCGCGGCGCAGTCGCAACATCTCCTCGGCGCGGCGAAACACCACGGCGCCGGCGTCGGTCAGGCGCACGTGCGGCCCGTTGCGTTCCAATACCTGCACGCCAAGGCTCTGCTCCAGTTGGGCGACCTGCTTGCTGATGGTCGACTGGCTGGCGTGGCGGACCTGTGCCGCCTGGGTGAAGCTGCCCTGGCGGACCACTTCGACGAAGCTGCGGAGTTGACGGAATTCCATTCTGGAATGGCTCTCATGCGGACAATTCGCTTTGGGGATGATAGGCCGGGCCTTATCCTTTCTCCATCCCCGATTTCCCAGCCAAGGCCTTTCCCATGTTGCCCCCGCTCGTCCGCCGTCTGTCCCGCCTTGCCGCCGAACTGGCGGTACTCATCGCCTTCTGGTGGGCCGGCGGCTGGCTGGCGAAGGCCATCGGCCTGCCGCTGCCGGGCGGGGTGGTCGGCCTGGCGGCGCTGTTGCTGCTGTTCGCCAGCGGCCTGCTGCGTCCGGCCTGGCTGCAGGCCGGCGCCGGCCTGTTGCTGGCGGAGATGTTGCTGTTCTTCATCCCGGCGCTGATGAGCCTGCTCGACTACGGCGCGCTGCTACGCAGCGAGGGCTGGCGCATCCTCCTGGTGATCATGCTCAGCACCCTGCTGGTGATGCTGGTCACCGCGGTGTCGGTGGAGTGGATGTGCCGCTGGAGGGCGCGCCATGAGTCTCGATAAGCAAGCCCTGTTCTGGTTGGCGGCGACCGTCGGCGGCTACCTGCTGAGCCGCCAGCTGTACCGCCGGGTGAAGTGGTACTGGCTGTCGCCCATCGTGTTCGTCCCGGTGCTGCTCTATGCCCTGGCGATTCCCACCCATACCCGCTACGCCGACTACGCTCGCGACACCAATTGGCTGGTGGCGCTGCTCGGTCCGGCGACGGTGGCCTTCGCCATCCCGATCTGGCAGCAGCGCGAGCTGCTGATGCGCCACTGGCCGGCGCTGCTGGCCGGGATGTTCGCCGGCACCGCGGTGGCCATCGGCAGCTCCTGGGCGCTGGCCCAGGCCCTGGCGCTGGACGGCCAGGTCACGCTGTCGTTGCTGCCGCGCTCGATCACCACGCCGTTCGCCATGGAGATGTCCCACGACCTGGGTGGCGTGCCGGAACTGACCGCCGCCTTCGTGATGATCACCGGGGTGTTCGGCGCGGTGATCGGCGGCACCCTGCTGCGCGTCCTGCGCTTGCGCACGCCGCTGGCCCGCGGCGCGCTGTTCGGCGTCGGCGCGCACGGCGCCGGCACCAGTCGGGCCTACGAGTTCGGCGGCGAGGAAGGTTCGGCGGCCGGTCTGCTGATGGTTCTCACCGGGCTGTTCAACCTGCTGGTCGCACCCCTGGTCGCCCACTGCCTTTAGCCTGCGCGCATAGGCCGGCTGAATCCTCCGCCATTCAGCCGGCGCGCGAGTGTAAGCCCGGCGACAGTCGCCGGAGGAGGGCGGGGCTAGACTGCGGGCATCCGATAACGACAAAAGAGGATGCCGCCGTGACCGCCGTTCACTCCCTGCCCGCCGATGTGCAAGCCCAGGTCTCCGCCGCCGAATGGCAGACCCGCGTCGATCTCGCTGCCTGCTACCGGCTGGTCGCCCTGCACGGTTGGGACGACCTGATCTTCACCCACATCTCGGCCAAGGTGCCGGGCACCGAGGACTTCCTGATCAACCCGTTCGGCCTGATGTTCCACGAGATCACCGCCTCCAGCCTGGTGAAGGTGGATGCCAGCGGCAAGAAGCTGATGGACAGCCCCTACGAGATCAACCCGGCCGGCTACACCATCCATAGCGCGGTGCACGAGGTCCGCCACGACGTCGAGTGCGTGCTGCACACCCATACCGCCGCGGGGATCGCGGTGTCCTGCCAGAAGCAGGGCCTGTTGCCGCTGTCGCAGCAATCGTTGTTCGTGCTCTCCAGCCTGTCCTACCACGCCTACGAGGGCGTCGCCCTGAACCATGAGGAAAAGGCCCGCCTGCAGGCCGACCTGGGGGCCAGCAATTTCCTGATCCTGCCCAACCACGGCCTGCTCACCTGCGGCGGTTCCATCGCCGATACCTTCCTCATGATGTTCACCCTGCAACGCGCTTGCGAGGTACAGGTGATGGCGCAGAGCGGCGGCGCCGAGCTGATCCACATCCCGGGGCAGATCCTCGCCGGCGCGCGTGACATGATCGCCGGGGTGATGCGCAGCAAAACCGGCATGGGCGGCCAGCTCGCCTGGCCGGCGCTGCTGCGCAAGCTCGACCAGCAGAACCCGGGCTACCGCCAGTGACCGCGGCGCAGCCCGGCATTCCACTGGAGGCCTGGCGGAGGCGGGGTCGCACCCTGGATTTCAAGGGCTTCCCGATCCGCTACTGGGAAGCCGGGCAGGGTCGGCCGTTGCTGCTGATCCACGGTTTTCCCAGCGCCGCCTGGGACTGGCACTACCTCTGGGAGCCGCTGGCGCAGCGCTACCGCGTGCTGGTCTGCGACCTGCTCGGCTTCGGCGATTCGGCCAAGCCGCGCGCCCATCGCTACAGCCTGCTGGAGCAGGCCGACCTGCAACAGGCGCTGCTCGGCCGCCTGGGAATCGACGAGCCGCTGCACGTGCTGGCCCACGACTACGGCGACAGCGTCGCCCAGGAACTGCTCGCCCGCCATCACGAAGGCCGGCTGCGGCTCGCCTCCTGCGTGTTCCTCAATGGTGGGCTGTTCCCGGAAACGCACCGCCCGGTGCTCAGCCAGAAGCTGTTGCTGAGCCCGTTGGGCGGGCTGTTCGGCCGGCTGTTCGACCGCCGCGCCCTGGCGCGCAACTTCGCCAAGGTCTTCGGCCCGCGCAGCCAGCCCGGCGAGACCGAGCTGGATGCCTTCTGGAGCCTGATCGAAAGCAACCAGGGGCAGCGGGTGATGCATCGCCTGATCCGCTACATCGTCGACCGCCGCGAGCAGCGTGAGCGCTGGGTGGCGGCGTTGCAGCACGGCGGGGTGCCGTTGCGGGTGATCGACGGAGCCGTCGACCCGATCTCCGGGGCGCACATGGTCGAGCGCTACCGGCAACTGGTCGCCGATGCCGACTGCGTGCTGCTCGATGGCATCGGCCATTATCCGCAGATCGAAGCGCCGGCGGCGGTGCTCGAACATTACCTGGCGTTTCGCGCCCGACTGGATGATTCAGAGTTTTCTTAAGCGAGTTTGAGATTGCAGCAAGTGCCATCGCGCAAGGATCGGGGCTAGGGTGCTGGCGCCTCGCTGGACGAGGCGTTTCGTCACCCATGGAGGTCTCCATGCACGATCCCGTTTCTCCCTTGCGCGTGTTCGACGAGGGCTCCTGGTTGTTCCGCCAGATGGTGCAGGCGCAGCCGTTCATCCGCCAGTCCGGGATGGTCCTCGCCGAACTCGGCCTGCTGCTGGCGCTCGGGCTCGGCTACCTGTGCTGGCAGGAAGGCAGTCGCTGGTACGCCGTCGGCGCCGGCCTCGCGTTGCTCGGCAGCCTGCTGCTGGTGGTGGTCCGGCACAACTATGACTGGTGGCTGTTCAAGCTCGGCCCGCGTGGCCGGCTGTACATTCCGTTCGACTGAAGCGGAACATCCCGCTGCCTTATCGGGCGCCATTCATGGCGGCGCGAAGCCTTGTCCCCGCCGGCGGGCTGGCCGACACTCGGGCAATCCTTCCTACTGCCCTGGAGTCCCGAACATGAGCGATGCCCTGCGTTTCGACGACCAAGTCGTGATCGTCACCGGAGCCGGCGGCGGCCTTGGCCGCGCCCACGCCCTGCTGTTCGCGAAGCATGGCGCCCAGGTGGTGGTCAACGACCTCGGCGGCAGCACCCATGGCGAAGGCGCCAGTGCCTCGGCGGCGGACAAGGTGGTGGCGGAGATCCGTGCCGCCGGCGGCACCGCGGTGGCCAACCACGACTCGGTCACGGACGGCGGCAGGATCGTGGAGAACGCGCTGGACGCCTTCGGTCGCGTCGACGTGGTGGTCAACAATGCCGGCATCCTGCGTGACAAGACCTTCCACAAGATGGAGGACGCCGACTGGGACCTGGTCTACCAGGTGCATGTCGAAGGCGCCTACAAGGTCACTCGCGCCGCCTGGCCGCACTTGCGCGAGCAGGCCTACGGGCGGGTGGTGTTCACCTCCTCGACCTCGGGCATCTACGGCAACTTCGGCCAGAGCAACTACGGCATGGCCAAGCTCGGCCTCTACGGCCTGACCCGCACCCTGGCCCTGGAAGGGCGCAAGAACAATATCCTGGTCAACGCCATCGCCCCCACCGGCGGTACGCGGATGACCGAGGGGCTGATCCCGCCGCAGGTCTTCGAGCAGCTCAAGCCGGAGCTGGTCAGCCCGCTGGTGGTCTACCTCGGCAGCTCGGCCTGCGAGGATACCTCGGGGCTCTATGAGGTCGGCGGTGGCTGGATCGGCAAGGTACGCTGGGAACGCAGCCTGGGCTTCGGCTTCGATCCGAAGGCCGGCTTCGACGCCGAGGATGTGGCCGCGCACTGGCAGCAGATCTGCGACTTCGAGAACGCCGCGCACCCGGCGGACAACGTCGAGGCGCTCCGTGAAATGATGGCCAACCTGCAGAAGCACGCGCTCTGAGACGCCCGGCGGATGCGGCGCGGCCGCGGGAAAAGGACTAAGGTGAAGACCGGCTGACGCCGGTCTTCTGCCATCCGGCCGGTGTCTTTTTTCGCTTTTTCCGCAGGGAGTCTGTCATGAGTGTCATCGTCGAACGCAACGGCCCGGTCACCACCCTGGTCATCGCTCGCCCGGAGCGGCGCAATGCGGTGGACCGGCCGACCGCCCAGGCCCTGGCCGACGCCCTGCGCGAGTTCGAAGCGGACGATACGGCGCGGGTCGCGGTACTCACCGGCAGCGGCGGCAATTTCTGCGCCGGCGCCGACCTGGCGGCGGTGGCCGAGGATGGCGAGCGGCGCAATCGCCTGGAGGCGGAGGGCGACGGACCGATGGGGCCGAGCCGCATGCAGCTCGGCAAGCCGCTGATCGCCGCCATCGAAGGTTATGCGGTGGCCGGCGGGCTGGAGCTGGCGCTGCTCGCCGACCTGCGGGTGATGGCCGAGGACGCTATCTGCGGAGTGTTCTGCCGGCGTTTCGGGGTGCCGCTGATCGATGGCGGCAGCGTGCGCCTGCCACGGATCGTCGGGCAGGGCCGGGCGCTCGACCTGATCCTCACCGGGCGTCCGGTGAAGGCCGACGAAGCGTTGCAGATCGGCCTGGCCAACCGGGTGGTGCCGAGCGGTTCGGCGCGAGCCGAGGCCGAGGAGCTGGCGGCGGAACTCGCCGCCTTCCCGCAGACCTGCATGCTCGCCGATCGCGCCAGCGTATACGCGCAGTGGGAACTGTCCTTCGACGTGGCCCTGGCCAACGAATTCCAGGGCGGGCTGGCGGTGATCGAGAGCGGCGAGACCCTGGAGGGCGCGCAGCGCTTCAAGGACGGCGAGGGGCGCCACGGGCGCTTCGAGTGACGCCGTCGCGCCGCCCGGGCTAGCGGTGGATGATCACGTAGCTCTTGCGCACGGTTTCCTGCACATCCCACACGCCAAGACTGTTCTCCGGCAGCAGCAGGGCATCGCCGGCCTCGATGCGGATGGTCTCGCCGCCGTCCGGGGTGAAGGTGCAGCGGCCTTGCAGGAAGTGGCAGAACTCCTGCTCGACGATCTGCCGCCGCCAGCGTCCGGGGGTGCATTCCCAGATGCCGGTTTCCACCTGGTCGGTGCGCTCCACGGCGTAGGCGCGGGTCTGCGCGACCGGCTCGCCAAGGGGCACCGCGACCGGGCTGGCGGCGCCAAGATCGGCGCCGGCGGTATTTTTCAGAAGGGTCAGGGCCATGCGGTTTTTCCTCTGTGGGAGGTGGAGGGGATTCTCAGCGCATCAGGCTTTCCATGCCGGCCGCGAGGGTTTGCGCCAGGCTGCGGCGCCAGGGCGCGCTGTGCGGGTCGGCAAGGACCCGGTCCTCATGGACGAAACTGCGGATGATCGCGTTGTAGCCGAGCCAGCGGCAGGGTTCCGGTTCCCAGCGGGCCAGGCTGTCCAGCGGACGCTCGCCCAGCACCCAGGGCTGCCGCAGCAGCTCGCTGTCCTCACCGAGGATCAGCGCGGCCAGGGTGCGGCCGCCGAGGTTGCTGGCGCCGACCCCTTCGCCGCCGTAGCCGCCGGAGAGGGCGATGCCACTGGCGCGGTCGAGCAACATGTGCGGGCGGAAGCGCCGGGCCATGCCGAGGTTGCCGCCCCAGGTGTGGCTGATCCTGGCGTCCTTGAGCAGCGGGAAGAGTTCGCCGAACAGGTAGCGACGCAGGCCGACTTCCTCGTCGTCGAGGCTGAAGTCGCTGCGCAGCTTGCCGCCGAAGCGGTAGCCGCCCCGCGCGCCGAAGGCCAGGCGGTCGTCGGCGGTGCGCTGGCCGTAGGTGACCTGGCGGCTGAATTCGCTGAAGGCCTGGCCGCGCTCCAGGCCGATCTCCGCCCAGACCGACGACGGCAGCGGCTCGGTGGCCACCAGCAGACTCTGCACCGGCAACTGGTAGTGGCCCAGCGGCGGCAGGCTGGCGGCGTAGCCTTCCACTGCCGGTACGATCCATTCGGCGCGCAGTTCGCCGCGCTCGGTGCGCAGCAGGCCGCGTTGCCAGTGCAGCACCCGGCTCTTCTCGAACAGCCGCACGCCCAGGCGCTCCACCGCGCGGGCCAGGCCGCGCGCGAGCCTGGCCGGCTGGATGGTGGCGCAGTGCGGCGAATGGATCGCCCCGTAGCTGCCGGGGATGCGCAACTGCTGGTCGAGTTCCTGCGGCGTCAGCCAGCGGTAGTCGCTTTCGTCCAGGCCTTCGGCATAGAGATCATGCAGATAGGCGCGCAGGCGGCGTTCCTGTTCCGGGTAGCGCGCCGCGCAGTAGAGCACGCCGCCCTTGCGGTAGTCGCAGTCGATGCCTTCCTCTTGCAGCACCCGCGCGACTTCGTCGGGAATCCCGTGCAGCAGGTCGTAGCCGGCCCGGCGCCGCTCCGGCGGCAAGCCGGCGAGCAGGCCGTCCTCGCCGAGCAGGTTGCCCATCAGCCAGCCGCCGTTGCGCCCCGAGGCGCCGAAGCCGGCGGTTTCTGCCTCGACGATGGCGACGCGCAACTGCGGCGCCCGGCGCTTCAGGTAATAGGCGGTCCAGAGGCCGGTGTAGCCGGCGCCGACGATGGCCACGTCGACCTCGAGGGATTCTTCCAGGGACGGGCGCGCTTCGAGCGGATCGTCCAGTTGATTCATCCACAGGCTGAGGTGGCGCCAGGCCGACATAGAGGGCTCCATAGCGAGAGGGAAGGGGGAATGCGGCGAGAGTAGGAAGATGCCGTGCGCCTGTCGTGCGCGCGGGTCCGCTGGGAAATCTCAGCGGCGCGACGACAGGCGCTTCAGGTATTCGCGCGGAGACTGGCCGGTGTGCTGGCGGAAGCAGCGGTAGAAGGCCGACAGCGAATTGAAGCCGGCGGCGAAGGCCAGTTCGTCGACCCGTCCGGGCAGCTCGCCGGAAAGCTGGCCGAGCAGGTGTTGCAGGCGGGTCTGGTTGACGTACTGGTAGAAGCTCAGGCCGAGCACCTGGTTGAGCAGGTAGGAAATCTGGTTGCGCGTATAGCCGGTGGCATTGGCCACCTGGGTCAGGTCCAGGTCCGGATCGAGATAGGGCTGGGCCTGCTGGAAGTAGTGCTCCAGGTCGCGTGCCAGCAGGCTCAGCTGCTTGGCCGAAAGCCCCAGGCGGCTGGCCGGCGGCCGGCCGTCGCCGCCGGCCTGGGCTCCGCCGCCGCTTTCGTGGACCAGCGAGGCGTATTCGTTGATGCGCCAGATCAGGCCGTCGCGCACGGTGATCGCCTCGCTGGCGCGGAACGAAGCCAGGCGGCCGCTGAGGGTCACCCGCAGGCGGTACTGGATGAAGGCGGTATCGCCGTCGAAGCGGATACGGTCGGTGTGCTCCAGCGACTCGTCGGGGCCCTTGGGCATGGTCGCCTCGACGTACTCGCGGAGATCGGCCAGGCGCATCCGGCGGTTCTGGAAGAAGTCGTTGTATTCGACCTCGGGATGATAGAGCGCCATCACCGCGTCGATGTCGCGGTGCTTCCAGCTGAGGTGATAACGCATGACCGTTTCGCGGGTGGCGTCGGCGAGATCGCGGTCGGCGGGAATGGTCTGTTCGGGCTGCATGCAGCGAAGGATGCCATCGCCGCCGCCGGCGGAACAGTGCCGCGCTGTCATCCATGCACTGGATGACGGCGTATCCATCCTGCATATGGCGTTCGCCGAGGCGCTTTCCAGGGCCCCTGTTCACTCTTTCGGGGGACAACCGGAATACCTCCTTGGTGCGCTTACCGCCGTTCGGGCCGCTGGGTAGGGTGTAGCCACCTCGACCCTGTCAGGAGAGCCGCATGACAACAACAAAAAGGCGCGGAATCTTCCCTCTGCACGCACTCGCTGCGGCCACAGCCCTGGGTTGCGCCACCCAGGCCTCGGCCGTGTCATTCAACATCGGGGAGATCGAAGGGCAATTCGACTCGTCGCTGTCGGTGGGGGCCAGTTGGTCCATGCGTTCCGCCGACAAGGACTACATCGGCACCCGCAACGGCGGCCACGCCTCGTCGCAGACCTCCGACGACGGCCGGCTGAACTTCAAGAAGGGCGAAACCTTCTCGAAGATCTTCAAGGGCATCCACGATCTCGAACTCAAGTACGGCGACACCGGCGCGTTCTTCCGTGGCAAGTACTGGTACGACTTCGAGCTGAAGGACGAACACCGCCTGCTCTACGACATCGACGACCACAATCGCAAGGAGGGCGCCAAGTCCTCCGGGGCGCAGCTGCTCGATGCCTTCCTCTACCACAACTACAGCATCGGCGACCTGCCCGGCAGCGTGCGGGTCGGCAAGCAGGTGGTGAGCTGGGGCGAGAGCACGTTCATCCAGAACTCGATCAACAGCATCAACCCGATGGACGTCGCCGCGTTCCGCCGGCCCGGCGCGGAGATCAAGGAAGGCCTGATCCCGGTGAACATGCTCTACCTGTCCCAGGGCATCAGCGACGCGCTGACCGTCGAAGGCTTCTACCAGTTGGAGTGGGACCAGACGGTGATCGACAACTGCGGCACCTTCTTCTCCACCACCGACGTGGTCGCCGATGGCTGCGAGCGGATGGTCTATGCCGGCAGCGACTTCGACCCGAACCCGGCTAACGGCTACCGCTATCTGCCGCGCGCCGGCGATCGCGATGCCCGCGACAGCGGCCAGTGGGGCCTGGCCCTGCGTTGGTACGCGGCGGAGCTGAACGACACCGAGTTCGGCCTGTACGCGATGAACTACCACAGTCGCAACCCGTACTACAGTGTGATCGCCGGCAACGGCCTGGCCACCTCCGACCCGGTCACCGGGCGCTCCACCGGCTATTACTTCATCGACTATCCCGAGGACATCCGCCTCTACGGCCTGAGCTTCCAGACCAACATCGGCAGCACCTCGGTGGCCGGCGAGCTGAGCTACCGGCCGAACATGCCGCTACAAATCAACAGCACCGACATGTCGATCGCCGCGATCTACCCGACCACCCTGTTCGGCAACCCGATCTACGACAGCGGCTTCGCCACCCCGCGCGCCGGCGAGGTGATCAACGGCTACGTGCGCAAGCCGGTGACCCAGGCACAGGTGACCGTCACCCAGTTCTTCGACCGGGTACTGGCGGCCGACCGCCTGACCGTGGTCGGCGAAGTCGGCTACAACCACCTCAGCGGGGTCGACGGCGACGACCTGCGCTACGGCCGCGACGCCATCTACGGCATCGGCGAACTGCCGAACAACGCCTTGTGCACCGGCGCGCTCAACGTGGCCAACCCGCAGGAGTGCAACAGCCACGGCTTCTACACCCGCAACTCGTGGGGCTATCGCCTGCGCGGGATCCTCGAATATCCCAACGTGTTCGCCGGGGTCAACCTGAAGCCGAACCTGGCCTGGTCGCACGACGTCGAGGGCTACGGGCCGAACTTCAGCGAGGGCGCCAAGGCCGTCAGCGTCGGCCTCGATGCCGACTACCAGAACACCTATACCGCCAGCATCAGCTACACCGACTTCTTCGGCGGCAACTACAACCCGATCAACGACCGCGACTTCCTCGCGGTGAGCTTCGGGGTGAACTTCTGAGGTCCGCCGCCCCTCGGGGCGGCCGCTTTCGCGGATACGAACAAGGATAACGACGCATGAAAACAGCACGACTCCTGTCCTCCGGGGCGCTGGCCCTCAGCCTGCTGGCCGGTTCGGTGACGGCGGCGGTTTCGCCCGACGAGGCCGCCAAGCTCGGCAGCAGCCTGACCCCCATCGGCGCGCAGAAGGAAGGCAACGCCGACGGCAGCATCCCGGCCTGGACCGGCGGCCTCGCGGCCAGCGCCGGCAAGGTCGATGGCAAGGGCTTCCTTTCCGATCCCTTTGCCGACGAGAAGCCGCTGTTCACCATCACCGCGCAGAACGTCGAGCAATACAAGGACAAGCTCTCCGACGGCCAGTTGGCGATGTTCAAGCGCTACCCGGAAACCTACCGGATCCCGGTGTACAAGACCCATCGCACGGTGGCCCTGCCGGCCGAGATCGACGAGGCGGTCAAGCAGAGCGCGCTGAACGTGCAGCCGATCAACGACGGCAACGGCCTGTCGAATTTCGAGAAGAGCCGCTACTACGCCTTCCCGATTCCGAAGAACGGCGTCGAAGTGCTCTGGAACCACATCACCCGCTACCGCGGCGGCAACCTCAAGCGCACCATCGTCCAGGCCACCCCGCAGACCAACGGCAGCTTCACGCCGATCCGCTTCGAGGAGTCGGTGGCATTCCCGCAGAACATGCCCGACCTCGACCAGAGCAAGGCGGCCAACATCCTCACCTTCTTCAAGCAGCAGGTGACCGCGCCGGCGCGCCTGGCGGGCAACGTGCTGCTGGTCCACGAGACCCTCGACCAGGTCAAGGAGCCGCGCCTGGCCTGGGTCTACAACGCCGGCCAGCGCCGCGTGCGGCGCGCCCCGCAGGTGGCCTACGATGGCCCGGGCACCGCCGCCGACGGCCTGCGCACCTCGGATAACTTCGACATGTTCTCCGGCGCCCCGGACCGCTACGACTGGAAGCTGGTCGGCAAGCGCGAGATGTACATCCCCTACAACGCCTACAAGCTCAACGACCCGACCCTGAAGTACGGCGACATCATCAAGGCCGGGCACATCAACCAGGACCTGACCCGCTACGAGCTGCACCGGGTGTGGGAAGTGGTCGGCACGGTGAAGCCGGGCGAGCGGCACATCTACGCCAAGCGCCACATGTACATCGACGAGGACAGCTGGCAGATCGCCCTGGTCGACCACTACGACGGTCGCGGCCAGCTCTGGCGGGTCGGCGAGGGCCACGCGCAGTACCACTACGACCAGAAGGTCGCCGGCTACACCCTGGAGGCGCTCTACGACGTGATCGCCGGTCGCTACCTGGCGCTGGGCATGAACAACGAGGAGAAGCGCGGCTACGAGTTCGGCTTCAAGGCCTCGTCCGCCGACTACACGCCGGCCGCCCTGCGCAACGCCGGGGTACGCTGAGTCCCGGCCAGTCGCGACGAGCGTGGCGGCTTGTGCCGACGCGCTCGTTCGTTATGACGGCCCATCACCCGGCGCAATCATCGTTCAGCAGCGGGGCAGGCGCGGTCTAGGCTCCCGGCAAGGCGCTTCGACAGAACAAGAGCACTGCCATGACCGAGCCGACCGAGCTGCCCGCCGCCTTGCCGCGGCTGCCGCCGCAGCACCTGCCGCGGCCCCGTTTGCACCAGCCGCTGCTGCGCGGCGAATGCCGCCTGCGACTGCTCTGCGCGCCCGCCGGCAGCGGCAAGACCGTCCTCCTCGGAGAATGCGCGCGGCGGGCGCCGCCTGGCGTGCAGGTGGTCTGGCTGGCGCTGGGCGGGGAAGCGCTGGACCCCGCGACCTTCCGCCGCCGCCTGGCCGGCGCCCTCGGCTTGCCCGAGGACAGCGACGAAGCGCAACTGTGCCGGCGGCTGCGCAACGCTTCCGCGCTGTGGCTGCTGCTCGACGATTACCCACGGCACCCCGACCCCGCCCTCGACGCCTGCCTCGATCGCCTGTTGAGCGCGGCCTCGCCACGGGTGGGCTGGTGGCTGGCGAGCCGGCGGCGGCCGCAGTGCAACCTGGCGCGGTTGCTGCTGGAAGGGGAGTTGCTGGAGGTCGACGGCGGCCTGCTGGCGTTCGATGCCGACGAGGTCGCCGAACTGCTCCGCCTGCACGGGCGCAGCGCCGATGCCGCTACGGCCGGGACACTGCTGGAACGCAGCGGCGGTTGGTGCGCCGCGTTGCGCTTGCGCCTGCTGGTCGGCGAAGAGACGGCCGGACCGTTGTTGCAGGAATACCTCCAGCACGAGTTGCTCGACGAGCTGCCGCCGCCGCTGGCCGACGCCGCGCGTGCCCTGGCCTGGCTGCCGCAAGTCGGTCCGGAGCTGTTCCGCCGGCTGTTCGAGGAGCTGCCCCACGGGCTGGACGACCTGTTGGCGCGGGGCTTCCCCCTGCTGGCCGATGCGAACCAGCGCTACAGCCTGCCGCCGGCGATCCGCGAGGCCTGGCGCGAAGCGCCACAGCGCCCGCAGCGGGACTTCCACCGGGAAGCCTGCGAATGGTTCGCCGAACACGGCGAGACCCGCGAGGCGGTCGACCAGGCGCTGGCCGCCGACGAACCGGAAACCGCCGCCGGATTGTTGCAGAAGCTCACCGAGGAGCAATTGCTGCACGGCCACAACATCGGCATGGTCCTGGCCCTGCGCGACGAACTGCCGGCGGCGCTGCTGGCCAGCACGCCGCGCCTGGTGATCCTGAATGCCTGGACGCTGCTCTACGCCGGACGCCTGGCCGAAGCCGAGGACTGCATCGGCCAGTTGGCGCGCTTCCTGCCGATGCCCTCGGCGTCCCGCCAGCGGGTGCTGCTGGCGCAATGGCAGGGCTTGTTCGGGATCCTCCTGCACTGCCGCGGCGAGCGCGGCGCCGCCGACTACCTGCGCGAGGCGCTGGAGCAACTGCCGGAGGACGCCTGGTCGCAGGGACTGATCTGCCGCTCGGCGCTGATGCAACTGGCGATGATCGAGGGGCGGATGGACCAGGCGCGGTTGATCGGCCGCGATGCCTTGCGCCTGGCGCGCGAGCACGACAGCCTGATCTTCGAGGCGCTGATCGAACTGGAGCGGGCGCAGTGGCTGGAGCAGCGCGGCGAACTGCTGCGCGCGGAAGGCGTCCTCGATCGCGCCCAGCGCTACCTGGAGGACCTCGGCCAGCAGGGCAGCCCGATGCTCGGCCGGATCGCCCTGCGCCGCGCGCGCCTGTGCCTGCAGCAGGGCCGCGAGGTCGAGGCCGGGCACTGGTATCGGCTGGGGCTGGAGCAGGCACGGGAGAATCTCGATCCCTGGGTGCTCTACGGCTACCTGGGACTGGCCTTGCTGGAAGCCGGGCAGGGCGACCTGGACGCGGCGTTCAACCGCCTGCTGGAGGTCGAGCGGCTGATGCAGCAGCGCCATGTCCCCGATCCGCTGTATCGCGGCGCGCTGCTGCTGGTCAGCTCCGCCCTGACCCTGCAGCAGGGAAGGCCGGCGCAGGCGCGGGAGATCCTGCTGCGGGTCCGCGCCTACTTCCAGCCGGGACGGGCGCGCCTGTCGCCGCCCTCCGAACCGGAGCTGGAAGCGCGGGTAGAGCACCAATTGGCACTGGCCGAACTCTACAGCGGCGAGGCAGCCGCCGCCGAAGCGCGGCTGCGTGGGCTGCTCGCCATTCTCGAGGCGCAGGGGCGGCAGACGCTGCTTTGCGAAGTGCGCATGGGTATCGCCGAGTGCCAGTTCCTCTCCGGACAATTGCCCCAGGCCCAGCAGACCCTGCGCAGTGGCCTGGAGCTGGCGGAGCGGCTAGGCCTGCAACTGCCGCAGCGGCGACTGCGGGATCGCCAGCCGCAACTGTTCGCCGCCCTGCCGGGGGAAGAAGAGGAGGGGCTCAGTCCGCTCAGTTGTCGGGAGCTGGCGGTGCTCGGCCTGATCGCCCAGGGCTGCTCCAACCAGGAGATCGGCGAGCAACTGTTCATTTCCCTGCACACGGTGAAGACCCACGCCCGGCGGATCAACGGCAAGCTCGGGGTGGCCCGTCGGACCCAGGCGGTGGCGCGGGCCAAGGCCCTCGGCCTGCTCGCCTGAGCGGCCTCAGTGCAGGGCGCGGCCGGTCGGCGGGGCGAGTTCGCCCAGGCGCTGGCCGAGGCGCAGTTGCTCGGTGGGATCGTCGCTGAGCAAGAGCGCGCGCTCCAGGTCGTAGCGTTCCGCCTGCGGGCAATCCAGTTGCCGATAGAGGCCCGCGCGGGCCTCGTGGTCGGCGGCGCCCACCGGGCCGAGTTCGATCACCCGCTGGGCATCCTTCAGCGCGGCCAGCGGCTCGCCGGCGGCGCTGTGCAGTTGTCGCAGGTTGCGCGACAGACGCTGGAGGATTTCCCCGGGAGAGGCCTGCTTCAGGTAGGCGGCTTGCAGCTCGCTCTTCGGCCCCTGCAGGCGCAGCAGCAGTTCGCGGCAGTCGGTGGGATAGAGGCGCCGTCCGGTGGCCGGGTCGAGCAGATGGTCGGCCTGCGGCACGCGCAGCAGGAAGCGTCCCGGGAAGTTCACTCCGACCAGCGGAATGTCCAGCCGCCGCGCCAGTTCCATGGCCACCAGCGCCAGCGACAACGGCTGTCCCTGGCGCCGCTGCAGCACCAGCGGGAGCAGGGCCGAGCGCGGTTGCAGGGGGAAGTCGTCGTCTTCGCAGAAACCCTGTTCGCTCATTCGCCGCAGCAACCCCTGGGCGCGCTCGCTGGCCGAGGCGCGGTCGTCCAGGCTGGCGCCGATCTGCCGGACGAGTTCGTCGAGCTCGCGCAGGGCGTGGGCGGGCGAATACGCCGGGAGGTGCTCCGCGGCGATCCACAGGGCCGCCTCGAACAGCGCTGGCGGTTCCTGGGCGAGACAATCGAGGCAGGCTTGACGCGGGTCCATGGCTTTCCTCCTGGTGCGCCTGGATCGCTGCGGACGGGCCGTTCGGAGCACGCCGGGGCCGGTTTCGAGCGGGCGGACCCCAAGGTTGTAACCGTCCGCCGAAGCTTCGTCCAGTACCCGGCACGGCGAGCGCCGCGGCCTGGTCGTCGGCCTTGCGGGCGTTTCGCCGACGCCTGCCTATACTGAAGGTGCCGGGCGGCAACGGCCCGGCCCGGACAACAAGCAGCAAGCAGGGGAGCCCCAGCATGTTCGACATGATGGACGCGGCCCGGCTCGAGGGTCTCCACCTCGCCCAAGACCCGGCCACGGGACTCAAGGCCATTATCGCCATCCACAGCACGCGACTCGGCCCGGCACTGGGTGGTTGTCGCTACCTGCCTTACCCCAACGACGAAGCCGCCATCGGCGACGCCATCCGCCTGGCCCAGGGCATGAGCTACAAGGCGGCCCTGGCCGGGCTGGAGCAGGGCGGCGGCAAGGCGGTGATCATCCGCCCGCCGCACCTGGACAATCGCGGCGCGCTGTTCGAGGCCTTCGGGCGCTTCATCGAAAGCCTCGGCGGACGCTACATCACTGCGGTGGACAGCGGTACCTCCAGCGCCGACATGGACTGCATCGCCCAGCAGACCCGCCACGTCACCAGCACCACCCAGGCCGGCGACCCCTCGCCGCATACCGCCCTCGGCGTGTTCGCCGGGATTCGCGCCAGCGCCCAGGCGCGCCTCGGCAGCGACGACCTGGAAGGCTTGCGGGTCGCGGTGCAGGGGCTCGGCCACGTCGGCTACGCATTGGCCGAGCAACTGGCGGCGGTCGGCGCCGAGTTGCTGGTCTGCGACCTCGATCCCGGCCGGGTGCAACTGGCGGTCGAGCAGCTCGGCGCCCATCCGCTGGCGCCGGAGGCATTGCTCTCCACCCCATGCGACATCCTCGCGCCCTGCGGGCTGGGCGGCGTGCTCACCAGCCAGAGCGTCAGCCAGTTGCGCTGCGCGGCGGTGGCCGGGGCGGCGAACAACCAGTTGGAGCGGCCGGAGGTCGCCGACGAGCTGGAGGCGCGCGGCATCCTCTATGCGCCGGACTACGTGATCAACTCCGGCGGCCTGATCTACGTCGCCCTCAAGCACCGCGGCGCCGACCCGCACAGCATCACCGCGCACCTGGCGCGGATTCCCGCGCGGCTCACCGAGATCTATGCCCATGCCCAGGCCGACCACCAGTCGCCGGCGCGGATCGCCGACCGTCTGGCGGAACGGATTCTCTACGGCCCGCAGTGACGGGCCGGCGTTTCCGGCGAGGCCGCCAGCGGGCCTCGCCAGCGGCAGTGCGGGCCACCCCCGCCGCGCCGCGCGTGCACGCCGCCACCCGCGGCGCGACCCTGAGCGGCACGCCTACCCGGCGTGCGGAGGAGGTTTGCGATGGTTCACAACCGGATCGACCCGCCTTTCACCCGCTACCTCGACAGCGACGGTCGGCCCCTCGGCGAGTTGCCCGCCTGGGCCGGCGACAGCGATGCGCTGGTCGGCCTCTACCGGCAGATGCTCCTGACCCGCCTGTTCGACCAGAAGGCGGTGGCCCTCCAGCGTACCGGGCGGATCGGCACCTATGCGCCAACCCTCGGCCAGGAAGCCATCGGCGTGGCCATCGGCAGCCAGATGCGCGCCGAGGACGTGCTGGTGCCGTATTACCGCGATACCGCCGTGCAATTGATGCGCGGCGTGCGCATGGAGGACATCCTCCTCTACTGGGGCGGCGACGAGCGCGGCAGCGACTACGCCGAACCGCTGGCGGCGCAGGACTTTCCCATTTGCGTGCCGATCGCCACCCAGGCCCTGCATGCCTGCGGGGTCGCCTCGGCGTTCCGCATCCGCGGCGAGCACCGGGTGGCGGTGACCACCTGCGGCGACGGCGCCACCAGCAAGGGCGATTTCCTCGAGGCGCTGAACGTGGCGGGCGCCTGGCAGTTGCCGGTGCTCTTCGTGGTCAACAACAACCAGTGGGCGATCTCGGTGCCGCGGCGCATCCAGTGCGGCGCGCCGACCCTGGCGGAGAAGGCGGTGGGTGCCGGCTTCCCCGGCGAACAGGTGGACGGCAACGACGTGCTGGCGGTCGCCGAACGCGTCCGCGCGGCCCTGGAGCGCGCGCGCCAGGGCAAGGGGCCGACCCTGCTGGAGTGCATCAGCTATCGCCTCTGCGACCACACCACGGCCGACGACGCCAGCCGCTACCGTTCCGCCGAGGAGGTCAACCAGGCCTGGCGCGAGGAGCCGATCAAGCGCCTGCGCGCCTTCCTCGCCGGCCGCGGCCAGTGGGACGAGGAGCGCGAGCAGGCGCTGGTGGGCGAGTGCCAGGCGCGGGTGCAGGAGGCGGTGGAGCGTTTCGAGACGTTCGCCGCGCAGGCGCCGCAGGCACTGTTCGAGCATGTCTACGCGCGCTGGCCGGCGGTCCTGGAGGAGCAGCGCGAGCAATTGCTGGAGCGCGCCGCGCGGCGGCAGGGAGGGGCCGAACATGAATGAGCGCAACGGCGAAGCGAAACGCCTGGCCCTTCTGGAGGCGGTCAACCTGGCGTTGCACCGGGCCATGGCCGAGGACGAGACGGTGGTGGTGCTGGGCGAAGACGTCGGGGTCAACGGCGGGGTGTTTCGCGCCACCCTCGGCCTGCGCGAGCGCTTCGGCTTCAAGCGGGTGCTGGATACGCCGCTGGCGGAGAACATGATCGCCGGACTGTCCATCGGCATGGCCGCCCAGGGCCTGAAGCCGGTGATGGAGATCCAGTTCATGGGCTTCATCTACGCCGCCATGGAGCAACTGGTGTCCCATGCCAGCCGCCTGCGCAATCGCACCCGCGGCCGCCTGGCCTGCCCGTTGGTGCTGCGCACGCCGATGGGCGCGGGGATCCGCGCGCCGGAGCACCACAGCGAGGCGACCGAGGCGATGTTCGCGCACATCCCCGGCGTCCGCGTGCTGGTGCCGTCGTCGCCGGCGCGGGCCTACGGCCTGCTCCTGGCGGCGATCGACGATCCCGATCCGGTGATCTTCCTCGAGCCGACCCGGCTCTACCGGATGAACCCGCAGCCGCTGGCGGACGACGCCCGGCGCCTGCCGCTGGACAGTTGCTTCACCCTTCGCGAAGGCGGCGACCTGACCCTGGTCAGCTGGGGCGCCAGCGTCCACGAGACCCAGCAGGCCGCCGAGCGCCTGGCGCAGCGCGGCATCGAGGCCGAAGTGATCGACGTCGCCTGCCTCAAGCCGCTCGACCTCGACACCCTCGAAGCCTCGGTGCGCAAGACCGGTCGCTGCGTGATCGTCCATGAGGCGCCGAAGAGTGGCGGCCTCGGCGGGGAAATCGCCGCGAGCCTCTACGAGCGTGTCCTGTTCGACCTGCGGGCGCCGATCCAGCGGGTCGCCGCGGCCGATATCCCGCCGCCGCTGTACCGCTTGGAAGCGCTGTACATGCCCGCCGTGGAGGACATCCTGGCGGCCTGCGACACCGTGCTCGGCTACGCCTGAGCCAAGGGGAGACGACCATGAAGCACTTCAAGCTGCCCGACCTGGGCGAGGGCCTGCAGGAAGCGGAAATCGTCGAATGGCACGTCAAGGCCGGCGACAGCGTGCGCGCCGACCAGCGCCTGGTCTCGGTGGAAACCGCCAAGGCGCTGGTGGACATCCCTGCGCCCTACGATGGGGTGGTGGGCAAGCTGTTCGGCGCCGAGGGCGACATCCTCCACGTCGGCGAACCGCTGGTGGGCTTCGAGGGCGAGGAGGCGGACGCCGGTACCGTGGTGGGGCGCCTGGAGGGCGGCGGTAGCGCCCTGGAGGACCGTTTCTTCATCGGCGCCGCACCGTCCACCCGCGAACACCTGGCACCGCGCGCGACCCCGGCGGTGCGCCAGTTCGCCCGCCAGCAGGGCGTCGAACTGGCCGGCCTGAGCGGCTCCGGCCCGGATGGCCTGATCACCCGCGCCGACGTCGAGGCCGCCGCCCAGGGCGCCCGCGAACGCTTCGGCGGCGAGCGCTTGCGCGGGGTACGGCGGAGCATGGCGCTGAACATGGCGCGCTCGCATGCCGAGGTGGTGCCGGTGACGATCTACGGCGACGCCGACCTGCATCGCTGGAAGACCGCACGCGACCCGTTGATCCGCCTGGCCCAGGCGCTGGCCGAGGCCTGTCGCGCCGAGCCGACCCTCAACGCCTGGTTCGATGGCGCCTCGTTGTCGCTGAAACTGCATGAGCGGCTCGACCTGGGGATCGCCGTGGACACCCCGGACGGCCTGTTCGTGCCGGTGCTGCGCGACGTCGGTGCGCGTTCGGCGGAGGACCTGCGCGCCGGTATGCGGCGCCTGCGCGAAGACGTCCAGGCACGCTCGATCCCGCCGGCGGAAATGCTCGGCGCGACCCTGACCCTATCCAACTTCGGCACCCTGTTCGGCCGCTACGCCAACCCCGTGGTGGTGCCGCCGCAGGTGGCCATCCTCGGCGCCGGCGGCATCCGCGACGAAGTAGTGGCCTGGCGCGGCGAGATGGCGATCCACCCGATCCTGCCGCTCTCGCTGAGCTTCGATCACCGCGCGGCCACCGGTGGCGAGGCGGCGCGTTTCCTCAAGGTACTGGTGAACGCCCTGGAGCAGCCCGACGGCTGATCAGCGCCGGCGCTCCAGCCACCATGCCAGCAGCGCGCCGAGGGCATAGGCGAGCAGGTCGAAGCCGTCGGCGGTGCTACCGAGAACGATGCGCAGCACGGGACTGGAAAATTGCCAATGCAGTTGCGCCGCCAGGTACTGGCCCAGTTCCAGCAGCGCGCCGACGGCAAAGGCGGCGGATGCCAGCCAGGCGGCCGGCGCCCTGAGCGCGCTGCCCATCAGGTAGTAGAGCCAGACCACCGCCAGCAGGTCGCCGCCGAAGCTGCGTATCCAGCCCCAATGCCGGCCCAGGGTGGCGAGCAGGACCAGCAGGCCGAACAGCAGCATTGCCAGCAGCAGGCTGCGCCGGTCCAGGCGCCAGCGTCGGGAGCGGACGGGGGAGGCGGGGAGAGCGGGCATGGGACCTTCCTGGTCGATGGGGCTGCCGGGCGTTGTACGGCAAGCGCCAGTTTCCGGCAAGCCGGGCGCGGGTCGGACAAGCGCCGCGCGGACTCAGCGGCGTCGCAGGCTGGCGAGCAGTTGTTCGACGAAGGCGTCGCTGCCGGAGCTGTCGAGGTAGTGCACCTGGGGACCATCGAGCAGGTAGAGCGCGTGGTAGGGCTTGCCGGCCTGGCTGCCGCGCAGGCGATAGACCTCGGTGCCGGCCACGCGGTAGCGGCTGGCGCTGGCGCGCCGGTCGCACAGGCCGAGGGCCTGGCGCTGCGCCTGGAGACGCTCGCGCTCGGCGTCGGGCAGGCCGTCCAGCGGCAGGGCTCCGAACAGCAGGCGAACCTGTCGCGGAAGGTCGAGCCGTTCGCCCTCGTCCGCGCCCATCTCGTTGCCTTCGAGCAGGCGGTGGGCGAGGTAGTGACCCTCGGCGTAGCGGGCGATCAGCAGGTCGCCGCTGTGCAGCAGAGTGGCGGGGGCCCGTTGCAGGTCGAGTTGCAGCCTGCCGGCGCCGCCCAGGGCCAGGACCTGCGCGGCGCCGGCAGAGGCTGCCGGTGTCTCGGCGTCCGTGGCCCGGAACGGGCAGGCGAGGGCAGGGGCACCGGCGAGGCCGAGGAGGACGCACAGCAGGCCGGCAAGTTGTCGCGGCATGTTTCGGCTCCTTGCGCTTTGCTTGCAGCGGCGGCTCATTCGTCCGCGGCGTTTTCCTCGAACAGTTCGTTGAGGGCGTCCGGCTGGTTCTTGAAGGCGCGGGCGAAGGCGTCGCGGTTCTTCGCCATGAAGATGCCGAGTTCTTCCACCTGTTCCTCCTTCAGCGACGGCACCGCCTTCTGCAGCACCTCGGCCAGCGTTTCCGCCAGCTCCAGCATCTTGTCGTAACGATCGGCTTCAGCCTTGTCCATGAACAAACGCTCCTGATCCCGGCTGCTGCGGTACACCACTTCGACGGCCATTCATCACCTCTGTGCCTTCTGAGTCGGAAGGTTGCTTTGACTGGTTATTCATACAGTATATGGCGTCTTGCCGTCCGTGGATAGCGCCAGGATTGCCGGCGCATTGCCGGGGCGGTCGTCGTCTGACAGAAATGTCACGCCGGGCTCATGAGCCTGACAGTCTCCGCAGCGTAGTTTCAGGCTGAACGTTCTACCAAGGAGACATCCTCATGAGAGTGATCCCGTTGGCACTTGTCGCGCTGCTCGGCCTGGCGCCGCTGGCCCAGGCGCAGCAGCAGCCCTACGGACCCAACCCGGACTCGAAATCGCTCCGCCAGCACTACGTGGAAGGGCGCCTGGACATCGCCCGGGTGATCTACAAGACCGACCTGTGGAGCGCCTGTGGGATCGTCCCGGCGCGCCTGGTCTACGAGGACTCGCAGGGCGAGCGGCATACCGTCGAGTACAAGGCCTGGGGCAGCGGTTGCAGCGGCAATTGAGTGAACCCGGCGCGGCACGGGCCGCGCCGGGTTTTCCTCGGCTCCCGCGCTTCTGCTAAGGTTGCGCGCCTGCCGCCCGTTGCGCGGCGCATACCTTCCGCCCCGCAAGGATGCCCGGCATGCAAGACTTCGGTTTCGCCCTTCTGCTCATCGGCTACGTCTGGTCCGTGGCCAGCGGCGGTCGCCGTTCGATCCCCCTGCGCATTGCTCTGCCTGCTGCTGTTTCCGCTGGCGCAACTGGCCTTCGCCATCAACGACGCGCCGATGCGCCCGCCGCTGGCGCTGGCGGCCCTTGGCGCGGGCCTGGCCTACCTCGGCGGCGGCTCGGTGTTCGGCTGAGCCCGGCATCTCACAAGAATACGATTGAAAATCATTATCATAAAAAATATGCTGCTGCCCTTCTGAAAGGACGTGGGTGGATGCGCCGTTGGCGGAGCAGGATCTCAAGGCACTGTTTCTCAGGCATGCCCGGCAGTTGCAGTCGTATCTGTTGCGCAAGACCCGCGATCCGCACCTGGCGGCGGACCTTGCGCAGGAGAGCTTCCTGCGCCTGGCCGAGCAGCGGCACAAGGAGCCGATCGAGCATGTCGACGCCTATCTCTACCGCACCGCGCACAACCTCACCATCGACCATTACCGGCAGGAACGGCGGCGCCGCACCGAGACCCGGCCCAACGACGACCTCGCCGGGTTCGTCGCCGACCAGCCCGGCCCCGAGGAGTCCGCGGTGGATGCCGATGCGCTTGCCCGCCTGCGCGAGATAGTCGCCGAACTGCCGCCGCGCACCCGTGAGATCTTCCGTCTCAACCGTCTGGAGGGGCTGACCCATGCCGAGGTGGCGAGACGCCTGGAAGTCTCCGATAGCTCGGTGCAGAAGCACCTGACCCGCGCCCTGGCCCATGTGATGCAGGCACTCGAGGATTCCCGCTGAATGGATTACCGAGTCTTGCCGGTTCGCGCGTCTGAACCTCTATAACGACCAACGAGAGCCGCACGTGAACAGCCCCCAGGAACAACAGCAGATCCGCCAGCAGGCCGCCGAATGGGCGATCCGCCTGGACGGCGGCGACCTCGACCGGTCCCGGCGCGAAGCGCTGGACGGCTGGCTGGCGGCCGACCCCCGGCACCCGGCCGCGCTGGCGCTGGCGCAACGGACCTGGAAACAGCTGGGATCGCTGGCCGAACCGCGGACGATGGTTCAGACGCCGGTCGCCAACGCGCCGCGCCGCGCCGGGGGGCGGCGCAAGGGCTGGCGCGGCTGGGCCGCGGCGGCGGCGGTGCTGCTGGCCCTGGGCAGCGCCTGGAACGAACGCGACGCCGGCGTGAGCTGGCTGGCCGACCACGCCACCGGCAAGGGCGAGGTACGCATCCTGCGGCTGGTGGATGGCAGCGAGGTCGAGCTGGACGCACAGAGTGCCATCGATGTCGCCTACGACAGCCGCGAGCGACGGGTGCGCCTGCTCGAAGGCAGCGCGATCTTCCGCGCCGCCCCGCGTGCGGGGCGGGAGACACGGCCCTTCGTGGTGGAAAGCGCCGGCGGCAGCACTCGCGCGCTGGGTACTCGGTTCCTGGTCAGCCGCAACGAGGACGGCAGCGTCCAGGTCGGGGTGCTCGAACACCGCGTCGCGGTGGCCCTGGCGCATCCGCGCACGGGGACCGTCGGGCGCCGCGAGCTGGGCGAGGGCGAGAGCCTGCGCTACAGCGCGGAGGGCGGCGTCGAGGCGCCGCTGGGCGGTCGCCTCGACGACCTGACCAGTTGGCGGCGCGGCCTGCTGGTCTTCGACGAGCAGCCGCTGGGCGAGGTGGTGGCGCGGCTCAATCGCTACCGGCCGGGGCATTTGCTGGTGGCTCCCGGTGCGTTGGCGCAGCGGCGGGTCAGCGGGGTATTCCGGGTCGCCGACCTGGAGGCCTCGTTGCAGTCGATCAGCGATGAGCTGGGAGTGCGCAGCCTGGGCCTGGCGGGAGTGACGCTGCTGTACTGAGCGGCGCGATCGCTTCCGAGAGCCTCGACCACGGGCCGGGCAGTCGCCCCGCGCGCTTGTTCCGGCAGGGGCCGGGAAGCGCATTTTCGAGCCGTGGATCCCGCCGGCGAAAAATTTTCTCGATTTCCGTTACTGACTTTCCCTGCCTCCATCGTTCTCTTAACGAGACTGATTCTTATTACACAAAACGATGGAGTGTAGGCGCTGTCATGAAACATCGTGGATGGAGTGCCGTGCGAGGCGGTCGCAAGGGGGCGCAACTGGCCCTGGGGCTGGGCCTGGTCCTGCTGGGAACGGCCGCGCTACCGCTGCATGCGCAAGACGGGGCGGACTCGGCGAGCCAGCAGCAGACCGCGCTGCGCCGGGTCCGGCTGGACATCCCGGCACAACCGCTGAACCGCGCCCTGCTGCGATTCGCCGAGCAGGCCGGGGTCCAGGTGTTCTTCGACAGCCAGCGTTTCGCCGGTCTCGGCAGCGCGGCGGTGCACGGCGAATACGTGCTGGCCGACGGCCTGAGCCAGATGCTCCAGGGCAGCCCGGTGGAATACCGCTTCTCCGGCAAGGACCAATTGAGCCTGATCCGCGTCAGCCAGGACGACCTGGTGCAGATGTCGCCCTCGGTGATCTCCGCCGCGCGTCCGGACGACTGGGTCTACCAGACGCCGCATTCGGTCAGCGTGATCGGCCGCGAGCAGATCGAGCGCAACCCGCCGCGGCATGCCGCCGACATGCTCGAGGAAACCCCCGGGGTGTACTCCTCGGTGAGCCAGCAGGACCCCGGCCTGTCGGTGAACATCCGTGGCATCCAGGACTACGGGCGGGTCAACATGTCGGTCGACGGCATGCGCCAGAACTACCAGCAGAGCGGCCACCAGCAGCGCAACGGGACGCTCTACGTCGATCCCGAGCTGCTCAGCGAGGTGGTCATCGACAAGGGCGCCAGCTCGGCCATGGGCGGCGCCGGGGTGATCGGCGGGATCGCCAACTTCCGCACCCTGGAGGCCCGCGACCTGGTCAGGCCGGGCAAGCAGGTCGGTGGCCGGGTGCGCCTCACCAGCGGCCTGGGCGGCGACGCCAATGGCACCCACTTCATCGGCAGCGCGGCCTTCGCCATCGGCACCGAGGTCTGGGACATGCTGGTCGCCGCCAGCGAGCGCCACCTGGGCGACTACGACCCGGGGACCAAGGGCAGCATTGGCGAGCTGCGCACCGGCGCCTGGTTCAATCCCGAGGCCGGGCAGCGGGTCAAGCATTCGCCGGTGGCCTACTCCGGCTACGTGATGCGCTCGCGACTGGCCAAGCTTGGCGTCGCCCTGCCGCAGGAGCAGCGCCTGCAGTTCAGCTACCTGACCACCCAGGTGTCCTACGACGACGCCAACATGCTCAACACCGAGAACCAGGCGCTCTGGGAAAAGCTCGGCAGCAGCGACGTGCGTGCGCAGAACTTCGCCATCGACTACGGCTACGCGCCGGACAACCCGTTGGTGGACTTCAAGGCCAAGCTCTACTACGTCGACAACCGCAACCGCCAGCAGACCCTGCAACGCGGTATCACCCCCGGCTACTCGATCACCTACCAGACCGACACCTACGGCGCGCAGGCGCAGAACACCTCGACCTTCGCTCTCGACGATCTCTCCACGCTGCGCGCCAACTATGGCCTGGAGTTCTTCTACGACAAGGTGCGGCCGGACTCCAGCCAGCCGCGGGCGAGCACCTCGGCGGTCGGCTTCCCTGCGGCCGAAGGCATGACCCCCAAGGGCGACCGCGCCCTCGGTAGCCTGTTCGCCCGTCTCGACTACGACTACGACGACTGGCTCAACCTCAACGCCGGGCTGCGTTACGACCGCTACCGCCTGCGCGGCGACACCGGCTTCAACGCGCGCACCTTCATCCTTGGCACCACCCGGCAGACCGACATGCCGCTGCAATACGCCGTCGACCGCGAGGAGGGGCGCTTCTCGCCGACCTTCGGCCTGTCGGTCAAGCCCGGCGTCGACTGGTTGCAGTTGTTCGCCACCTACGGCAAGGGCTGGCGCCCGCCGGCGGTGACCGAGAGCCTGATCACCGGCCGCCCCCACGGCGGCGGCGCGGAAAACATGTACCCCAACCCGTTCCTCAGTCCGGAGCGCTCGAAGGCCTGGGAAGTCGGTTTCAACGTGCTGAAGGAGAACCTCTGGTTCAGCGACGACCGCCTGGGCCTGAAGGTCGCCTACTTCGACACCCGGGTCGACGACTTCATCTTCATGGGCATGGGCATGCAGCCGCCGGGCTACGGCATGGCCGGGATCGGCAACAGCGCCTACGTCAACAACCTCGACAGCACGCGCTTCCGTGGCGTCGAGTACCAGCTCGACTACGATGCCGGGCTGGCCTACGGGCAGCTCTCCTACACGCACATGATCGGCAGCAACGACTTCTGTTCGAAGACCGCCTGGCTCGGTGGCGTCACCCAGACGGTGAAGGGCAGCGGTCGCCGCCCGCCGGTGATCGACATGCGGCCGGACGAGCAGGCCAACGCCGCCACCCATTGCAGCGCGGTGCTCGGCTCCGCCGAACACATGCCGATGGACCGCGGCTCGCTGACCCTGGGCATGCGCTTCTTCGACCGCAGGCTGGACGTCGGCGCCCGTGCCCGCTACAGCGAAGGCTACTCGGTGGCTGGCGGCGCCACGGTGTCGCAGGCCGGCGTGTACCCGGCGGACTGGAAGGAATACACCGTCTACGACCTGTACGGCAGCTACCGGGTGAGCGATGAACTGACCCTGCGCCTGGCCATGGAGAACGTCACCGACCGCGCCTACCTGGTGCCGCTGGGCGACGTGCTGGCCTTCACCCTCGGTCGCGGGCGGACCCTGCAAGGCACCCTCGAATACCAGTTCTGACCCCCGTTTTGCCCAGTGAAGGGCAAAACCGGAGCGGGCATCCGTGCGCTCCGGCATTCACCACTCGTTGAATTGGAGTTTTGGCATGAGCATTTCGATTTCCTACAGCACCACCTACAGCGGCTGGACCGTAGCGGATTACCTGGCGGACTGGTCGGCCTACTTCGGCGACGTCAACCATCGTCCGGGCCAGGTGGTGGACGGCAGCAATACCGGCGGCTTCAACCCCGGTCCGTTCGACGGCAGCCAGTACGCGCTGAAGAGCACCGCCAGCGACGCGGCCTTCATCGCCGGCGGCGACCTCCACTACACCCTGTTCAGCAACCCCAGCCACACCCTGTGGGGCAAGCTGGACAGCATCGCCCTCGGCGACACCCTGACCGGCGGCGCCTCCAGCGGTGGCTACGCCCTGGACAGCCAGGAGGTGAGCTTCAGCAACCTGGGCCTGGATTCGCCGATCGCCCAGGGCCGCGACGGCACCGTGCACAAGGTGGTCTACGGCCTGATGAGCGGTGACAGCAGCGCCCTGCAGGGGCAGATCGACGCGCTGCTGAAAGCGGTCGACCCGAGCCTGTCGATCAACTCCACCTTCGACCAGTTGGCCGCGGCCGGCGTCGCCCATGCCACCCCGGCTGCGGCAGCGGCGGAAATCGGCGTGGTCGGCGTGCAGGAGCTGCCGCACGACCTGGCCCTGGCGGCCTGAGCAACTGTCCACGATAGCGTTCGTGGACTGCTTGCGCTAAAGGCCGGAGAGGAGTTGGCGCTCCTCTCCGGCGCACGAACCGCCGTCGCTGCGCCTCGCACCCGTGGCGACGGCGGCCCCCGGATTGTTCCTCCGCCGGCCGTGCCCGGCAAGTGGAGACTGCCGCAATGTCCTCCGGGCCCGCTCGCGGCCCGGACACCCACAGGACCCGACTCCGATGAAGCTCCGGCCGGCCTCGCCGCGCAATGAAATCCTCGCCACCCTCGGCCGCTTCCGCCCGGCGCTGCGCAGCGTCGCGCTGTTCACCGCGGTGATCAACCTGCTGATGCTGGCGCCGTCGCTGTACATGCTGCAGGTCTACGACCGGGTGCTCGGCTCCGGCAACCACATGACCCTGCTGATGCTGACCCTCATGGTGCTCGGCCTCTACCTGCTGCTCGGCGCCCTGGAGTGGGTGCGCAGCCTGGTGGTGATCCGCCTTGGCGGCCAGCTCGACATGCAACTCAACCAGCGCATCTACGACGCCTCGTTCCGCGCCAGCCTGGAGCGCGGCGAGCAGGCCGTCGGGCAGGCGCTGAACGACCTGACCAGCCTGCGCCAGTTCCTCACCGGCAACGCCCTGTTCGCCTTCTTCGACGCGCCCTGGTTCCCGCTCTACCTGCTGGTGATCTTCCTCTTCAGTCCCTGGCTCGGCCTGCTCGCCCTGGTTGGGGCGCTGCTGCTGGTGCTGCTTGCCTGGGTCAACGAAAGCCGCTCGCGCGAACCGCTGGCCGAGGCCGGGCAACTGTCGATCCTCGCCACCCAGCAGGCCTCGGCCAACCTGCGCCAGGCGGAAACCCTGGCGGCAATGGGCATGTTGCCGGCCATGCGCGCGCGCTGGTTCGCCCAGCACCAGGCCTTCCTTGCCCGGCAGAACCTCGGCAGCGAGCGCAGCGCGGCGATCGGCGCGACCTCCAAGGGCGTGCGCCTGGCCCAGCAGTCGCTGGTGCTCGGCCTCGGCGCCTGGCTGGCGGTGGAAGGCCTGATCACCCCGGGGATGATGATCGCCGGCTCGATCCTGATGGGCCGCGTGCTCAGCCCCATCGACCAGTTGATCGCGGTCTGGCGCCAGTGGAGCGGCGCGCGGCAGGCCTACCAGCGACTGGCGCGGCTGCTCGAGGAGAATCCGCCGGCCGCCCTAGGCATGCCGCTACCGGCGCCGCGCGGCGCGTTGCGCGTCGAGCGGCTCTGCGCGGCCGCGCCGGGACGCGAGCAGGCATTGTTGCAGGACCTCGGTTTCGCCCTGGAGCCTGGCGAAGCGCTCGGCGTGATCGGGCCGTCCGGTTCCGGCAAGTCGACCCTGGCGCGCTTGCTGGTGGGCGCCTGGCAGCCGCTGTCCGGCGCGGTGCGCCTGGACGGCGCCGACCTGCGGCAGTGGAGTGCGGCGGCACTGGGGCCGCACATCGGCTACCTGGCCCAGGACGTGCAACTGTTCGCCGGCAGCATCGCCGAGAACATCGCGCGCTTCGCCGAGGTGGATGCCGAGAAGGTGGTGGCGGCGGCGCGCCTGGCCGGCGTGCACGACCTGGTGCTGCGCCTGCCGCAGGGCTACGACACGCGCCTTGGCGACGGCGGCGCCGGACTCTCCGGCGGCCAGCGCCAGCGCATCGGCCTGGCCCGCGCGCTGTACGGGCGACCGGCGCTGATCGTGCTCGACGAACCCAATGCCAGCCTCGACGAGGCGGGTGAGGCGGCCCTGGCCGAGGCCATCGCGGCGATGCGCCGGCACGGCAGCAGCCTGGTGCTGGTCACCCACAAGCCGGCGGTGCTGGCGCTGACCGACAAGCTGTTGTTGCTGCATGGCGGGCGCCTGCAGCGTTTCGGCGCGACCGCCGAGGTGCTTGCCAGCGCCTCGCCGCCGGCCGCTGCGGCCCCGGCGCCGACACGGCCGACGCCGGCGTTCGGTTTCGGCTACCGGCCGGGACCGGGGATGCCGGTCGGCGGTGTGCCGGGAGGAGCGGCGCGATGAGCGGGCAGGCGCGGTTGCGCGAAGTCGGCGCCGGCGGCGCGGCGCTGGAACTGGACGAGAAGCGTTTTTCCCGGCTCGGCTGGGGGCTGGTGCTGCTCGGCTTCGTCGGCTTTCTCCTGTGGGCCGGGTTGGCCCCGCTGGACAAGGGTGTCGGGGTCTCCGGCACGGTGATGGTGGCCGGTAGCCGCAAGGCCGTGCAGCACCCTACCGGCGGCCTGGTCAGGCACATCCGCGTGCACGAAGGCGAGCGGGTTGAGGCAGGACAGGTGCTGCTGGAGATGGACGCTACCCAGGCCCGGGCCCAGGCCGATGGCCTGTTCGCCCAGTACCTGGCGGCGCTGGCGAGTCTGGCGCGGCTGAGCGCCGAGCGCGATGAAAAGGCGCGGATCGAGTTTCCCGCCGAGCTGCTGGCGCTGGACGACCCGCGCCTGCCGACCTTGCTGGAACAGCAGCGGCAGTTGCACGACAGCCGTCGGCGGGCGCTGCGCCTGGAACTCGATGGTCTCGCCGAGACGGTCGCCGGCAGCCAGGCGCAACTGGACGGCCTGCAAGCCGCGCTGCGCAGCAAGGAGCAGCAGCGCGCCGCCCTCGAGGAACAGTTGCGCGGCCTGCGCCAACTGGCCAGCGAGGGCTACGTGCCGCGCAACCGCCTGCTCGACAGCGAGCGCCTGCTGGCCCAGGTCAACGGCGAGATCGCCGGCGACCTCGGCAGCCTCGGCAGTACCCGCCGGCAGATCCTCGAACTGCGCCTGCGCATGGCCCAGCGGCGGGAGAAGTTCCAGGAAGAGGTGCGCGCCAGCCTGGCCGACGCCCAGGTGCGCGCCGAGGAGTTGCGCAATCGCCTGGCCAGCGCGCGCTTCGACCTGGCCAACAGCGAGGTACGGGCGCCGGTCGCCGGCCTGGTGGTCGGCCAGGAAGTGTTCACCGAGGGCGGCGTGATCGCGCCCGGCCAGCAACTGATGGAAATCCTCCCGGAGCGCCAGCCGCTGCTGGTGGACGCTCGGCTGCCGGTGGAGATGGTCGACAAGGTCCGCGTCGGCCTGCCGGTGGAGCTGATGTTCAGCGCCTTCAACCAGAGCACTACGCCGCGGGTGGAGGGCGAAGTGACCCTGGTTTCGGCCGACCGCCTGCTGGACGAGCGCAGCGAGGCGCCGTACTACCGGGTGCGCATCCGCGTAGGGGAGGAGGGCGTACGTCGCCTGGCCGGCCTGGAGATCCGCCCGGGGATGCCGGTGGAGGCCTTCGTCCGCAGCGGCGAGCGCTCGCTGCTGAACTACCTGTTCAAGCCGCTGGCCGACCGTACCCACCTGGCGCTGGGGGAAGAATGAATCGCCTGCGAGCCTGCCTGCTGTCCTCCGTGCTGCTTTCGGCCTCTTCGGCCCAGGCGCTGGGCCTGCTGGACGCCTACCAACTGGCGGTGCGCCACGACCCGACCTTCCAGGCGGCGCTCCACGAGCGCCGCGCTGGCAGCGAAAACCGCGCCATCGGCCGTGCCGGCCTGCTGCCGAGCCTGCGCTACGACTACAACAAGGCGCGCAACGACTCCACCGTCAGCCAGGGCGACGCCCGCGTCGAGCGCGACTATCGCAGCTACGCCTCGACCCTCAGCCTGGAGCAGCCGCTGTTCGACTACGAGGCCTACGCGCGCTACCGCCAGGGCGAGGCCCAGGCGCTGTTCGCCGACGAACAGTTCCGCGGGCGCAGCCAGGAGCTGGCGGTGCGCCTGTTCGCCGCCTACAGCGAAACCCTGTTCGCCCGCGAGCAGGTGCTCCTGGCCGAGGCCCAGCGGCGCGCCCTGGAAACCCAGCTGGCGTTCAACCAGCGTGCCTTCGAGGAAGGCGAGGGCACCCGCACCGACCTGCTGGAGACCCGCGCCCGGCTGAGCCTGACCCGCGCCGAGGAGATCGCCGCCGGCGATCGTGCGGCGGCGGCGCGGCGTACGCTGGAAGCGATGCTCGGGCAGGCACTGGAGGATCGCGAACTGGCCGCGCCCATCGAGCGTTTCCCGGCGTTGCGCCTGCAACCGGCGACCTTCGAGGGCTGGCGCCAGGTGGCCCTGCAACGCAGCGCCGAGCTGGGCGCCCAGCGCTATGCGCTGGAGGCGGCGGCCTACGAGGTGGAGCGCAATCGTGCCGGCCACCTGCCCAGGCTCAGCCTCTACGCCAGCAGCAGCAAGACGCACTCGGCTTCGGAAAGCACCTACGAGCAGAAATACGACACCGACAGTGTCGGCCTGCGTCTCAGCCTGCCGCTGTTCGAGGGCGGGCGGGTGTCGGCGGCGACCCGCCAGGCCGGCGACAAGTACGCCCAGGCCCAGGCCGAGCTGGATGCCCAGGTGGCCAGTGTGATCAATGACCTGCACAGCCAGTTCGACCTGACCGCCAGCAGCCTGGCCAAGGTGCGTGCCTATGAGATGGCGGTGGCGGCGGCGCGCGAACAGGTGACGGCGACGCGGCGCAGCGTCGCCGGCGGGGAGCGGGTCAATCGCGACGTGCTGGACGCCGAACAGCAGTTCTACGGCGCCCGCCGCGACCTGGCGGAAGCGCGCTACGCCTACCTCAACGCCTGGCTGCGCCTGCGCCAGCTGGCGGGGGTGCTGGAAGACCGCGACCTGGCGGTGCTGGCCGCCTATTTCGGCGCCGGCGAAGGACGCGCGCAGGTCGCCGCTGCCATCAGATAGCTATCGGCCAGCGTGCCTTGCCTTGGGTCATCTCCTGCAACAGTTGCGGCGCGCTGGTGCCGTTTTCGATGGCGATGCCGAAGCGGATGCTCTCGATCATCCGCTGCAACTGTTCCAGGTCATGCAGTTGCGCCGGTCGGATCAGGCGCTTGGCGGCGACCCCGCGTTCGTTGGAGAGGGTGAGGACGATGCTGCCGTCCGGCCGCTCCAGGCTGAGGTTGACCCGGTACTCGGCCTGGAAGGCCTCGGTGAGGAGCTGGAAAGGGCTGCTGTCGGTCATGGCGGACCACCTGAATGCTGTCGTGCTGGTTGGGACTGGGTGCCGCCCGGAAAGTTCTTTGTCACCGCCGGGCTGTACCCTGCGCCGACGTGCGGACGTCTATCTGCGCACGTGCCTTGGCCTGGGCCTTGCACGCTTCGGGCCAGGTGGCCGTCGTCTTTGTCGGGAGAAGCTATGAAACAGAATTGGGCCGAGCGCCTGCGCGCAAGTATGCACCACCAGGCGGAGAGCCTCGGCAACCTGCTGGTGGAGGCGTTCCACTACCTGGCCCTGTTCGCCATCGGCGCCACGGTGTTCTGGGCGGCGGGCGCGGCCTTCCTGGGGATGGTGAACAAGGGGCATGCGTCGATCGACGACATCCTCCTGCTGTTCATCTACCTCGAGCTGGGCGCGATGGTCGGTATCTACTTCAAGACCAACCACATGCCGGTACGCTTCCTGATCTACGTGGCGATGACCGCGCTGACCCGCCTGATGATCGCCGACATCCAGCACAACCATACGCCGGACGATGGCATCATCCTGGTCTCGGTGGCGTTGCTCCTGCTGGCGCTGGCGATCCTGGTGGTGCGCTTCGCCTCGGCGCGCTTCCCTTCGGCGAAGTCCGACGGCGCCGCCGCGCGGCGGGTGGCGAGCGAGGACGCCGAAGGGGNNNNCGCTTCCGCCCGGCGCGCCGGCCAGCGCAACGGCCTGGCAATGTACTACCATCGCCCGGTCGTGTTCAGGAAGCCTGCCCCATGAAGGGATGGAAACTCTTTACCCCGTTGCTGATCCTCGCGATCGTCGCCATCACCCTCTACCTGCGCCTGCACAATCCGCCCCTGCTGTTGCAGGGCGAGGCGGACGCCACCAACGTCATCGTTTCCTCCAAGGCCAAGGGCCGGGTCCAGGTGCTGCACGTGCGGCGCGGCGACGAGGTGAAGCAGGGCGACCTGCTGATCAGCCTCGACAGCCCCGAGCTGGAAGCCCAGCTCGATGCCCTGCACGCGGCGCGCAACCAGGCCCAGGCGCAGCTCGACGAGTCGCTCCACGGTACCCGCGAGGAGAGCATCCGCGCGCTCAAGGCCAGCCTGGCACAGGCCGAGGCCGAGTTGCGCAACGCCGAGTCGGATTTCCAGCGCAACCAGCAGATGGTCGAGCGCGGCTTCCTCTCGCGGACCCAGTTCGACCTCTCGCGGCGTGAGCGCGATGTCGCCCGCGACCGCGTCGCCGAGGCGCGGGCCAATCTCGACGAAGGCCTCAAGGGCGACCGCGAGGAGCGCCGCCAGGCGTTGCAGGCCGCGGTGCGCCGGGCCGACGCGCAGATCGCCGAGCTTCAGGCGCAGATCGACGACCTGCAGGTGCGCGCGCCGGTCAACGGCGAGGTCGGGCCGATCCCCGCCGAACAGGGCGAACTGATCAACGCCTACAGTCCGCTGCTGACGCTGGTGCGGCTGGACGACAGCTACTTCGTCTTCAACCTGCGCGAGGACATCCTGGCCAAGGTGCGCAAGGGCGACCGCATCGTCATGCAGGTGCCCGGCCTGGGCGGCGCCGAGGTCGAGACCGAGCTGCGCTACATCGCCCCGCTGGGCGATTTCTCGACCAGGCGCGCGACCCGCGCCACCGGCGATTTCGACCTGAAGACCTTCGAGACCCGCTTCTACCCGTTGCAGCCGACACCCGGCCTGCGCCCGGGCATGAGCGCGTTGTGGCGCTGGACGAACTGAGCGATGGCGTGGGCCGCGCTGAAGCGCAACGCCAGCCGTTTCGTCCAGGCGTTCAACACCGAGACGCGGATCGCCTGCCGCAGCTGGACCATCCACTGGCTCGGCTGGTGCTGGCCGCTGCTGCTGTTCGGCGTGATCAGCGGCGTCTACCAGGCCGGTACCCTGCTGGACATGCCGCTGGCGGTGATCGACAAGGACCATAGCCAACTGTCGCGCAAGTTGATCCGCGAACTCGACGCGACCTCCCACGCCCAGGTGATTACCGTTCCCGCCGGCGTCCAGGAGGGGCTCGACGCGATCCGTCGGGCCGATGCCTACGCCTTGCTCTACATCCCGCCGGACTTCGAGGCCGACGTGCTCGGCGGGCGCGCGCCGAAGGCCGAGCTGTACTACAACGCGCTGCTGTATTCGGCCGGCTATGCCGCCACCCAGGACTTCTCGGCGCTGGTCGCCAGCCTCAACGGCGAATTGCGTCCGCGCCTGGCCGCCGGGATGCCGGCGGCGCTGCCGCACCTGGCGAGCATCAGCGTGTCCTACGACAGCCTGTTCAATGCCAGCGGCAACTACATCTATTACCAGCAGTTCGCCGCCATCGTGCACCTGCTACAGCTGTTCGTGATCGTCACCATGGTCCATGTGCTGGCCCGCGAGGCGCCGGAACTGCGCGCCTCCTCGCCGCACATCCTGCGGGCCAAGGCCCTCGGCGTACGCCTGGTGGGCAAACTGGCGCCCTACACACTGCTGTTCACCGCGCTGCTGATGCTGGAAATCTTCCTGCTGGTGGCGTTCTCCGGCGCGCGCATCAACGGCAGCCCGCTGGCGATGCTGATGATCACGCTGTTCTACGTGATTGCCGCGCAGAGCGTCGGGTTGGTGCTGTTCGTCTTCACCGCCAACCGCTTCACCGCCTATTCGCTGGTGGGCATGCTGATCGGCGTTGCCCAGACCTACTCGGGAGTGCTGATCCCGGAACTGGCGATGCCGACCCTGGCGCGGGTGATCGCCGAGGCCGAGCCGCTGACCCACACCCTGCACGGCCTGTTCGACCAGTTCCTGCGCCAGGCGCCGCCCAGTTCGGCGCTCTACACCTGCGCCAAGCTGGCGCTGTACCCGCTGATCGCCTACATGATCGCCAAGATGCGCCTGCGCAGCCGCCTGGACCTGAGCCCGATATGAAGAACTACCTGCAGATCCTCCGGGAAACCCTGAAGGCCATGCTGTCCAAGCCGATGTGGCTGATGGTCGTGGCCTCGGTGTGCATCACCTCGCTGCCGTACATGAACCACACCGCCCTCGACCTGCCGGTGGCGGTGGTCGACGAGGACCACAGCGACGTGTCGCGCGAGCTGGTCCGGCTGCTCGATTCGGCGCCGAAGGTCGCCGTGGTCGGCTACGACAGCCTGCCGCAGGCCAAGCGCGACCTGGCCTGGCGCGAGCTGTATGCGATCATCGTGATCCCGCTGAACTTCGAGAAGCGCCTGCTGCGCGGCGAGGCGCTGGTGATCCCGTACTTCGGCGATGCCACCAACCGCATGGCCAACGGCCAGATCCAGCAGGACATCTCGGCGGTCTACAGCGCGCTGACCAACCGCTACAACGCTGCCCTGCTGGAACGCGAAGGCTTCACCGCGACCCAGGCGCAGGTGGTGCTGAGCCCGCTGGTAGGGCAATTGACCGACCTGTTCAACCCCGGCATCAGCTTCGCCGCCATCGTCCTTCCGGGGTTGCTGTCGCTGATCCTGCAACACAGCCTGCTGCTCGGCTGCACCCGCGGCAACATCATGCTGCGCGGCGGCACCCCGCGCTACATGCGCCAGCCGCTGTCGACCCGCTTCGGCCGCTACAGCGCGCAACTGCTGATCTGGACCGTGCTGGCGATGCTCTTCTACGTGATCTGGCCGCACCTGCTGGGCTATCGCCAGTCGGCCTCGTTCTTCATGCTGCTGGGGATCGTCCTGCCGTTCCTGATCGCGGTGATCGCCCTCAGCGAGTTCATCGCCGAGCTGCTGCCCACCGAGGAATCGGTGTACCTGACCATGACCTTCATCACCCTGCCGCTGTTCTACATGGCCGGCTACAGCTGGCCGGAACAGGCCATGCCGGACTGGGTACGCTGGCTGGCCGACGCGATCCCCTCGACCTGGGCGATTCGCGCCATCGCCGAGATGAACCAGATGGACCTGCCGCTGCGCGAAGTCAGCGACCATGCCCTGGTGCTGCTGGGCATGGCCGCCACCTATGCGTTGCTGGGTACGCTGCTGTACCAGTACCGCAACTGGCGCTGGGACAACGTCAAGGGTTGGTGAAGCAGCGCAAGGCCGGCCATACTCGGCTGGCGTTCGCACAGGGAGATGAAGGAATGTTTCGTTCGGGGCTTTCTTTGCTGGTGCTTCTGGGGCTCGCCACGCTCGGCGGGTGCGGTTCCGTCAACACGCTGGTGCGCGACGACGCCAGCGCCGCCCACGACCTGCGCCTGAAGGCGACCGCCTGCACCAGCCTGCCGCGGGTGTACAGCGGGGTCAGCTACACCTTCTGCCGGCTCAACGTGAAGACCGGGTCGCCGGTGGCGCCGGCGCAAGCCGACGGCATCCTCGAGGTGCTGGCCCTCGACTTCGCGCTGTCCGGGGTGATCGACACCCTCGCGCTGCCCTATACCTCGTACCGCCAGTACCGCGACGGCAACCTGTCCCTGGCCAACTGAGTCAGGGAATCAGCGGCAGCACGATCTCGTCGCTGCGGCTGATCCCGGCGGTCTCGCTGCGGCACAGGTCGAGGAACTCGCGCATGGTCGCGGTCTGGTACTTCTGCTTGTGCCAGATGAAGTAGAACTGCCGGCGCAGGTCCAGGCCGGGCGTTTCCACCGGCACCAGGCTGCCGCGGCGGAAAGCGTCGCGCAGGGCCAGGCGGGAAATGCAGCCGATGCCCAGGCCGGACTCCACGGCACGCTTGATCGCCTCGGTGTGCTCCAGCTCCAGGCGGATGTTCAGCGGCCGCGGGTGATGACGCATGGCCTGGTCGAAGGTCAGGCGGGTGCCGGAGCCCTGCTCGCGGAGGATCCAGGCCTCCCGCGTCAGCCGTTCCAGGTCGGCGCCGCCCCGCCGCGTCAGCGGATGCTGGGGGGCGCAGAACACCACCAGTTCGTCCTCCATCCAGGGTTGCACCTCGATGTCCGGATGCCGGCAGTCGCCCTCGATCAGGCCCAGGTCCAGCTCGTAGTGGGCGACCTGCTGCACCACCTGGGCGGTGTTGTGCACGTGCAGGCGCACCCGGCAGTCCGGCTGGCGCTGCATGAAGGCGCCGATCAGCAGCGTGGCCAGGTAGTTGCCGATGGTCAGGGTGGCACCGAGGTCGAGGGAGCCGAAGGCGGTCTTGCCGTTGAGCAGGTTCTCGATTTCCTCGCCGCGGTCGAGCAGCGCCACCGCCTGCGGCAGCAGTTGGCGGCCGAGGGCATTGAGGGTCAGGCGCTTGCCGGCGCGGTCGAACAGCTTGCAGTCGAACTGCCGCTCCAGCTCGCCGAGCGAGGTGCTGGTCGCCGACTGCGACAGCGACAGCCCCTCGGCGGCACGGGAGACGCTCTCCTGCTGGGCCACGGCGACGAACACCTCGAGCTGGCGGAGGGTGAATTTCATCCAGGCTTCCTCGTCTAGAGCGAAAGGCCCCGCGACATTTTGCCGTTCCGTCGGCGGGGTTGGCTCGGTTATCCTTGCGCCCCGTCCGCGGGAGCGATGGGAGCCCTCGGCGGCCGGCGGCCGACCGATATCGTGTTATCCCATATCCATATTCTGGATAAGCATTATCCAGACAATTCATTTTGCGGATATTTTGGCAACCGATAAAATGCCGCGCAACTGCGTCACGTCTGCTGCTGTTGGTGTGCGCCCGCGTTTTCCTAGGAGTCTTTGATGAGCAATCTGTACACCGAGCGCGTTCTCAGCGTGCACCACTGGAACGACACCCTGTTCAGCTTCAAGACCACCCGCAACCCGGGTCTGCGCTTCAAGACCGGCCAGTTCGTGATGATCGGCCTGGAAGTCGACGGTCGTCCGCTGATGCGCGCCTACAGCATTGCCAGCCCGAACTACGAAGAGCACCTGGAGTTCTTCAGCATCAAGGTCCCGGACGGCCCGCTGACCTCGCGCCTGCAGCACCTGAAGGAAGGCGACGAGCTGATGGTCAGCCGCAAGCCGACCGGCACCCTGGTGCACGACGACCTGCTGCCCGGCAAGCACCTCTACCTGCTCAGCACCGGCACCGGCATGGCGCCCTTCCTCAGCGTGATCCAGGACCCGGAAACCTACGAGCGCTACGAGAAGGTGATCCTGGTCCACGGCGTGCGCTGGGTCAGCGAACTGGCCTACGCCGACTTCATCACCAAGGTCCTGCCGGAACACGAGTACTTCGGCGACCAGGTGAAAGAGAAGCTGATCTACTACCCGCTGGTGACCCGGGAGCCGTTCCGCAACCAGGGCCGCCAGACCGACCTGATGCGCAGCGGCAAGCTGTTCGAGGACATCGGCCTGCCGCCGATGAACCCGCAGGACGACCGTGCGATGATCTGTGGCAGCCCGAGCATGCTGGAAGAGACCAGCGCCGTGCTCGATAGCTTCGGCCTGAAGATCTCGCCGCGCATGGGCGAGCCGGGCGACTACCTGATCGAGCGCGCCTTCGTCGAGAAGTAGGCCTCCGCCGCGCCTCGTCGCACCAGGCGAAGAAAGCCCCTGCCGTATCCGCGGCAGGGGCTTTCTGCTTTCCGGCCCCCGCTCAGTGCGCCGGGTGCCGGTGCGGGTGGTCGCCGCCCACGCCTTGCAGCACCGCCTGGTCGATCTCGTCGAAGCGCAGTACCCGGCCGCCTTCCTCGGCCGCCAGGCGCGTCGCGGCCTCTTCGTCGGCGAACGAGGCGAGGGTGGCGCCCATGCCGCCCGGCCGCTGGATGCCGACCACGTAGTAGGCGCGGGTGGCGTCGATCAGGCGGGCATCGTCGGGGTGCCGCCAGTCTGCCTGGCTCATGTCGTGGACATACAGGCGCGCCTGGCCCTGGCGGTTTTCCGGTTGCAGCCACCAGCCGAACAGTTCGGCGGTGGAGCAGAACTTGCGCACCGCGCCGGGAAGCACCGCCTCGCCCTTGGGACCGGGCATTTCCTCGATGAGCATGCCGCAGACGTGGCATTCGTCGCCGCTGGCGATCGGCACCGGGCCGAGTGCCGTGGCGTCGTCCCGCGACGCATCGCAGCCGGCCAGCAGCAGGCCGAGCAGGAGCGTGCCGAGCAGAGGGCGCAGGGGGAGGGTATGACGTTGCATGGCGGAACCTCGTGAGTCAGATGGGGCGGCGGCGGAACAGGCCGTGGGCCAGCGCCAGGGCAGCGCCGGCCCAGAGGGCCAGGGCCAGCCAGAGGGCGCTGGCGGACACCGGCAGGTCGCTGGCCAGGGGAACCACCCCGCCGGCGGCGGCTGCGTCGAAGCCGGACAGGTTGATCAGCCGGTAGAGGTCGGTCGGGTTGAGCAGCAACAGCCAGGGCAGCAGCCGCGGGCTCAGGTGACCCTGGCTGAGGACCAGGATCGCCAGCAGGGCCAGGTCGAACAGCAGGACGAAGAAGAACCACAGGCCGAGCGCCTGCCCGGCGGCGCTGGATTTCTCGCTGGCGCGGCTGCTCAGGGCGTAGGCCAGGGCGAGGAACACGCAGCCGAGCAGCAGCGAGGAACCCATGAAGCGGCCGAAGGCGCCCAGCAGGATGGCCGCCTCGACCTCCGGCACCAGCGCGAGGATCGCCAGCGCCGCGCTGCCGAAGCCGATCAGGGTGGCCAGGGCGAGGATCAGGCCGTGACCGAGGAACTTGCCGAGCAGCAACTGGCCGCGCCCCAGCGGGTAGGTCAGGAGCAGCAGCAGGGTGCCGCCTTCCTCCTCGCCGACGATGGCGTCGTAGGCCAGCAGCAGGGCGATCAGCGGCATCAGGAAGGTGGCCAGGCTGGTCAGGCTGGCGACCGTCGCCGGCACCGAGGTGAAGCCGACCTGGCCGGCCGCGGCGGCGCCGAACCAGGCGATGCCCACCGAGAGCAGGGCGAACAGCAGGCTGATCGCCAGCAGCCAGCGATTGCGCAGGCCGTCGGCCAGTTCCTTGCGGGCGATGGTCCAGACTACGGGCATGGCGTGGCTCCGGCGGGGGCGGGGGACATGTGGTGGCGATAGAGGTCCTCCAGCGACGGCGGCAGGATTTCCAGGTCGAACTCGCGCGCGGCCAGCAGCGCTTCCAGCACGCCGTCGCGCTCGGCATCGTCCAGCAGTACCTCGATGCGCTGGTCGTCCAGTCTCCGCGCCGCCAGGCCGGCCCGGTGCCAGCGTTCGAGCCACTGCGGGTTATGCGGGCTGGCCAGGCGCACGCGGGTCGGCAGAGCCGCCTTGCGGCGCAATTCGGCGAGGCTGCCGGCCACTTGCAGGCGGCCGCCGGCGAGAATCGCGGCGCGGTCGATGTGCGTCTCGACGCCGGGCAGCACATGGGAGCAAAGGACGATCCCGATGCCCTGGCCGCGCAGGCGGTCGAGCAATTGGTAGAGCTCGACGGTGGCCAGCGGGTCGAGGCCCACCGTCGGTTCGTCGAGCAGCAGCAGGCGCGGTTCGCCGAGCAGCGCCTGGGCCAGGCCGAGGCGCTGGCGCATGCCCTTCGAGTAGGTTTTCAGGCGCCGCCTGGCGGCATGGCCGAGGCCGACCTGTTCCAGTAGGCGCGCGGCTTCGGCCGGCGCCACGCCCTTGAGGCGGGCGAAGTGGCGCAGGGTTTCCGCGCCGCTGAGCTGCGGGTAGAAGGTCACGTTCTCCGGCAGGTAGCCGAGCTGGCGGCGCGCCTCCAGGCTCCTCGCATCGTGGCCGAGGACCCGCACGCGGCCTTCGCTGGGGGCCAGCAGGCCGAGGACCAGCTTGATGGTGGTGGTCTTGCCGGCGCCGTTGTGGCCGAGCAGGCCGAGCACCTCGCCGGGCTCCAGGCGCAGGTCGAGCCCGCTCAGGGCGGTGAGGGCGCCGTAGCGCAGGGTCGCGCCGTCGATCTCGACCAGGCTCATGGCCTCGGCTCCGCGGCGGGCATCCGCATCAGCGGATGGCTGTCGCGCACGCCGGGCGAGCGCACCACCGGGAAGGCGCGCTGGACCCAGCGCAGCAGCTCGATGCTCGGGCTGTTCAACAGCAGGCGTACCTGCGGGTACAGCCAGATCAGCCGGTCGACGTTGTCGTTGGGCTCGTAGGCGACGTCGCCGAGACCGTCGTCGTCGCGGTCCCAGCCCAGGTAGTCGCTCCAGTAGTTGCCGCGGCCGTCGGCGGACCACTCCTGCTCGCGGCTGGCGACGTACTTGACCTGCTGGCGGTTGCCTATGAAGGCGTTGCCGGCGATGCGATTGTCCTCCGAGCCGGCGGTGAGGTGGATGCCCAGGGCGCTGTCGGCGAAGCTGTTGCCTTCGATGCGGTTGAACAGCGAGTTGTAGATGAACAGCGCCTTGCCCTCGGCGCCGGAAATCATCGCGTCGCCGGTGCTGCCGCTGCGCACGCCCTCGACGCGGTTGCCGGCCAGGGTCGAGTAGGTGATGTAGTTCATCAGGATGCCGTAGTTCTCGTCGTCGATGGAGCGGTTGCCGGTCACGGTCAGCTTGCGGCTCTGCATCAGCGCGTAGCCGGTGCGGGTGCGCCGGGTCAGGTTGTCGGTCACCCGGCTGTTGTGGGTGAACATGTAGTGCACGCCGTAGCGCAGCTCCTCGAAGCGGTTGGCTTCGATGCTGCTGTCGTTGGAAGTGTCGATGTAGACCCCGTCGCGGGTGTGGCTGACCCGGTTGCCGCGGACCAGGGCGTCCTTCACCGCATAGAGGTGGATACCGTTGCCGCGATCCTGGGAGCGCACGCTTTCGTCGCCCTCGATGCGGTTGTCGAGCACCTGCGCGCCCGCCGTGGCGTCAAGCCAGACGCCGAAGCCCGCGCCGCGCAGGTCGTTGCCGCGGATCACGGCGCCGCTGGCGGCCTTGCCGACGAAGATCGCGGCGTCGAGTTCGGTCAGGTTGGGCCCCCAGTTGCGCAGCCGGCAGCCCTCGACGGTGATCCCGGGGCTGGTCAGGGTCAGCAGACTGCCGTGGCCGCCGCCGTCCAGTTCGGCGCCGGCCTCGCAGCGCAGGTGCAGCGGCCGGTCGATGACGAAGTTGCCGGCGTAGCGGCCCGCCGCCAGGCTCCAGCGGCCATCGCCGTCGGCCCGCAGCGGCAGGCCGTCGACCGGCTCCGCGCGGGCCGTGGCGAGGCCGAGCAGGAGCAGGGCGAGGAGCGGCCCCGCCCGGCGCCCGGCCAGCGACCGCGCTGCGTGGATCAAGCCTTTTCCACCAGCATCCGCCCGCACATTTCCATGTGCAGGGCGTGGCAGAACCAGCTGCAGTAGTACCAGTGCACCCCGGGCTTATCGGCGACGAAGGTGATCGACGAGGTCTGTTGCGGGCTGATCTCCATGCAGACGCCGTGGTTGACCATGACGAAGCCGTGGGTCACGTCCTCGATCTCGTCGAGGTTGGTGATGGTCACGGTGACTTCGTCGCCCTGCTTCACCTTGAACTCGGTGAGGCCGAAGGAGGGCGCCATCGAGACCATGTAGACGCGGACCTTGTTGCCCTCGCGGATGACCTTGTTGTCCTTCATCAGGTCGATGCCGTCCTTTTCCGCGCGCTTGACCGTCTCGGCGAAGAACGGGTCCTTGCGGTCCCAGATCTTGCGGGTCTTGATCTGGTCGCGGCGGGCGAGGATGCAATCGTGCGGTTCGGCGAAGGTCGGGCCGTCGTGGACCAGCTTCATTTCCTCGCCGGAAATGTCGATCAACTGGTCGTTCTCCGGGTGCAGAGGACCGGTGGGCAGGAAGCGGTCCTTGGAGAACTTGCTGAGCACCACGATCCACTTGCCGTCGGCTTCGCTGGTCTCGCACAGGGTGGCGTGGTTGTGCCCCGGCTGGTACTGCACGTCGAGCTTCTGGCGGATGTAGTCGACCTTCTCGCCCTTGTAGGCGCGCACCGCGTCGGCCAGGTTCCACTTCACCAACTGGCTGTCGATGAACAGCGTGGTATAGGCGTTGCCTCGGCCATCGAAAGTGGTGTGCAGCGGGCCGAGGCCCAGTTCCGGCTCGCCCACCACCACGTCGCGCGGGTCCGCCAGCTTGCCGGCGAACAGGTCGCCGAGGCGCTCGATGGCGATCATGGTGCAGGTCGGCGAGAGCTTGCCGTTGGCGATGAAGTACTTGCCGTCCGGCGAGGTGTTCAGCCCGTGGGGGTTCTTCGGTACCGGGATGTAGCGGGTCACCGGGCTGTCCTTGCCGTCCTTGCGCCGGCCGTCGACCACCGGCACCTTCGAGTCGCCGAGGGTGACGAAGCGCTTCGCCTTGATCTCGGCCTCGATGCGCGGGATGTCGAACACCACCACCCAGTCGCGCTCGTTGCGCATCATGCCGCCGAGGTCGACGGCCTTCTCCGAGTTGTAGCAGGTGGAGGCGGCGAACCTGCCGCTGTAGTCCATGTCGGTGTTGTCGAGGTTGCCGTCGACGATCACCTGCCAGGCCACTTCCATGGTCTCGGCGTCGATGGCGTTGTACAGGGTGAAGGCGTTGTCGCCGGAAAGGTCGAAGGTCGAGCCGTCGTTGGGATGGGGGATGATGAACTCGGCGTTGCAGAACACGTAGCGGGTATGCGGCACCTTTTGCAGGCGCAGGCCGTGGATCGCCTGGACGTTGGGAATGGTGACGATGCGGTCGCATTTCATGACGTCCAGGCGGATGCGCGCGACCCGGCTGTTGGCCTTGTCGTTGATGAACAGGTACTTGCCGTCGTACTTGCCGTCGGTCATCGAGATGTGCGGATGGTGGCAGTCGCCGTTGAGGAAGCGCGCGCTGTCGCCGAGGACCCGCTTGCTCTCGTTGGTCAGGCCCCAGCCGGTGGCCGAGTCGACGTTGAACACCGGTATGCGCATCAGCTCGCGCATCGACGGCACGCCGAGCACGCGTACTTCGCCGGAATGTCCGCCGCTCCAGAACCCGTAGTACTCATCCAGTTCGCCGGGGGCGACCTCGGCCTTGCTGCGCTCGCCCTTGCCCGCGGCCCGGGCCTCGCGGCCGACCACCGCGCTGCCCAGGGCGCTGGCGCCAACCAGGGCGGCGGCTCCGGTCAGCGCCGAGGCGCCGAGGAAGCCGCGGCGGTTCAGGCCGTGGGTTTCTTCGTGGGGGCTTTTCGTGTCGTCGCTCATCTCGTGTCGTCCTCAAGGGCAGTCAGGGGAAAGGGAGCCAGGTCAGAGGTTCTCCGCGGGTATCCGCGCGTTGTCCGCCGGCGCGCTCTTCGCGCGCTTCTTGCGCTTGTTCACCAGCGGCGGGCACTTGTCCTGGTCGTGGTAGGTCATCTGGCAGTCGAGGCAGTAGTGGCATTCGTTGGCCTCGATGCGGCCGTCGGGATGGATCGCCTGGATCTCGCATTCGCGGGCACAGAGCTGGCAGGGCCTGCCGCATTCCGCGCGGCGCTTGAGCCAGTCGAACAGGCGCGCCTTGGCCGGGATCGCCAGGGCCGCGCCCAGCGGGCAGAGGTAGCGGCAATAGACCTTGCGGGTGAACAGGTTGACCACCAGCAGCGCGACGGCGTAGGCGACGAACCACCACTGGCGGTCGAAGCCGAGGGTGATGGTGGTCTTGAACGGCTCCACCTCCGCGGCCTGCTCGGCCAGCGCCAGGGATTCCAGGGAGAGACCGAAGAGCACCAGCAGGATGATGTACTTGATCGCCCAGAGCCGCTCGTGCACGGCGAACGGCACCTGGAACTGCGGCACGCGGAGCTTGCGCGCGAGTTCGTTGAGCAGTTCCTGTAGCGCACCGAACGGGCACAGCCAGCCGCAGAACACGCCGCGGCCCCAGAGCAGCAGGCTGGCTGCGGTGAAGGTCCAGAGGATGAACAGCAGCGGGTCGCTGAGGAACAGCTCCCAGCGGAAGCCTTCGAACAGCGCGTGGACGAAGGTCAGCACGTTGACCACCGATAGCTGGCCGAGGCTGTACCAGCCCAGGTAGACCAGGGTGAACGCCAGGTAGCCGGTGCGCAGTCGCTGCATCAGGCGCGGCCGTCGCACCAGGCGGTCCTGGAGGAAGAGGATCGCCAGGAGCAGGACGAGGGCGGTACAGAGCACCCCGACCTGGAAACTCTTCTGGTACCAGACCCGCAGCCACAGCGGCCGGGCAGCCTCTTCCAGGGCGGCCAGTTCCTCGGCCGTTGGCTGCGGCCGCTCCAGGTATTCCTCGGGCGTCTGGCAGGCCAGCTCGAAGCTGGTGAATACCCCCGCCACCGGGCCGGTCTGGCGCCGCACGAGCAACTCCAGGGTCCAGGGCGAGCCCGGATCGAAACGCTGGCTGGCGCGGGCGACGAAGATCGCCATCTCGCGGAACTCCGGCATGCCTTCGGCGTAGACGTCCGACAGGCGCTGGTAGTCGAGGTCGCGGAAGCTGATGATGTCGCCGAACTGGCGCAGTTGGACCCGATCGAAGATGCCACCGCGCACGTAGCCGGAACCCTTGAAGGAATACTCGCCGTCGCCGAGCACGACGAAGGCGTATTCGCCTGGCTTCAGCGACGCCATCAGTTCGCGGTACTGGTTGTCGCCGAGCAGGCTGCGGCCCACCGCGGGAGGGTTGAGCAGGGCGCTGTAGAGATCGATGAACGGCTCGTCGCGGTGCGCCGCGTCGGCTTCGCCGATGCCTTCGGCCTCGCTGCCCTTGAAGGCGTCGTCGATCTGCCCGCGACTCAACTGCAGGCGGCGGATCGCACCGTTGCCGAGCAATTCGCTCCAGCTCGCCGTCGCTGCCGGTTGCTGGCGCACCTGCGCCGGCTTGGGCCGCACATTGCCGCGGTCCTCGATCAGGCCGAGGGAAACCGCCACCGTATGTGCGGCGCGCATGACGATCTCGTTGACCACCATCACCGTCACCGTGGCGCCGCTCACCGCGTCGACGGTAACCGCCTGCGGGTCGCTGGAGCGGCCGACCACCACCCGCTGGTCGGCGCGCACGCCGTCGTACCTGGCGCTGAAGGCGTGCAGCTTCTCTTCCGGGATGCCGATCAGCAGGATCGGTTCGTGGTGTTCGAGGACGTAGGCGTCGCGGATAACCGCCTGCGGATCGAGGATCACCTGCAGGTTGATCGGCTTGCCGGAGTAAGCCGGGATGTCGGTGACGCTGAGGGTCTGGAAGGCGTAGCCGAGGGTTTCCTCGCCCTTGCTCAGGCGGCGTACGCCGTAGTCGCCTTCGGGGTCGCCGATCCGCTCGACCGCGGGGAATACCTGGGCGATGCGCAGGCGCTCCAAATCGCTGAGTTCGGCACCCTGGGCGGCGAGGCCGACCAGCAGGAGCATCCAGGCGAAGACACACCGCCACGATCCGGCGGAAAAACGAAGGGCGCGCATAGGTTCCATCTACTACTGGCTACCGGCGAAAAAAGGGACGCCGCGCTGCGGTGGGGTCTGCGCCTGGCGGTGGAATCGCTTCCGTTGCCGGATGCTAGGAGGAGCGGGGGCGGAACGCGCTTGATGAAAGTCAAGAAGTGGAGATGAGGAACAAGCGAGGTTGCTGGCACTCAGTGTACCGAGTCGCCCCTCTCCCTTCAGGGAGAGGGGAGAGGGCTGCCCGAGGCTCAGGCCAGGCGTTGCCCGGATACCGCTGGATGGTACAGCGGCTGCACCTTGTTGCCCGCCGGGTCGAGCAGGTGGAAGCTGCGCGCGCCGTCGCCGTGGTCGAAGGGTTGGTCGAGCAGGGTCACGCCCAGCGCCTTCAGGTAACGGTACCAGGCCTCCAGTTCCTCCACGCTGTCGACGACGAAGCCGTAGTGATCCATGGTCTGCAGGCCGTTGCTGGCAGCGTGGGCGCGGCCGAGGGAAAGGTTGTCGTTGCCGCAGGTGAGATACACCAGGTCTTCGTTGGCGCGGTTCAGCACTTCCATGCCCAGCACGTCGACATAGAAGCGCTCGCATTCTTCCAGGTTGGGCACCAGCAGGGCGAGGTGACGCAGGCCGTTGAGGCGGGCAGGGCGGTCGGACATGGGCTTGCTTCCTTTTTTGTATACAATAATTTTGTAAATCTAAAACAAAAGGAAGTTTCCGTGTACTGCATCTTTATCAAGACCCGCCTCAGGCCCGGCTGCGCCGAGGCTTTCATCGATGCCATCCAGGTCAACGCCGCCGCTTCCGTGTCCACCGAGCCCGGCTGCCTGGTGTTCGACGTTTCCCGCGACCGACAGGACCCTGACCTGGTCTATCTCTACGAGGTCTATCGCGATGACGCGGCCTACGAGGCGCACACCCGCACCGCGCATTTCCGCGACAGCCGGCCGTTGGTCGAGCCGCTGATCCTCGAACAGGAAGTCTTCGAAAGCGACGCGCTGGCGCTCAATCCGCTGCGCTGAGAAGGCTCAGTCGCCGCCGGCGACGTCCAGCACGCGGATCAGGTCCGGGCGCGGGTAGTGCCAATGCACGTCGAGGTCCCACAGGCGCACCCCGTAGCGGCGCCCGGGCTCCGGCTTCTGGTAGGCCGGACGTGGGTCCTGGGCCAGGCATTGCTCGATCAGCTCGGCTACCGGCTGCCGCAACCGCTGGCCGTGCTCATGGGCCTGGCGCCGCGCCTGCTCGCTCCACTCCACGGCGATGCCCGGCGGCGGCGCGTCGGCGATGCCGTTGCGGGCGTCGGCCACGGCGTCGGCGTAGGGTACGTAGGGCTTGATATCGAGTACCGGGGTGCCGTCGAGCAGGTCGATTCCGGACAGCCACAGGCGCCCCGCTTCGAAGCCCTCCAGGCGCACCACCGACTGGCCGATGCCGTTCGGCCGATGGGTGGCGCGGGTGGCGAAGACTCCCAGCGAGCGGTTGCCGCCCAGGCGCGGCGGGCGCACCTTCAGTCGCGGCTTGTCTTCCAGGGCCTGGTGGAAGAGGAACAGCAGCCAGACATGGCTGACCTGCTCCAGGCCTTCCAGCGCTTCCACCTGGTCGAACGGCGGCAGCAGTTCCAGGGTCCCCCGCGCCGCCGGCGCGAGCAGCGGCTGGCGCGGGATGGCGAACTTCTCCATGAAGCAGGAGCGGATGTAGCCGATGGGAGAAACGCTGTGGGTCATGGCGGGACGAGGCGAGCGGTCGGGGGCGTCATGTTACCCGGATTGGCGGCGCTCAGAGATGAAAACCGCCGTCGATGGGGATCACGTTGCCGGTCATGTAGGCGCCGGCGGTGCCGGCCAGGCTGATCGCCAGCGCCGCCATCTCCTCCGGGCGACCCCAGCGGCCCATGGGAATCGACGCGCTGTCCGCCTCCAGTGCCTGCGGGTCATTGGCGATGTGACGGGTCATGCGGCTCGGAAAGCGTCCGGGAGCGATCACATTGACATTGATGTGCTCGCCGACCAGTTCCTTCGCCAGCATCCGCGACAGTTGATGCAGCGCGGCCTTGCTCGGCCCGTAGGCATAGGCTTGTTCGCCCATGGCGCTGATGCCCGCCACCGAGCCGATGTTGATCACCCGCGCCGGGTTCTCCGCGCTGGCCGAGCGGCGCAGCAGCGGCAGCAGTTGCTGGATGCAGGAAAACACCGAGGTGACATTGAGCTGCATGACCTTTTCCCAGCCGGACACCGGATAGCTTTCCAGCGCTGCGCCCCAACTGGTGCCGGCGTTGTTCACCAGGATATCCAGCCGCGCGCTGAGTCCGCCGAGCGCCTCCGCCAGGCGCCGGGCACCGGCTTCGCTGGAAAGGTCGGCGGGGATCGCCTGGCAGTCGCCGTAGGCCGAGAGGCGTGTGGCGGTGTCGGCGCAGGCCTCTGCGTCACGTGCGCAGATGAAGACGCGGGCGCCGGCTTCGAGAAGACCCTGGGCGATCATCTGGCCGATGCCGCGGCTGCCGCCGGTGACCAGGGCGACGCGACCGGCGAGACTGAAATAGGGATGCATGGGAATGACTCCGGGCTGGGCAGGGGAGACCAGCCTACGATTCGCCTCGCTGCCGGCGCAGCATTATCCAGGTACGGAATGACGTGGCATCCGTGGCTCAGCGGCTACCGCGGCGATGCAACAGATACAGGTAGACGATCAGGTTGAGCAGCAGAACGATGGCGCCAAGGATCCACTGCACCGCCGGGGTCAGGCCGGCGGGATAGATCAGCGGCAACAGGTAGTGCTCGACGAAGCCGCCGCTGTAGCCGGCGTCCCCGGCGGCCCGGCGCAGACGATTCTCCAGCGGGGTCAGCGGACAGGGCAGGCCGAGAAACTCCACCGCGCAGCCCCAGGCCACCGCCGGCAGGTGCAGCCAGGCCAGGCGTGGCCAGCGCAACGGCAGCAGGCCGCCGAACAGGACGAACAGGATGAAGCCCAGGTGCAGCCAGACCAGGGCATCGGCGGCCAGGCGATAGCTCATTCGGCTCTCCCTCGTGGCGTTGGAGGGATAACGCCACCGCTACAGGGGCCGGCGGATAACCGCCTTGCGGTTACTCGCCCATGGTTTGGCCATCCATAAAGAAAAAGCCGGCGAATGCCGGCCATTTCAAGCGCTACGCGTGGGCTTCGGCGCTCAGGCCTGGGCCAGCTCCGCATCGTGTGCGATCAGGGCGACCAGCGCGTTCTGCTGACGGTGGGTCAGCTGGCGGAAACGCTGCAGCAGCTCGCGCTCGTGCAGGCTGAGTTCCGGGCTGTCCAGGCGAACACCGAGATTGTCTTGCAGCGCCCCTTCCTGGAGCAGGCTCTGCTCGAGTCGGGCGATGATCTCGGAGTTCATGCTGCGGTGATGGCTGCGAGCGACTTCTGCGATCTGCTCACGCATGCCCTCGGGCAGACGAACGACGAATTTGTCAGCGGTACGGCTGGAGTAGGTAGGAGTTGCCTGTTTCAGTGGGCGCATACATTGAACCTGTAGAGTCAGGGAAAAGCGGTGCCGAGGAAGCGTTCATTGTTCTCGGGCCTATGACCACGATTTCCGCTAGCCGTTCAGTCTGTTATTTCGGAAACAACAATTAGTTGACGTCAATTGTGCGTTGCGTGCCGGCGTTTTGCCAGTACCAGCTATCTGAAATGCGAGCGATTCAGCAAAAGCCTAGTTTTTTACTGGGGGTTGGATGATGGCCTTCTGACCACCGGTCGTTCAAGGGATTGTCACTCGACTGTCATCGTCACTTCACCGGGCTGACACAGTCTCCTTCTATCTTGGTCTACACCAGATGGCGCCGCTGGCGTCTTCGTGCAACCGATTGGAGGGAGAACGATGAGCGCGGTGATCCGTGTCGACAGCCTGAACAAGACCTTTGCCCGCAAGCAGGCGCTTTTCAACCTGAGGCTGGAGATCCAGGCGGGCGAGATGGTGGCGTTGATCGGTGCATCCGGCTCCGGCAAATCCACGCTCCTGCGTCACGTCGCCGGGCTCGCCCGCTGCGACCGCGACAACGGCGGCAGCATCGACGTGCTGGGTCGCCGCCTGCAGGCGTCCGGCCGCCTGAGCGGCGAAGTGCGTCGCCTGCGCGCCGACATCGGCTACATCTTCCAGCAGTTCAACCTGGTCAACCGCCTCAGCGTGCTGGACAACGTCCTGCTCGGCTTCCTCGGTCGCATGCCGCGCTGGCGCGGTTCGCTGGGGCTGTTCAGCGCCGAGCAGAAGCGCCAGGCCCTGGAAGCGCTGGCGCGGGTCGGCCTGGCCGATTTCGCCGGGCAGCGCGCCTCGACCCTTTCCGGCGGCCAGCAGCAGCGCGTGGCCATCGCCCGCGCCCTGACCCAGAAGGCCGAGGTGATTCTCGCCGACGAACCGATCGCCTCGCTCGACCCGGAGTCGGCGCGCAAGGTGATGGACATCCTCGCCGATATCAACCGCCACGACGGCAAGACCGTGGTGGTGACCCTGCATCAGGTCGACTACGCGTTGCGCTATTGCCCGCGCGCGGTGGCCCTGAAGGGCGGCCGGATCCTCTTCGACGGCAGCAGCGAGCACCTTTCCGAAGGCTTCCTCAACGAACTCTACGGCGCCGAAGGGGACACCCCGCTGCTGTTTTCCGACCGTGCCCGGCGAGGGGCGGTGAGCCAGCCGGAACTGACCCTCGCGCGCGCCTGACGTCATTCGAACCGCATAAAAAACCGCCAAACCCTGCCCAGGAGTTCTCTCCATGTTGAAACGCTTCAGTCGTGTGCTCGCGGCTTCCGCCCTGCTCGCCGGCTCCCTTGCCGGGATGGCGCACGCCGACCAGCCGGTGATCAATTTCGGGATCATCTCCACCGAGTCGTCGCAGAACCTCAAGAGCATCTGGGAACCCTTCCTCAAGGACATGAGCCAGCAGACCGGCTACCAGGTGAAGGCCTTCTTCGCCCCCGACTACGCCGGGATCATCCAGGGCATGCGTTTCGACAAGGTCGACATCGCCTGGTACGGCAACAAGGCCGCCATGGAAGCGGTGGATCGCGCCCACGGCGAGATCTTCGCCCAGACCGTCGCCGCCAGTGGCGCGCCGGGCTACTGGAGCCTGCTGATCGCCAACAAGGACAGCAAGATCGACAGCCTCGAGGACATGCTGGCGAACGCCAAGAGCCTGACCTTCGGCAACGGCGATCCGAACTCCACGTCCGGCTACCTGGTGCCCGGCTACTACGTGTTCGCCAAGAACAACGTCGACCCGGTCAAGGCCTTCAAGCGCACCCTCAATTCCAGCCATGAGGTCAACGCACTGGCGGTGGCCAACAAGCAGGTCGACGTCGCCACCTTCAATACCGAGGGCATGGAGCGCCTGGAATTGACCCAGCCGGAGAAGGCCAGGCAGCTCAAGGTGATCTGGAAGTCGCCGCTGATCCCGGGCGACCCGCTGGTGTGGCGCAACAACCTGAGCGACGAGCAGAAGAACAAGCTGCGCGACTTCTTCTTCAAGTACGGCGCCAACGCCGAGCAGAAGAAGGTCCTCGCCGACCTGCAATGGTCGAAGTTCCAGCCCTCCGACGACGACCAGTTGCTGCCGATCCGCCAGCTCGAGCTGTTCAAGCAGCGCACCGACGTGGCGAACAACGCCAACCTCGGCGCCGAGGAGAAGGCCGCCAAGCTGAAGGCCCTCGACGAGGAGCTGGCCAAGCTGGAGAAACGCATGGCCGAGCGCGAGCAGAAAACCGCCGCCAACGCCGGCTGATCCACCCCGGGCGCGGCCGGCGCCGCGCCCACCCGATTCGCCAATACCGCTGTCGAGATTCCCGATATGAGCACTCTGAGCACCACCGCCGCGGCGGCCGCCACCGGCAAGCCATCCTGGGGACGCCTGGTCGGCTGGGGCCTGTTCCTCGCCATCCTCGCCTGGTCCTGGAAGGGCGCGGAAATGAACCCGGCCGTGCTGTTCCGCGACGCCGGCAACATGGCGACCTTCGCCGCCGACTTCTTCCCGCCGGACTTCGGCAACTGGAAGCTCTACCTCAGCGAGATGCTGGTCACCGTGCAGATCGCCCTCTGGGGCACGGTGCTGGCGATCGTCTGCGCCATCCCGCTGTCGATCCTGGCTTCCGAGAACATCGTGCCCTGGTGGGTCTACCAGCCGGTGCGGCGGGTGATGGATGCCTGCCGTTCGATCAACGAGATGGTCTTCGCCATGCTCTTCGTGGTCGCCGTCGGCCTGGGCCCGTTCGCCGGCGTGCTGGCGCTGTTCATCAGTACCACCGGGGTGCTCGCCAAGCTCTTCGCCGAGGCGGTCGAGGCGATCGACCCCGGTCCGGTCGAAGGCGTCCGCGCCACCGGTGCCAGCGCCCTGCAGGAGGTCATCTTCGGGGTCATCCCGCAGGTCCTGCCGCTGTGGATCTCCTATTCGCTGTACCGCTTCGAGTCCAACGTACGTTCCGCCACCGTGGTCGGGATGGTCGGCGCCGGCGGCATCGGCGTGATCCTCTGGGAGGCCATCCGCGGCTTCCAGTTCGGCCAGACCTGCGCCGTGCTGATCGTGATCATCGTGGTGGTGAGCCTGATCGACGTTCTGTCACAACGCCTGCGCAAGCTGTTCATCTGACGACGCGAGGAGGGCGCCTGGTGCGCCCTTTCCAAACCATGCACTTGTCTAGACAAAGCGAACCGCTGTACCGCGAACTGGCCGAACGGCTGCGCCAGGAACTGCTGGCCTACCGCCCCGGCGACTACCTGCCCGGCGAGATCCAGCTGGCCCAGCGCTTCGCGGTGAACCGCCATACCCTGCGCAGGGCGCTCGACGAACTGGTGCTCGAAGGCCGCGTGCTGCGGCGCCAGGGCAAGGGCACCCAGGTCCTGGAGGCGCCGACGATCTACCCGATGGGCGCCGCCAACGCCTACACCGAGTCGCTCTCGGCCCAGGGCCACCGGGTCGAGGCCCGGCTGCTGGAGGCGCGCCAGCGCCCGGCCGGCGCCGCCGAGGCCACCCACCTGGGGATCGGCGAGGGCGGGCGGGTGCTGGAACTGACCACCCTGCGTTACCTCGACGGCCAGCCAGTGAGCCTGATCCGCCATTGCTACGCCGTTTCCCGCAGCGAGCTGCTCGCCGACTACCAGGGCGGTTCGCTGCGTCGCTACCTGGCCGACAAAGGCCTGCCGCTGACCCGCACCTACAGCCTGATCGGTGCGCGCCTGCCCAACCGCGAGGAGGCGGCGCGCCTGCTGATGCCCCGCCATGCGCCGTTGCTCACCGTCCTCACCCTGTCCCGCGACCGTACCGGCCAACCGGTGGAACTGGCCCAGTCGATCAGCCGCGCCGATCGCTTCCAGTACCAGGTCGCCCCCTAGGAGAAGCCCATGACCGCCTTGCATTCCGATCCCACCATCGCCGCACGACAGCGCTGGATGGGCGTGCTCGCCCGCGCCCGTCGCGAGGAGCTGGACGCCCATGCGGACGCCCTGCGCGATGCCGACTATCACCTGCTGCGCGCCGCCGAGACCGGCATGACCCTGGTGCGCGGACGCATGGGCGGCACCGGCAGCCCGTTCAACCTCGGCGAGATGACCGTGACCCGCTGCGTGGTGCGGCTCGGTGACGGACGCACCGGCTACAGCTATGTCGCCGGGCGCGACAAGCGCCACGCCGAACTGGCCGCCCTGGCCGACGCGCACCTGCAGGGCGCCGACGCGGCGGCCTGGCAGGCGCGCCTGATCGAACCGCTGGCCCGCACCCAGGCCGAGCGCCGCGCCGCCCAGGAGGCGGAAATCGCCACTACCAAGGTGGAGTTCTTCACCCTGGTCCGAGGAGAAGATTGATGACCAGCGTTTCGCTTCCCAGCCCGGCGGATACCGCCGCGCTATTGCAACCGGCGTTCCAGGACCCGGTCCTGGATGCCCAGCGGAGTTTCCGCGCGGCGCTCAAGGCCCTCGCCGAACCGGGGCTGGTGCGCAACCTCGACCGCGCACCGGCGCTGGCCGCGTTGCAACCGGCCAGCTACGCGCTGTGCCTGAGCTTCCTCGACTCCGACACCCCGCTGTGGCTGGCGCCGGGTCTCGACAGCCCGACGTTGCGCGCCAACCTGGCCTTCCATTGCGGCTGCCCGATCGTCGCCGAGCGTGAGCAGGCGCTGTTCGCTTTGCTCGACGAAGGCGAGCTGGACGACCTGAGCGGCTTCGACAGCGGCAGCGACCGTTATCCGGACCAGTCCTGCACCCTGCTGATCCAGCTCGCCGGCCTCGATGGCGGCGCCTCGCTGGAGTGGCGCGGACCGGGCATCGCCGAAGTGCGCCAGGTGGCGTTGCCGGTGAGCGCCGGGTTCTGGGCACAGCGCGCCGCACGCACCGAATTCCCCAGGGGCCTGGATGCCTTCTTCGCCGCCGGCGAGCGCATCCTCGGCCTGCCACGCAGTACCCGGGTCAGCGAACCCGTCGAGGAGGTGGCCTGATGTACGTAGCCGTCAAGGGTGGCGAGAAGGCCATCGACAACGCCCATCGCCTGCTGGCGCGCAAGCGCCGCGGCGATACCGCGCTGCCGGAGCTGTCGGTGGAGCAGATCCGCCAGCAGATGCCGCTGGCCGTGTCGCGGGTGATGACCGAGGGTTCGCTGTACGACGAGCAACTGGCGGCACTGGCGATCAAGCAGGCGGCCGGCGACCTGATGGAAGCGATCTTCCTTCTCCGCGCCTACCGCACCACGCTGCCGCGCTTCGCCGCCAGCCTGCCGCTGGACACCGCCGGGATGCGTCTGCAACGACGTATCTCGGCGACCTACAAGGACCTGCCGGGCGGGCAACTGCTCGGTCCGACCTTCGACTATACCCATCGCCTGCTCGACTTCAGCCTGCTCGCCGAGGGCGACTACCCCGGCCCCGAAGTGGAGCGGGGCGCGTCCCTGGAGCCTTGTCCGCGCGTGCTCGGCCTGCTCGACCGGGAAGGCCTGATGACGCCGGAGTACGAGCTGCCCGGCGCGGTGCCGGATATCACCCGCGAGCCGCTCGACTTCCCCACCGGCCGCGCCCAGCGCCTGCAGGCCCTGGCCCGCGGCGACGAGGGCTTCCTTCTCGCCCTGGGCTATTCGACCCAGCGCGGCTACGGCCGCAACCATCCGTTCGCCGGGGAGATCCGCATCGGCGCCTGCGAGGTCTGGCTGGAGCCCGAGGAACTCGGCTTCGCGGTGCCGGTGGGCGAGATCGAGGTCACCGAGTGCGAGATGGTCAACCAGTTCGTCGGTTCCCGCGAGGAGCTGCCGCAATTCACCCGTGGCTACGGCCTGGCCTTCGGCTACGCCGAGCGCAAGGCGATGGGCATGGCCCTGGTCGACCGCGCCCTGCGCGCCGAGGAATACGGCGAGGAGGTGGTGTCGCCGGCGCAGCAGGAAGAGTTCGTCCTGATGCACTGCGACAACGTCGAGGCCGGCGGCTTCGTCTCGCACCTGAAGCTGCCGCACTACGTCGATTTCCAGTCCGAGCTGGAGCTGATTCGCAAGCTGCGTCGTCCCGGCGTCGCCGAATCCGCGCAACCCACTGACCAGGAGAAGCGCGCATGAGCCTTTCCCCGCAAGCCAGCGCCGCGCCGGAGCAGGGCTACAACTTCGCCTACCTCGACGAGCAGACCAAGCGCATGATCCGCCGCGGCCTGCTCAAGGCGGTGGCGATCCCCGGCTACCAGGTGCCCTTCGGCGGCCGCGAGATGCCGCTGCCCTACGGCTGGGGCACCGGCGGCATGCAGGTGACCGCGGCCATCCTCGGTGCCGACGACGTGCTCAAGGTGATCGACCAGGGCGCCGACGACACCACCAACGCGGTATCCATCCGGCGTTTCTTCGCCCGCACCGCCGGGGTCGCCACCACCGAACGGACCCCGGAGGCGACGGTGATCCAGACCCGCCACCGGATACCGGAAACCGCCCTGAGCGGCGAGCAGATCATGGTCTACCAGGTGCCGATCCCCGAGCCGCTGCGCTTCATCGAGCCTTCCGAGGCGGAGACCCGGACCATGCATGCGCTCGACGACTACGGGGTGATGCACGTGAAGCTCTACGAGGACATCGCCACCTTCGGCCATATCGCCACCAGCTATGCCTACCCGGTGACGGTGGACGAGCGCTACGTGATGGATCCCTCGCCAATTCCCAAGTTCGACAACCCCAAGCTGGACATGAGCCCGGCGCTGATGCTGTTCGGCGCCGGTCGCGAGAAACGCCTGTACGCGGTACCGCCGTTCACCCGGGTGGCGAGCCTGGACTTCGAGGACCACCCCTTCGAAGTCCAGCGCTGGGAGGAAAGCTGCGCCTTCTGCGGCAGCCACGAGTCCTACCTGGACGAACTGATCGTCGACGACCGTGGCGGAAAGCGCTTCGTCTGTTCCGACACCGATTACTGCACGCAGCGGCGTGCCTGCCAGGAAGAAGGGGAGGACGCGCAATGAACGCGGTCTGCGAATCCATCGATGCGAACCTCGACGCGCGCGACCGGCCGCTGCTCTCGGTGCGTGGCCTGACCCGCCTGTACGGGCCGGAAAAGGGCTGCCAGGAGGTCGACTTCGATCTCTACCCCGGCGAGGTGCTGGGCATCGTCGGTGAGTCCGGCTCGGGCAAGTCGACCCTGCTCTCGTTGCTCTCCGGGCGCTGCCCGCCGGACGCCGGCACGGTCGCCTACCGCGACGACGGCGACCGCTGGCTGGACCTCTACGCCGCCAGCGAAGCCGAGCGGCGCACCCTGCTGCGCACCGAGTGGGGCTTCGTCGAGCAGAACCCGCGCGACGGCCTGCGCATGGGCGTGTCCGCCGGCGCCAACATCGGCGAACGGCTGATGGCCCAGGGCGTGCGCCACTACGGTCGGCTGCGCCAGGCCGGGCTGGACTGGCTGGAACAGGTGGAGATCGATCCGCTGCGCATCGACGACCTGCCGCGAACCTTTTCCGGCGGCATGCAGCAGCGCCTGCAGATCGCCCGCAACCTGGTCTCGGCGCCACGCCTGGTGTTCATGGACGAACCCACCGGCGGCCTCGACGTGTCGGTGCAGGCGCGCCTGCTCGACCTGCTGCGCGGCCTGGTGCGCGAGCTGGACCTGGCGGTGGTGATCGTCACCCACGACCTGGCGGTGGCGCGCCTGCTCGCCGACCGCCTGATGGTCATGCGCCGTTCGCGGGTGGTGGAAGCCGGTCTCACCGACCAGATTCTCGACGACCCGCAGCATCCGTACACGCAATTGCTGGTGTCGTCGGTCCTGCAACCCTGAGCCGAAGCGTCGGCGCCGGTCCGCGCGACGGGCGCCCGGAGAAGTAGCGATGAACAACCTGATCGAGGTCCGCGACCTCAGCAAGACCTTCACCCTGCACCAGCAACAGGGCGTAGTGCTCAATGTGCTGCGCGGGCTCAACTTCAATGTCGCCGGTGGCGAATGCCTGGTGCTCCACGGACGCTCCGGCGCCGGCAAGAGCACCCTGCTGCGCACGCTCTACGGCAACTACCTGCCGGCCGGCGGCAGCATCCGCCTGCGCCACGCCGGCGACTGGTTGGAACTGGTCGGCGCCGAGCCTCGCGAGGTGCTCGCCGTGCGTCGCCAGACCCTCGGCTACGTCAGCCAGTTCCTGCGGGTGATCCCGCGGGTGGCGACCCTCGACGTGGTCATGGAGCCGGCCCTGGCCCGTGGCTGGAGCCGCGACAGCGCCGAACTGCGGGCGCGCAGCCTGCTGGCCCGGCTGAACATCCCGGAACGCCTCTGGCAACTGGCGCCGGGTACCTTTTCCGGCGGCGAGCAGCAACGCGTCAACATTGCCCGCGGCTTCATGGTCGAGTGGCCGATCCTGCTGCTCGACGAGCCGACCGCGTCCCTCGACGAAGCCAACCGCCAGGTAGTGCTGGAGCTGATCGGCGAAGCCAAGGCCGCTGGCGCCGCGTTGATCGGCATCTTCCACGACCGCGCCGCCCGCGAGGCGGTGGCCAGCCGCTACCTGGACATGAGCCAGGAGCTTTCCCGCCAGGAGCAAGCCCATGTCGTCTGAACGCGTTCTCAGCAATGCCCGGGTAGTCAGCGCCGAGCGGGTCTTCGTCGGCAGCGTGCTGCTGCGCGACGGCCTGATCGCCGCGGTCGACGAAGGCCGCAGCCACCTGGCCGGGGCCGAGGACCTGGGGGGCGACTACCTGCTGCCCGGTCTGGTCGAGCTGCACACCGACAACCTGGAGAAGCACATGACCCCGCGTCCCGGCGTCGACTGGCCATCGGCCTCGGCGGTGCTGGCGCACGACGCGCAGATCGTCGCCGCGGGAATCACCACGGTGTTCGACGCGCTGTCCATCGGCGACGTCAACCCCAAGGGCAAGCGCATGCAGCAGTTGCCGAAGATGCTCGAGGCCATCGGCGAGGCCGCCGCCAGCGGCGACGCGCGCGCCGACCATCGCCTGCACCTGCGTTGCGAGGTCAGCCATCCGCAGACGCTGGAGGTGTTCCGCGAACTGGTCGAGCATCCGCTGGTGCAACTGGTCTCGGTGATGGACCACGCCCCCGGCCAGCGCCAGTTCGCCAGGCTGGAGAAGTACCGCGAGTACTACCAGGGCAAGTACCACCTGAGCGATGCCGAGATGGACGCCTTCATCGTCGAGCAGGTAGCCAACTCCGAGCGCTACAGCGACGCCGCCCGTGCGGCCATCGTCGATGTCTGCCAGGGACGCGGCCTGTCGGTGGCCAGCCATGACGACGCGACCCTCGCGCATGTCCGCGAGTCGGCCGGCTACGGCATGGCCATCGCCGAGTTCCCGACCACCGTGGAGGCCGCCAGGGCCAGCCACGAGCACGGCCTGCAGGTGCTGATGGGCGCGCCCAACGTGGTCCGCGGCGGTTCCCACTCGGGCAACGTGGCGGCGGCGCAACTGGCGGGAATCGGCGTGCTGGATATCCTTTCCAGCGACTACTATCCGGCCAGCCTGCTGCATGCGGCCTTGCTGCTCGCCGGCGAGCACAGCGAGTATGATGCGATCCGCTACGACCTGCCGCGCGCGGTGGCGATGGTCAGCCGTACCCCGGCGCTGGCCGCCGGGCTGACCGATCGTGGCGAAATCCGCGTCGGCCTGCGCGCCGATCTGCTGCAGGCGCGGGCGCTCGGCAACAACCAGCCGGTGGTGCGTCAGGTCTGGCGCGGCGGGCAGAGAGTGTTCTGATGACAGGCAGACTGATTTATCTGATGGGGCCTTCCGGCTCGGGCAAGGACAGCCTGTTGCAGGCCGCGCGCGAGCCCCTGGCGCTGCGCGGCTGCCGTATCGTGCGGCGGGTGATCACGCGCTCCGCGGAAGCGGTGGGGGAGGACGCCCAGGCGGTGACTCCGGCGCAGTTCGACACCCTCGAGCGGGCCTCGGCGTTCGCCATGAGCTGGCGCGCCAACGGCCTTTGCTATGGCATTCCGGTGCAGATCGACGAGTGGCTGGCGCAGGGCTACGACGTGCTGGTGAACGGCTCGCGCGGCTACCTGGCGCAGGCCCGCCGGCGCTATCCGGATCTGCTCGCGGTCCTGCTCGGGGTGAAACCCGAGGTGCTGCGCCAGCGCCTGCTGGCGCGCGGCCGGGAAAGCCCCGAGGAAATCGAGGCGCGCCTGGCGCGTAACGCCGAGTTCGCCGCCGGCCTGGAGGGCCCGCTGTTCCAACTGGACAACTCCGGTGATCTCGACGACACGCTACGCACCCTCCTGGCTCGTCTCGGCAGCGACCGCGCATGCGCCTGACCCTGCTCGGCACCGGCGACGCCCGCCAGGTGCCGGTCTACGGTTGCGATTGCCCGGCCTGTCGCAACGCCCGCGCCGACGCCGGCCTGCGTCGCCGTCCCTGTAGCGCGCTGCTGGAGTGCGCCGGCCAGCGTTGGCTGATCGACAGCGGCCTGGTCGATCTCTGCGAGCGCTTCCCGCCCCATAGCCTCGATGGCATCCTCCAGACCCATTACCACGCCGACCACGCCCAGGGCCTGCTGCACCTGCGCTGGGGCCAGGGTCTGGTGATCCCGGTGCACGGCCCGGCTGACCCGGAGGGCCTCGCCGACCTCTACAAGCATCCGGGCATCCTCGATTTCAGCCAGCCCTTCGGCGCCTTCGAGCGGCGCCAGTGGGGCGCGCTGGCGGCGACCGCGTTGCCGCTGGTCCACTCGAAGCCAACCTTCGGCTACTTGCTGGAGGGGGCTTCCGAGGAGGGAACGATACGGCGCCTGGCCTACCTCACCGATACCGTCGGGCTGCCGGCGGACAGCGCCTCGCGATTGCTCGCGGCGCCGCTGGACCTGCTGGTGCTGGACTGCTCGATGCCGCCGCAGGAGCGGCCGCCGCGCAACCACAACGACCTCACGCGGGCATTGGAGTGCATCGAATCGCTGCGTCCCCGGCGGGCCGTGTTGACTCACGTCGGGCATACGCTGGACGCCTGGCTGCTGGACCACCCCGCTGCGTTGCCCGAAGGGGTGGAACTGGCGCGCGACGGCGTGTGCCTGCCGCTGTGAGCGACGCTGTAGCGCCCGGCAAAGCGCTGCGGGCGAAATCAGTCCAGGCTTGGATCGAAGCGGATTCGCCGACCTACCACCAGTGCAAACAGCAGCCATGCGCCGGAAATGCCCAGCAGACCCCAGGCGCACCAGGCGAGGAGGGTGGCCTCGGGCGGCAGGCTCAGCGCCAGGATCGCGCTGGCGATCACTACGAACAGAAGAATGACGGCGGATCGTGACATGGTTTCGCTCCCGGAGCCCTCTCCGTCGGGCTCGCTGTTCCTTGTGCCGGCTCAGTGGCGCCGAGGTTCCGTGGCGCCCTTGTCGCTCAGCGGAAGCTTCGCTGGATATTCGTCTCCTCCGCGCTCTATCAGCCAGAGCAGCCCGTAGACGCCGACCGAAAGGGCCAGGGCGGTCAGCGGCAAAGCCAGGATCCACATGTTCTTTCTCCCTTTCCGCTCGCCAGCATCCCGGGGACCTGTGCGGCGGTGTAGCGTCGTTGGATGCCGGACTCCCGGCGCTTGCTTCGTCAGAATGTCCAGGCCTGTTCGTCGGCCGCGGTCACCAGCGCCGTGCCGCGCTCGTCCTCGCCTACGGTGACGATGCGCGGGGATTCGTCGGGCGCCTGGATCACCAGTTGTTGCGCAGCGGGTGCCCACTGCGGCGTTGCGTTGCTGTCCAGCACTACCGGCCTTTCGCCGTTGCGTTCCTGCGTCCTGTCCTCGTCGCCCAGTGCGCTGTTCTGGAAGACTACGAGAGCCAGCAGGGAAAGAAGTCCGGTGCCGACCAGGTTGCGTGAGCTGCTCATGTTCACCTCCATTTCGTAGCTTTGCCAGGCAGATGGCCAAGGTTTGATCCTGAGGGTCTTGTAGCAGCGGTTGTGCCAACTTTTTTCTATAAAAAATCCTTTTAAATCAATGAATTATATATGTGCCCGAGACTCTCTCGCATGCACTTTGCACGGATGGGCATTTTACCGGTTGCAAAATGCATGATGATGTCAGCCCAGTTGCAGCGCCAGGCTTACGCCGTGGCTGGTGAACCCTAGCGGGGCATAGAAGCGCTGCGCGGTTTCCCGGTCCTGGTGGCTGGAAAGCGCCAGTTTGTAGCAGCCCCAACTGCGCGCGCGCTCCACGGCCCGGCCGATCAGTTCGCGGCCTACGCCCTGGCCGCGGGCGTGGCGGTCGACCACCATGTCTTCGAGAATCGCCGAGCGGGCGAAATCGTGCGCCAGGTGTTCGATCAGATGCAGGGTGCAGGTGCCGAGCAGGCGCTCGCCGCGCTCGGCCACCAGGGTGACCCGGTCGCCGTGCGGTCGTTGCAGCTGGATGGCCAGCAACGCCGGGTCCGGGCGCGGATCGGCGCTACCGAGTTGCTGTAGCAGCAACGACAGGCGCGGCGCGTCGTGCTCGCTGGCGATCCGCACGTCGAAGCTGGCGAAGGGGGAGTCCGGTATCCGCGGCTGGCGCGGGGCGTCCGGCAGGTCCTGTGCGGCGGGAATGGCGACGGTCTGGTTCATGCTGCACCTCCAGGGTTGCGGAAAATTATGCGCAGCCTTGGTGGCAGTGGCATGACAAACGCTTTCTCTGCCGTTAACATGCCGCCCGGACGCGGCGCACCGCTCGCCATGTCCGGCGTGTCCCGGTAGCTCAATTGGATAGAGCATCCCCCTCCTAAGGGGAAGGTTGGAGGTTCGACCCCTCTCCGGGACGCCAAATATATCGGGCACTTACCGCACATCGCTTCTCCCGGGCCAGTTCTTTGTCAGGGCATGGAGGGTGCAGTAAGCCTACAAAGAAAGCCTCGTCCTGAATCGCTCAGACGGGGCTTTTCCATGCCGGCCAGCTCAAATGTCTGTCGTCAGCGCCAGCAGGACAACCGGGTGGCCTGCGCCGCTCCCGGTAAGCTCGATCCTCGCTTTCCCTTCTCATCGCGACCTTCGCGCGCGTTCTTAATCCTCCGAATACCCTACCAAGCGCATCGCTGGATGCAGCTTCGAGATCTTTCACCTTCATCGAGAGCACGTCCTCATTGTGGTTTTCCGGGCAGTTCTAGCCTAGTGCCATTACGTCGAGGTTTGGGCTCGATGTGATGGTGTGCCTAAGGGCGGTGCCGGCAGATCGCATCCAGGCGAATGAGGTGCTGGAGATAGGCGGAATTTTCCGCCGATCAGGAGGGGCCAGAAACTTTCCGGACTCTGGCCGGAGAGGGAGTGCGGAATCATTGCAGATCCTGGCCAAGCCATGCCGGAAAATTTTCCGGTATATGGCGGGAAAGTCTCCGGCACATGCGACGGGCACGCTTTTGTACCGTATCGGGTGGGATCCCTCGGCGACTGGTCTGGCAAGGTAGGTTTTTCTCACTTTCCCCCATTAGTAGTGGTCGTGATCTGTGGTGCCTGACTGTCTCCTCAAAATTGTGGGCACGGTCGCGCGACCCTCTCCTGAAAATTCAGGAATTTCGTCCCCAGCTCAAAAGAACGTTTTGCGTCCTTTAGCCTGGGCGAGATACCGGGAGTTTTCCTGCATTGCAGGAGATCCGAACTGGCGATTTTCCGGTTTTGCCGGGGTGTCGTTTCATCGTCCTTGGGCATAGCGGGACGGTATCCTCATTGGCCGTCCTCCATTGGAGTTTTTGCCGCCGGCGGTGGCCGCAAGGCAGGCCGACTGCGCCACCTCGTCCGAGGTCGGTAGATTCCTGGCTTAATCACCTTGGCCGCGTGCTTGCTCCCGTCTGGCTCACGGACAGAAATTTGCGTAAACGCCGTCGGTTCTTAAGACTGGCTCACGGAATACAGTGAACATCTATACGAAACTCGACTGCCGGATATGATCGGCACTGGATTTGGGGCGAATAGTAAGCCGGGTAGATGATCGAGGGGGCTTCACTGCGAACCGGAAGTGGCAGGAAACGAAGCTTTTTGTGGCCCAGGAGAAAGGATAAATGAGGACTAAGGCAAGTCTATTAGCTCAGGGGAGGCTACGTTCTGTAACGCGTTTAATGTTCACGTTGTTCTTCGCCCAGAGCGCTAATGCTGAACTTTATCAATGGAAAATTAGCATACCAGGGGAACCTACAGCCTTCTTTCCATCCTATGCGGCGGCGTGCCAGTACTACTTCGATAATACATCGAAAAACTGGCTAAAAAAAATTGAGAAAATGAATCCCAAGTGGGTTCAATGCAATGTTTCGGGTACTGGCGGGATTACTTGGCAGACCTCGGGAGCTACCTTGATCGGCAACAGCTGCCCACTAGGGGCTGAGCTTAATAACGAGACAGGAAGCTGCGATTGCCGCCCCGGTTACGAAATGAATGACGGTGGCTGTAAGCTTCCAGATAAAAATGGCCCCGACAAGGGGGCTCCGCCGCCGGAGGGTTGCGCAGGAAACCCGGTCAACATCACCAATGGCAACAAATATCAGGTCGAGCATGACTTAATAACCCCGATTCCGCTTGCCCGACACTACAATGGCCTGGACGGATTATGGCGTCATTCGTTCTCTGCGCGCATAACACGCAAGGATGATAGCTACCTACTTTACCGCGAAGACGGAAAGGTTTCGGAGTTCAGTGGGGCCGGGAGAGATCTAACTTCCCTCACGGATCTGGGAAAGCTTAGCCGACTAGCAGGAAGATTTTTCTATACCTCGGAGCTCAACGAAACTATAGAGTTTGACCCGTATGGAAAACTCGCCAGGCTCAAGACCAAGGAGGGTCGAAAGTATCGTGTAGAGCGAGGCGCTAATCTTACGATTAGCGACGAACGTGGCAACAAACTCGTTCTCTCGGAGGGAGCCAACCATCCAATGTCATCAACCTAAGCTGCAGCCCTGCCCAAGGCAAGCCCCCCGAAGCAGCCAGCCGCCATGGCCGTCGGGCGATGACCAGGCCTCTGCCGCTCAATCAGGCGGTCTAGCTGGGCTGGCGGTGATGTGATCATCGTCTGTTCCGGCTGTCTAGGCGAGATTTCTCGTCCTCCGGACGAGCCTATGCCGACCGCTTGTGGCCAGCTTTTTTTGCACGGAGGTTGGGCGGTGGTGTTTCTTCAGCGCGTCGGTTTGTAGCCCTCACAACCTCGGCTGGCTGCGCGTTTGCGTTGGCGCGCAAAGCTACGGCCTGAGCGTACGGCACTGAGGCTTTTAGCCATCAAGGCCAGCACATTGCTCAGCCCCTGAGCACAGTGCCGCACCAGCAGCTCGACCAGGGTATTTTTGAGCCGTGACACGCCTTGGGTGAAGTTGACTTTCCATCGCAGCTTGCGACCTTTGTGGCGCTGTTCGATGACCGGCTGTAGCAGGTGCTGCATCAACAGCGCCAGGTTCTTCAACAGTTGAGCGGCATGAAAGTCCTGCTTTACAGCGGTCACGCTGCGGCCGCTGAAGTTGTCCAGCGTCAGGGTTTGTTTGAGGCGACGGAAGTCGGTTTCGATGCCCCAGCGGCGGTGGTAAAGCTCGGCAAACACCTCAGCGGGAAAGGCTTCTCGATCCAGCAGCGAGGTCAGCAATACTTCGCTTTCGCCGTTGGCCAACTCGACCCGGATCAGTCTCAGCTCGATCTGGCTGGCAGGATCAACGCCAGCCTCGGAGCAGAACAGACGTGCTTCAGGATGGTTGGCCACGAAAAGCTGTGTGTCTTCAACTTGGCCAGAGTGTAGAAACGCTTTGACCTGGGCGTTATAGCCACAGGGCAGGCGCATCAGAAAGTGCCGCTGTTGCTGCGCGAACAGCGCGAATAACCAGTGCCCAGGGTAACCACGGTCAAACAGCGTCAGGCTGTCAGCCGGCAGGTGCTCAAGGTGCAGATGGGCACAGTCGCGCTCACCGACTGTCAGGGGCACGATCAGGCTATGCAAGGTTTGACCGTCAGCGACTTCGTAGAGTGTGGACAAGCGAGCCATGGGAAAGCCAGAGTGACTGCCAAAGAAGGTCGCCATGGTCGACTCCAGGGGTAAATGCACGGTCGAGCCATCCACCGCGAGCACCCTCAGCCCACGCCACTTCTGACGCAGCCCGAAGCAGTCAATTTGTTGCTGCAGGAGGCGATTGAGACTTTCAAATACCTCGGGGTTGAGCTTTTTGCGCGCTTTGCAGAAGGCCTGCGCAGTGACCATTTGCGTCTCAGTCGACGCCTGATTGAGTACGCGATAGAACTGATCGAGTTCGGTTTGCAGGGCCGTGCGCGGCTGATTGAGCAGGAACAGGACGAGGTTCTTGAAGGTGAGCTGGCGTCGGCGGGTAAAGTCTTGAGGATTCTGGCGGTGGGCGGCGATGAAGGCGGGACAATCGAGCGGGCTGGTTATTTTTTGTACAATTTTCAAGCCAGGGTTTGGCTGGCGGTGTCAAGCGATGCGGTATAGGTAGTCAAAAGGGCTTCTCCCATGCACTGATTTGAGCGCTAATTATATGATATTTATGGATAATTTCCAAAGTTGATGACATTG